>JAUNBF010000128.1 GCA_030527185.1 Planctomycetia bacterium | reverse complement strand
CAAAATAATCAGGAAAAATGGTTTTCTTTTCGGAGAGACTGTTTTTCCTGTTTTTGGTATACTTCATCCCCTTGAATTTTTCGGATTTACTCCACAAAACCCATCCCTTTGGGCGGGGCTTTTCTTTCGTTTTCCTGGAATTCCAAGGGCGGTATAATGACCAATTTAACCATGGCCTGTTCATGGGGAGAATTTCTGGTATAATGGCGAAAATTGGCAGGAATTTTTCATCTGGAGAAAAAGAAAATATGAGTGACCTGGTAAAGTCCTTTCGGCTGGGAGAACTGGTTGTTGAGAAAAAGGAGGGATTGACCGCGGCTCAGGTGGCGGAATCTCGCGAGAAATACGGACGGAACGAGCTGACACCTCCTCCGCGAACGCCGTGGTGGAAGCAGCTTCTGGAAAAGTTCAACGATCCGACGATCAAAATCCTGCTGGCCGCGGCGTTTGTTTCGCTGGCGATGGCGGGGGTGGAAAAGTGGGTGATCGGGAACGAACATGCCGGTTTCATGGACTCGATTGGCATTTTTCTGGCAGTCGGACTGGCGACGCTCGTGGGGTATTACAGCGAACGTAACAGCGAAAAAGCGTTTGAAATGCTCAACAAGGTGAAGGACGACATCCAGATTGAAGTCCTTCGCGGTGGGCGGATTCAGGAAGTTTCGATTCACGAACTGGTGGTGGGAGACCGTGTGCAGCTTCATCTGGGGGACAAAATTCCGGCGGATGGCGTGGTGCTGGAATCGACGGGAATGCTGGTCGATCAGGCAATTTTGACGGGGGAATCGGCACCGGTGGAGAAGTTGGCCAGTACGCTTGGCGAGTCGGAAGATTGGCTCTCCGCGTTCCAAAAGTCGGCCAAAGAGGGTGGCTTTGCGGAAAATCAGCGTGTTTTCAAGGGGACGATGATCAACGACGGCCATGGCGTGATGTTGGTCACGGCGGTGGGGGATTCGACGGAAATGGGGAAAATTGCGGGGAATCTGGCGGACGACGAGAGCAAGGCACCGACGCCGTTGGTGGGGAAGCTGACGCGGTTGACGAAGCAGATCAGCGTTCTCGGCGTGACGGCCGCGATGGTCATTTTTACCGTCATGGCGGTGAAAGCGTGCCTGGAAACGCCGCTTTTGAAGGAGTTTTGCAAAGAGACGACGGAAACGCTCCTGCTGGGGGCGGTTTCGGTCGTTTTGGGGTGGGTGGCACTGCGGCTTTTGCTCAAACCGTTTTTCCGCAGCCTCGATTTGCAATGGCGTTCGCCGCTCCTCTCCTTGCTGGCGATGATTCCCGCGATGGCAGCCATCTGGATTGTCGGGATGTGCCTGTGGGGGATGATTTTCCTGCCGGAAACGGTGGCGGGAGGGCTGGATTGGGACGCCGAGGCGGTGAATTTGCTCCAGAACGTCCTGATTTCGTTCGTCATTGCCGTAACGATCATCGTCGTGTCGGTGCCGGAAGGGTTGCCGATGATGGTGACGGTCAGTCTGGCGATGAACATGATGAAAATGGCACGGGAAAACTGCCTGGTGCGGAAACTGGTCGCGTCGGAAACGATCGGTTCTGCGACGATTATCTGCTCGGACAAGACGGGGACGCTCACGCAGAACCAAATGCAGCCGGTCTGGTTTTTCGCACCGTCGGCGGCGGAAGAAGCCTGGCGGGAATACCGTGGTGAGGCGATTTCCCAATTCACGCAAACCCCCGAATGGGAACGATTTGCGGAAGGTGTCTGCGTCAATTCCACCGGGAATCTGGACGTGAGTGACGAGGGGATCCAGCGCATCGGCAACGCGACGGAATGTGCTTTGCTCGCTTTTTTGCACCAGTCCGGCGTCGATTACCACCCGCATCGGGAAAAGTATCCACGGATGTGGGAACTTTCGCACAATTCCCAGCGAAAAATGTCGTTCGTCTGTGTCCAGCGGTCGGAAAATTACACGATTTATCTCAAAGGTGCCCCGGAACGGGTTCTGGAGAAGTGTTCCGGCGTTTCGCTCCACGGAACGGTGCGTCCGATGGAGACGTATCGGGAAACGCTGCGCATGGCGATTGAGAAAGCGTCGGGGGAAGCGCTGCGGATTCTGGCAATTGCCGAGCGAAATTCGGAGGAAAAACCTTCCGAGGACGAATTTTCGATCCCAAACGACTTCACCCTCCTGGCACTCGTCGGTATCATGGATCCGATTCGCGCGGAGGTGCCGCCAGCGGTGCGGACGTGTCGGGAAGCGGGGATTCAGGTGAAAATGATAACTGGCGACGCGCTCCCCACCGCCGTTGCCATTGCGAAAAATGCGGGGATTCTGACGCACGAGCCGGATACGGAGGAACTCGTTCTCACCAGCGACGATCTGGCCGACGTTTCGGAAGAGGAACTCCCCGATGTGGCACGTCGGTTGCGGGTGCTGGCACGCTCCACGCCGTCGGATAAATTGCGGTTGGTGAAGGCTCTTCAGCGTGTGAAAGAGGTCGTCGCCATGACGGGGGACGGCACGAACGACGCTCCGGCACTCAAACGGGCGGATGTTGGCCTGTCAATGGGAATTACCGGCACGGAAGTTGCCAAGGAAGCGAGCGATATTATCCTTGTGGACGACAATTTCAAAAGTATCGTCACGGGAGTACACTGGGGTCGGACGCTCTACCACAATATCCAGCGTTTTCTGCAATTCCAACTCTCGGTCAATGTCGTGGCGCTGATTTGTGCCCTTCTGGGACCGATGGTGGGGGTGCCGCTTCCGTTTACGGTCACGCAGTTGTTGTGGATCAATATTATTATGGATACCTTCGCCGCTATTGGTTACAGCACCGACCCACCGCGACAGTATTATATGCACCAGCGTCCCATTTCACGCGATGCCCACATCATCACGCCGTCGATGCTTTTTTCGATTCTGGCGAACAGTCTGTTTCAGGTTATCATCCTTTTTGCCGCCCTGAAAGGTGGCTGGTTTTTACCGGAAACGCAACATTTTGCCTTCGGCCAGTCGCCGACGTATGCGGGAAATATCCCTGCCCTGACCGTCTTTTTCACCATTTTCGTCATGTTCCAGTTCTGGCACAAATTCAACTGCCGGTCGCTCATGCACTCAGAATCCCCCTTCCAACTCCTCACGAAAAACCGCCTTTTCATGGAAATCGTCCTCGTCATCACCGTGGTGCAGGTGTTCATGGTGCAAGCCAGCGGTTACATGGAAATCGGCACCATTTTCCGAACCGTGGCACTGAGTTGGCAACAGTGGTTGGGCATTACACTCCTGACCGCGACGATTCTCCCCTTCGCGTGGCTTTGTCGGCAGGTGGAGTATTGGCTCGGTTTTGAGACAACTTCGTGACCTCCTGAACCATCGTACCTTACGGCTGTCAACCACAACCCTTCATTCCTGAACCATTCCCGTTGAATCCGCAAGAAAACTTACCTTCGACACGAGATTTTCAGAACGTTTTCGCCAATCGTTGCATGGCGGGAGACGGGCTTCTTCTAGTTTTTGGAAGACGTAACGGCCTGGCAAAGTCGCGTCTGGGTCTGTCGATTTCGCGGAAATACGGCTCCGCGGTAAAGCGAAATCGATGGAAACGTCTGGTTCGGGAAGCGTTTCGGAGAAGTCGCACGGAATTGCCGGAAAACCTGGATATCGTGGTGGTTCCCGGTAAGCAGCAACGCAGTGACATCATGCGAGATTATGAAAAATCGCTGAAAAAATTATTCCGCCTCGTTGTCAAAAAATTAAAAAAGGATATAATTAGCAAGAACTCTACAGAAAGGGTTGGGGAATGAGTTGGAAAAGGTGGATTTGGAACATTCCGGCCAGTACCGCCATTTTCCTGGTTCGGATTTATCAGAAAACGCTCAGCCCCATCCTGGGACGGCAGTGCCGTTTCCATCCGACGTGCAGCGAATATTACATTCTGGCCGTTCGGAAATACGGTTTTTGCTACGGCAGTATTCTGGGAGCATGGCGGATATTACGCTGCAATCCCTTTTGCCGTGGTGGTGAAGATTTTCCTTAAAGGAGGTGGGTTTATGCCGACTTATAGTTATCGATGTGATGGTTGCGGCCATGAGTTTGAGGAAATACAGTCCTTCCACGCCCCAACCACCATGAAATGTCCCGTCTGCGGCAAAAAACAGGCCAAACGTGTCATCGGGCCATGCGCGGGAATCATTTTCAAAGGAACAGGATTTTACGAAACCGACTATAAAAACAAATCTTCCGAAAAGTCGCCGTCCTAATACTCCGCAAAACCAATCCATCATCAAGGTGCCACTCCTTCCTCTGCCTGAAGGGGGAAGGATGGAACCGTGGATGTTGCGTCCGCGTAGTTCCGGCAAAAACCGTTTTCCCGGAATTTCTGACCACATTCTCCATGCGCCGTTTAAGACGTGAATTCCGGTTTTCGCTCACTGAGTGTTCCCTGGAGTCGCTGGACAATACTGCTATGGATCTGGCTGACACGGCTTTCACTCAAATCGAGCGTCATTCCGATTTCTTTCATCGTCATATCCTGGTAGTAATAGAGAAGCAAAATGAGCCGTTCGTTCCGTTTGAGTCCTTTCGTAACCAGCCGCATGGTATCGATTTTCTGGAGTCGGCTGGTGGGGTCTTCGCCACGCTGGTCTTCCAGCACGTCGAGTTCACTGACCTCTTTGGAACCATCCGTTTCGCAGAGTTTTTTATTCAAACTGACGACTGTCGCGGTATTCGCCTCGCGCGACATTTTTTCAAATTCATCAGAAGAGATTCCAAGATAATCCGCAATTTCCGCTTCGGTAGGCTTTCTTCCAAGCTTATCGTCGAGCAATTTGGTCGCTTCATTGATTTTTTTTGCCTTCGTTCGTACCAACCGTGGTACCCAGTCCATATTTCGCAATTCGTCGAGCATCGCACCCCGAATTCGCGGTGCGCAATACGTTTCAAACTTGACATCCCTCGATAAATCAAAGGCATCAATCGCGTCCATCAATCCAAACACACCTGCCGATGTAAGATCATCCAAATCAACACCATCCGGCAATCGCATCCATACCTTTTGAGCATGGTAACGAACCAGGGGGAGATAATTTTCCACCAGACGATTGCGTTTGTTTTGATCGGACACATCCGCTTTGTATTCTTCCCACCACTGTGCAACGGTTTCCGGACTGGGAGTTGCTGCGACCATTGATTCCTCCATGTACTTCGCGTTCCTTGGACTCGTTGTCCAGACCTTCCCCTTCCCCTGCCATGGATACTGCCTCACTGCAATTTTCCCCGATCCAAGGGTTCCTGAAAGGAGCGGATTCAACGAACATGATTTTGTTTTGGGCAAACGTCCTTGCTTGCCGGGAGTCCAGACCTCTTCCCTGAAAAGTTCAAAGAATGGCCTTGGAAGGATATTTGCAGAAAATACCGTTTCCGAGTCGTACTCAGGGCAGACCGTCCACGCAATTTCTGAAAATAGGGTGGAGATATGCGGAAACAGACGCAAAAAACAGCCAAAGACTCTTTTTTGAGATATTGCCACATACACCATCAGCCCCAATATTCTCACGAATAGAGGGGTATTATTAAAATCGGCAATTTTTCACGAAGAAGTTAAGTCGTTCTTCGGATAAATTTGGAAAAATTCCAAAATATCTTTCCAATGAGTAAAGAAAACCTTGACTATTATCCCTATCGGAAAAAATAGGGGGTGACTTTGGATGAAAAGCGGGAAAATCCGGTATTTCAGGAGGTTCGCGGTTTGTTGTAACGATTGTAGGGATTGTGTTATCTGGCAGGTTTTCTCTGGTTGGGGCACCTCTGGAATTTGTTTACTACGTTCCCGTTTTTTTCTCGGCAAACATTTGAAAGAAGGATTCTCGCCGAGATAAAGAAAAAAAGGAGAGAATTTTTTAGAAATACCCTAGACAAGTTGTCCGATGAGCAAAGGGTGGAAGGATGACGAGGAACGATGAAGGTTTAGTAATAATGACACGTCTCCAGAAAATGAAAAGGCCATGAAAAAAGAAAGGAAACGTGTCGAAAGAGGTTGACAAAGAGATATTCAGGGATGATTAGTAAAGTATTTTAATTTTACAAGTCATTGAAATATAAGCATTTATGTTAAATTTGAGAAAATTTTAACGTCCCCCCCTTGTAATAAGTTTGAAGTTGTGTATATTAGTGACCATGATTGAGAGCGGTAATAAAGAGCTTTCAGTCGGGTTCGGGCGAGAGTTCGGCGGGTCGGATGAAATTCGATAGGTCGGGCGAGAGTTCGGCAGGGGTTGGCGTGAGTGTCGGCCTGAGGTCAGATGTGAAAGT
>JAUNBF010000127.1 GCA_030527185.1 Planctomycetia bacterium | reverse complement strand
CGACGGGGGCAAGCTGTGGTTTCTTCAAATATAAGTGGGTTATTGAAAGTCGCGGCGTGAAAGTTTACATCCACAGTAGCGGGAAAAAGGGTGTCATTCCGGTACGTGTGCGGTTCGGTTTTGAGTGTTTGGCTCGCACGGATTTGTTCAAGGCGGTGGAAACGCTGCGGAAAGTTTTGGAGTCGGTAGGGTTCTGGTGGGAATCAGAAATAGTCTCTCGCGTCGATATGCAGGTGTTGTTAATGAAAATAAATGCCCAAAATGTTCAGAAAAAGAACAATTTTACCTATTTTGTCAAGGGGGGGGGTGAATTTTTTTTCATAATTTTTTATACTGCCGGATACATGAGCCAACGAGAAGAAAAGGAATTTTTCCCAAGAGGACTTTTTGTAACTTGCGTTTTTTCAATGAGTTACGAAAACACTCTATGGTTTGCTTCGATTTTTCAAGGAGGATTTGCCCCAATGGGAAAGAAGAGTGTTATTGGAGGAAATCCAGAAAACACGAATCCAAACCGTGTGCCAGTTACTTTGTGAAACGGAACTGACCGTGGAAACCATCTCACTCAAAGCGGGTTTTCAAAACCCTACCCACCTGCACCATCTCTTTCGGGATCGCATGAACATGACTCCCAATCAATACCGCCGGAAATTTCGTTTGTAGCGTAAAGAGGAGTCGCATAATGGCCGACGTTTCATAACGTATGGCTGGAGGAATATTTCCACAGAGAATGAAAACTTTTTCCGAAGAACAAAAAAAAGCCCCTGCCACGGAGGGAGGGGCTTGGGAAAACTCTTTCTTCCATTTCACAAGGCTCTAGTTCACCGTCCGCTTGACATACGTGGTATGAAGCAGATGATGGGCCTTCTCACTCCCCGGCTTGCCAAGGTAGGTATCGTAGAGTTCTTTCACCGCGGGATTCTCGTGCGATTTACGAATCGGATTCTCCTTGTCGGAATCGTACAACACCTGGGCACGCAACGCCCGAATATCGACCGTGTTGCGGACATGCCCAGGCTGCTGCGGCTGGCCACCACCGTTGACACAACCACCGGGACAGCCCATGATTTCGATGAAGTGGTAATTCGCTTCGCCGGACTTGACTTTTTCCAACAACGCTTTCGCATTGCCCAGTCCCGACGCGACCGCCACTTTCACATCCATCCCAGCCACGTTGTACGTCGCTTCCTTGACACCTTTCGTGCCGCGAACATCGACGAAATCGAGATTCTGCAATTCCTCGCCCGTGAGCGTTTCGACAGCCGTTCGCAACGCGGCCTCCATCACGCCTCCCGTGGCACCGAAAATGACGGCAGCTCCTGTGCCCAGCCCCAACGGAGCGTCAAATTCCTCATTCGGCAAATCTTCAAATTTCAGACCTGCTTTCTTGATCATCCTTGCCAATTCCCGCGTCGTCAACGCAAAATCGACATCCGGGACGCCGTTGGCTGCCTGATCGGGACGCTGCACTTCAAATTTCTTCGCCGTACACGGCATGATACTAACGCAGACAATATCTTTCGGGTCCCACCCCATCTTTTCCGCGTAGTACGACTTCGCAATCGCGCCAAACATCTGCTGCGGGGACTTGCAGCTCGAAAGATTCTCCGTCATATCGGGGAAATAGTGTTCACAATACTTGATCCAGCCAGGGGAACACGACGTAATCAGCGGCAAAACGCCCCCTTCCTGAACGCGGTGCAGAAATTCCGTCGCCTCTTCCATAATCGTCAGGTCGGCACTGAAGTTCGTGTCGAAAACCTTGTCAAAACCGAGACGTCGCAACGCCGCGGCCATTTTCCCTTCCGTGTTGGTTCCAATCGGATACCCAAACGCTTCGCCCAATCCGGCTCGCACGGCCGGCGCGGTCTGGACGACCACATGTTTCGTCGGGTCGGCAATCGCCGCGAAAACGTCGGCCGTCTGGTCTTTTTCGCTCAACGCCCCCGTCGGGCAGACCGCAATGCACTGGCCGCACGAAACGCAGCTCGTCTCCCCCAGCCCCATGTTGAACGCGGAGCCGATTTGGGTGTTGAAACCACGTTCGTTCGCGCCAATCACGCCGACGTTCTGCGTATGCTCACACACGGCGGTACAACGTCGGCACAAAATGCACTTGCTGTTGTCCCGAATCATGTGAACGGCACTCTCGTCGATTTCCGACGGCGTTCGCGAACCATCGTAGTAACCTTCGTCGTCCACGCCCAGTTCCACCGCCAGCGTCTGCAACTCGCAATGGCCGCTGCGAACGCACGAAAGGCACTTCCGGTCGTGGTTGGAAAGGAGCAACTGCAACGTCTTTTTCCGAGAATCCAGCACTTTCGGCGTGTTCGTCCAGACCTCCATCCCCGGATTGATCGGATATACACAGGCCGCGACCAGACTCCTCGCCCCTTTCACCTCCACCACACAAATCCGGCAGGCGCCGATTTCGTTGATTTCCTTCAAAAAGCAGAGCGTTGGAATCTCGATATGCGCCAAACGAGCCGCTTCCAGAATGGTCGAGCCGGCAGGTGCCGATACCTCCACCCCATTGATTTTAATTGTAATATTTTCCATTCCGATTCTCCTCGTTTATTTTTTGTAGATGGCTCCGAACTTACATTTTTCCATGCACGCTCCACACTTGATACACTTGTCCTGCACGATCTTGTACGGCTTGCGGATTTCGCCGAAAATCGCCTGCGTCGGACAGTTCTTGGCGCACAGGGAACAACCTTTGCACTTCTCTCCGTCGATGTGGTACGACAACAGCGCCTTGCAAACGCCTGCCGGACAACGCTTATCCTGGATATGCGCTTCGTACTCATCCCGGAAATAACGCAACGTGGAAAGAACCGGATTCGGGGCCGTCTGACCCAAACCACAAAGCGAGTTACTCTTGATGTAATAGCAGAGGTCTTCCAGCTTGTCGATGTCTTCCATCGTCGCCTGACCTTTCGTAATCTTCTCCAGAAGCTCCATCATCCGACGGGTTCCCACACGGCACGGCGTGCATTTGCCGCACGATTCCTCCACCGTGAATTCCAGGAAGAATTTCGCAATGTCAACCATGCAGTTGTCTTCGTCCAAAACGATCAGTCCCCCGGAACCCATCATCGAGCCAATCTCGATCAGGTTGTCGTAGTCGATCGGAATGTCGAAATGCGACGCCGGAATGCAGCCACCCGACGGTCCGCCCGTCTGAGCCGCCTTGAATTTCTTCCCGTTCGGGATGCCACCGCCGATTTCCTCAATCACTTCCCGCAGCGTCGTTCCCATCGGGATTTCCACCAGACCGGTGTTGTGGATTTTGCCACCCAACGCGAAGACTTTCGTCCCCTTCGACCGCTCCGTTCCCATCGACGCGAACCATTCGGCTCCGTGGAGAATGATCTGCGGAATGTTGGCGTACGTCTCCACATTGTTGAGAATCGTCGGCTTGCCAAAGAGACCTTTCTGAGCCGGGAATGGCGGACGCGGACGGGGTTCGCCACGATTTCCTTCGATCGACGTCATCAACGCCGTCTCCTCACCGCACACAAACGCTCCGGCACCCAGCCGCAGGTCAATGTCGAACGAAAAGTCGGTTCCGAAAATGTTGTTCCCCAGCAGTTCCATTTCACGTGCCTGCTGAATCGCAATCTTGAGACGTTCCACCGCAATCGGATATTCCGCACGGACGTAAATGAAGCCCTGCGAAGCGCCAATCGCGTAACCGGCAATCGCCATCGCTTCCAAAACCGCGTGCGGGTCGCCTTCCAGCACCGAACGATCCATGAACGCTCCTGGGTCGCCTTCGTCCGCGTTGCAGCAGACGTATTTCTGATCCGCCACGTTTCCTTTCGCCAGTTTCCACTTCAAACCGGTCGGGAAGCCACCGCCGCCACGTCCCCGCAGGCCGCTGTCGAGGATCGTTTGAATCACATCGTCCGGCGTCATCTCCGTCAGGACTTTTCCCAACGCCTCATAACCCCCCGTTCCAATGTATTCCTCGATCACTTCCGGGTTGATCACGCCGCAGTTCCGCAACGCAATCCGGTGCTGCTTCCGATAAAAGTCGGTGTCTGCCAACGCCTTGACCTTGCCGTCCGCTTCCGTTTCCTGGTAGACCAGTCGCTGGACAACACGCCCTTTGAGCAGATGCTCGGAAACAATCTCCGGCACGTCTTCCGGTTTGACTTGCGAATAAAACGTCGCGTCGGGGTAAATCACCACGATCGGCCCCAGGGCACACAAACCGTGACAACCGGTCTGAACGACCGCCACTTCTTCCGTCAAACCATGTTTTTCCAATTCCGATTTCAGCGTTTCCAAAATCTGTACGCTCCCGGAGGAAGTACAACCTGTTCCGCCGCAAACCAGTGCATGTGAACGATACATTTATTCTCCTCCGTATTATTTAAGGTCCACTGAAGCCAGCGTATATTTTTCCACCACATGGCCGCCAACCAAATGACGTTCCATCACTTCTTCCGCTTTTTCCGCGTTCATCTTGACATACGTCACCTTCGTCTTTCCCGGTTCCAGCACCTCCACAATCGGCTCGTACTGGCACAGACCAATGCAGCCGGTCTGCGTCACGGTAATCTTGTCCGTCAGACCTTTTTCCTGAACCAAATCGGCCAACTTCGTCAATACCGCACGGGCACCACTGGCAATCCCGCAAGTTGCCATGCCGACCACCACACGTGTCTGCGTCTGGTCTTCCGCCCGCATCGCCACTTGACTCTGCATCTTTTCGCGTATCGCTTTCAATTCTTCCAGCGTTTTCATTTTTTACTCTCCTCTTTGTGCGATCTTAAATCATCGCGCCGTGATCCGTTTCCTGCTTATTTTCTGTCAAATATTCTTTTATATATTGAGATACTTCTGGACTATCCAGCGGAACGTCTCCCAATATCTGGCGGAATGCCTCGGTGTCCAGCGTAAAGGAGGATTCGTTGTATTGATACTTGTATACAAAATCGACCTCCGGGTGATAGACAACCAACGTATGAATCGTCCCCGTCAGGTCTCCCAACGGCATCCGATCTATATGGGAAAGCCCAAAAGTGGCCGTTACTGTCGTTCCCACGCCGACTTCCGACGTGATGGAAAACGCCCCTCCGGTACTCTCCGCCGCGTATTTCAAAAACGGAACTCCCAAACCGACTTTCCGTGTGGTGCGCGTCGTGAAAAAAGGGTCTGTCACATGCGCCACCTGTTCGGGTGTCATTCCACAACCATCGTCCTGAATGAGAATCGTCAGCCGATCGGCCGCAGTATCGACCGTCACCTCAATCCTCACCCGTTTCGCTCCGGCTCGTGTGGAATTCTCCGCCACGTCCAGCAAATTCAACGAAATTTCCGGCATCATGGCAGTTTATTCGTATTTGGCCAAAATTCCCGCAATCTGATCCGGTGTCAGACGTCCGTAAACATCCTCCCCAATCATCATCACCGGTGCCAGTCCGCACGCTCCCACGCATCGGCAGGAATCCAGCGAGAATTTCCCATCCGGTGTGCATTCCCCGTTGGCAATCCCCAACTGCTTCTCCAATTCCTGCATCACCTCGCCAGCCCCTTTGACATAACAGGCCGTCCCCAGGCAGACCGAAATCTGGTATTTGCCTTTGGGTTGCAGGGCAAATTGGGAGTAGAACGTCGCCACGCCGTAAATCTTCTCCAGGGGAATCCCCAGCTCGTCCGAAATGATCGTCTGCACCTCAATCGGCAGATAACCATAAATATTCTGAGCCTGCTGCATGATCGGCATCAAGGCTCCCTGTGTCTCTTTCAGATCGGCGATCACCTGTTTCAGGGCCGCTTCCTGCTCCGGCGTCCCACGGAACGGAACGCATTGCGTTGTACATGCCATATTTTTTAACTCCTCTCCAAAGTCTCCGTATTGTTTTATGGTTTCCTGTATCAATTGATAAAACAATATAGATAGATGCTCCAATTTTAACATGATTTCTTAAAATTACAATGGAGTATCAATAGAAATTTATCCACTTATGGAAAAGTTTTTGAAAATTCAAAGCGTCTAATTTTCATTTAGAAAAACGTTCACATTAGTCTTCTTTAATTCTAACAATAATATTGAAATTTCAACTGAAAATCTTTCCGGGAACCTTCTTTTCTCTAAAGAATTTCGCGTTTCGGCACTCTTTTTTCTCCCTCCTCCTATTGATTTTTGGCCGATGAAATGTTAGGATAGGAGTTATCCCCCCAGTTACGCCCATCACCCGTCCATTCCCCACCCTCGGAGGGGTGCGGCTTTAGCCGTGGGGTGGTTGGAAGTGGGAAGGTAGTTTCCAGTGCTGAAAGAGGGAATAAACATTGGTATACTCCTTCCACTTTGAATTTCCAGAAAACGAAAGGAAAGCCCCTACCTTTGGGAGGGGTACGCCCGATAGGGCGGGGGGTGGGTTGGTGAAATGGCAGAATGACGTTCTATTGG
>JAUNBF010000126.1 GCA_030527185.1 Planctomycetia bacterium | reverse complement strand
CCAACTCTGGTCTCTGCGGAAATCGTGGTTCCGACAACCACGACAAATTATACCACTTGGGCAACTTCTCAAACGGGCCTTTCCCATGCCAATCCCGCGGTCGTGGCAAGACTGGCAGGCGAAGAATTTCAATCCACCCCAGCTTCCACGGGCTGGAAAACGCTCGACGGTGGGTCGCAGGTTTTGCAACAGGTGACGTTGGCTCTTTCGGGAGGGGACGCAACGAGTTACCAGACGCTCGTCGCCGCGATGAATGCAGGGCAAGTTGAAGGGGTGAACTATGGAAAAACCCATTTCACGCTCAACGGCAATGCCATCCAGTACGAAGTCCTGACAAACTACGCGGGAAGAGGATATACAGCCTGGGATTTCAGTACCGTTGCTTCGGGTGTGCAGGTGGCTGGCGTCACCCTGTCTGATGGTGGGGATTTCGATTACCGTGACGCTACACCAGGAGCTATTTCCTACAATACGTGGGCAGAAAGTGCCGGAGCCTCCCATCTTCATCCTGCCCGAATGACTGGCGGAACGTTTACCGACTCGGAAATTGTACAGGTTTTCGGCCATTCGCTTTACATAACCGGTACAGGAACAAAATTGGAAGCGACAAAAGGAGAGCGTTCCTTTCAGATTGGTGGCGAGGGGAGCAGCTTCGATTCCCTCGTGGATCGCGTGGTGATTTCCGGTGGAGCCAATTTGACGACCAAAGGCCGGCTTCAGGTTGGATGGTATGGTGATGGCGAACTTTTGGTGACGGATTCCCAATTAAATTTAGGGAACCACCTTATTGTTGGCGATTCCCGCGACACTCCTGGAAAAGGAAAGGGACGTGCGGTATTTGATCATTCCACAGTCACGGCGCCTGGCACATTTACCGTAGGTTATTTTGCCGATGCCGAAGTGATTCTCCAAAATGGGAGTTCGCTGACATTTGACGGAGGTCTGAATGTTGTGGAGACCAATTCTTTTTCTACACCTCTTACCGGTACACTTCAAATTCAGGACGGAAGTTCCCTTTCGGTTGCCAATCAGATATATATCGGTCAAGCCACGAACTCGACGGGAATTGTCAATCTGGACAACGGAACATTGACTGGCAGGAAAACCGACGGGGTCGCTACTTTGGGTGTAGCGTCAGGAGCTTATGGAGAATTGAATATCGGCAATGGCTCAACATTTAACAATACAGGTCGAACGCTCACTCTGGGAAATACGAACACTTCTACAGGTGTCATGCAGGTGATCGGTGGTGAAAATACGATCAAGACCCGTACCATTACCATCAACAGCACGGCAGGAAACGTTTCCAGCCTGAACTTCCTGGCGGATAATACCGGGTTGTCCAGTATCGCGGCGACGGGAGCGGTTTCGCTGAATAATAAGGTAAACGTCGGCCTGGCAGGCGGCATGGTGGCGATGGATAGCAATACCTATACGCTGATTTCCGGGGCGACCAGTCTTTCCGGCGTTCCGACAGAGAACTTCGGATTGTGGCAGTTGAATTCTGCGGATAATACGTTGACCGCGACGCTGAATCCTGATTTGGAATTGGTTAACAGCCCGTTGAATCAGGGTTGGATTTTCCTGAAAGACACTTCAGGAGCCGACCCCTCCACAATTTCGGCAAGACTGGTTTTGAGCGGTCTGCTTCCAGGTGAAATCGACAATTTTGTGGAATGGCTGAACAGCGAAGATTATCTGGGCGAGAATGCGGATGTGACGATCGACCGAATTTTGGCGGCAAAGGATGGAGACGCGGAGAACGCACTGCTGATTTCCAACTTCCTGAATGAGGTCGGCGAAGCGTACTTTGCCTTCGATTTTTCGGGCTTTGACACCAATACCCTGCTTCAATCGATCACACTCACAGGACAGCCGGAAGGTGTTCCTGAACCGGGGACGTACGTTTTGTTGTTGCTCGGCGCACTTTGGCTCATTCGCGAAAAAAGAAGGAAAATTTAAGATGGCACGTTTACTGGGATGTTTGATGGCGTGGGGAATCGTTGCGGCGGCTTGGGCAGAAGTGCCTGTCCAGTCTCCCGTCGGTGTGAAGCAGGTGATTCTCATCGGCTGGGATGGTTACGGCTCCGCCTATGTCGATTGGAATGAGGTGCCGAATCTGAAACGGATGAAGGAAAATGGGGCGTGGACGCTGAAAACAAGGTGCGTGTTGCCTTCCGTCAGTGCGATTAACTGGTGTACCATCCTGATGGGAGCGGGTTCCGAACTGCACGGTTATCGGACGTGGGGAAGTGAGACGCCCGATATTCCCTCCCGCGTTTTGACCGAACGAGGCCGTTTTCCCGATATTTTCTACGTCGTGCATAGCCAGATGCCCGAGGCCAAGACCGCTTTCACGTACACCTGGAAAACGTGCGATAAATTTCTCGATTCGGAGAAATTGACGTACCAACAATTTTTTGACAATCAGTACGATGCTTCCACGAAAAAATTCCTGGAATTTCTGGAACATCGTCCCACTCTGTCGTTTATCTACTTTTCCGAACCGGACAACATCGGCCATAAAGAAGGCTGGGGGTCGGAAGCGTACCACAAAACCGTCCAGCAACTCGATAAACACCTGGGTGAGATTCTGAAATACCTGGAGGAAAAGGACTGGATGAAAGATACGCTGGTCGTCTTCGTCTCCGACCACGGTGGTTCGGAAAAGGGGCATGGAAAAGATTTGCTCTCCCACATGGAGACACCGTTTGTCCTCTACGGAGCGGGGGTGAAACCGGGCGAAATTCAGGACGTTGTGGTGAATTACGATACCGCCGCGACGATTGCGTGGGTTCTGGGACTGGATCGTCCGCAAGTCTGGCGTGGGCAACCCGTTACCTCCGCGTTTGAAGTAAGCCGTTGAGTATTAGGAACTTAAGAATCAGATGAGGATAGTCATGAAACGAAAAGGATTTACACTGGTAGAATTGCTGGTCGTCATTGCGATCATTGGAATGCTCGTCGGCCTGCTGCTCCCTGCGGTACAACAGGCACGGGAAGCGGCTCGGCGGATGTCCTGCTCCAGTAACATGCGGCAACTTGCGCTGGCCATGTTGAATTATGAGGTTAGCCACAGAACATTGCCCCCTGCCTACACGAGGGGAAATACCAACAACCATTCCTATGCGGATTGGAACGGGCTGGTTTTTATCCTGCCACAAATAGAGCAACAGGCTGTTTATGATCAGTTGGACCTGTCGAAGGACTGGAATGACACAAGCGTAAATACTTCCGGCATTTCCAACAAGTCGGCTGTCGAGACGGATATTGCCCCCTTCCGGTGCCCGACGACACCACACCAGCATTCGTACATTTCGGATTACGCGGCAGATACGCTTCTTTGCGTAGCGTACGCTTCGGTTAAAAAGGCCATCGACGAAGGTCTCATTAAGAATCGCCCTTCCGAACACAAGGAATATTGGGAGAGTGCGCTTTCTCCCTGGTACCTCAGCCCCGATTTCGGCGAACTCCGCAGACCACGAAGTATGGCGGAAATTCGGGATGGCACCTCGCAGTCCATGCTCTATTTTGAAGATGCCGGACGTCCCAGTGAATACCGGGCGGGCGAGTATCTCAGCGAAAATTGCGAAGGTTCTCAATGGGCCGATTATTTGGCTTATTACGATACGAATGAATTCCCGCTCCAGAATTACTGCAACAATAACGAAACTTACAGCTTCCATAACAGCGGCTGCAATCACAGTTTTTGCGACGGAAGCGTTCATTTTATCAGCGATTCGACCGACCCGGATGTTTACGTCAGCCTTTTCACGTACAAGGCGGGCGATCTCTCTGGCTCCGATTGGTAGTTTTTCCGGGAGTAAAGAAAAATTTTCTAAAAATTCACCCACCCCCTCTATCCTTGCTTGTCAGGGATGGTTTTCCATGTTACAATGGCCGGTATAGGAGAAGCTCCCTCCAGGGAGTTTTTTGGGGAAATTGCCTGAAAATTTTCTACAGAAAAACCAACAAGGAGAAATCATGAATCGACGAACATTCCTCACATCCACCGCGTTGCTGGCCGCTTCGGCCACACTTCCTCTGCGTGGCGAAACACCTGTTTTCAAAACTCAGCCGAAAAAAGCCTTTTTAGGCCCGGTTCCTGATGAAAAGGCGATCGAAGAAATGCTTCGGTACGGTTTCAAAGGGATGGAAGTCATGCGGGATTTGACCGTGGCACAAGCTCAGGCGGCCAAAAAAATCGCGGACAAAATGGGCTTCACCATCCATTCGCTCATGGGAGGAAATACACCAGAGAGGATTGAGATTGCGGCCGCTCTGGGTGCCGATACGGTTTTGCTCGTTCCTGGGCGTATTGGTGGGATGCCGATGCCCAAACCGTGGGAATTTCAGTTGGAATTTGATGAAAAAACCAACCTGTTGAAGAAAGTCGTGGCGGGCGACAACGCTCCCTACACGGCGTATATCGAAGCCCACAACCAGGAAATGCAGCGGGCACGAAAACAGATTGAAGAAGTCCTCCTCCCGGTGGCGGAAAAGAACAATATCGTCATTGCGATTGAGAATGTCTGGAACAACATGTGGGTGCATCCCCGTTTCGCGGCCAATTTCATCCTCTCTTTCCAACATCCCAACATTCAGGCCTATGTCGATTTGGGAAATCACATGATTTACGCCAACTCGGAAGAGTGGTTCCAGTACCTGGGCAAAAATATCCGCCGCATTCACCTGAAAGATTTCAAACGGAATCCCAACGGACAGGGGGGAAGCTGGTGCCGTCTGCGGGAAGGGAGTGTGAACTGGCCGCAAATGCGTCAGGAAATGGAGAAAATTGGCTACAACAGTTGGTGTACCGTGGAGCCGGAAGGAGGCATTGCCATGACGATGGAATATCAGAGCCAGGCAGCCGATTTGATTTTGGCCGGAAAATAATAGCTGTCAAAATAAACGTTGTAAATACCGTGGCACCTGCCTGTTTGAAATGCCGTTTTCGATTCTAATCTGCCCAGTTTGGAGAAAACGGCAATTTTTTCGATCAGGCGACGATGAAAAATGGGAAAAGGGAGTCCCAGAGAATCGTATGGCGAACAGTTTTCCTGAACAAAACCCCAATGTTGGTAAAAACCGACCGCGTGTGGATTTTGTTCATTGACATCGACCAAACGGACATGAAGATGTTGGCCCAGGAAAGCATCGTTTTGCCATAGTTGGGCTACTTCCAGCAGTCCCCTTTCCACCCATGGACAAATTGCGGTTAAGGATATATCCGAAAATAATCAAATTTCCTTCCATACTTTGCGATAATAAGGAGGATAGGAGGATAAACGCCAAACCGCTGCTCCAGCGAAAGAGGAATGCAGGGACAAAAACGGCGAGTACAGGCGTAAATCAGGGGGTGACGGAAGCGGCTGGTGTCATCGGCGCCGCACAGACGGTTTCATTTGTGTGAACGCGACACACTCTTCCAGCGAAGTTGAGTTGAACAAATTCGACGAAACCAACCCAACGGATCGGGAAAAAATGGTGGCTAAAACCAATGTCTTGGAGGAAAATACCGTTTTTACCTTGATGGTGGAGGGTCACAGTATCCCACTCTCCATCGTCGTTTGCCGAGCGAACCGGCATGATTCCGTCATGTTGGCACCTTTACTCACGGAACGTTTTGTGTCCCCAGACGAAGATGCCGCACTTTCCCTAAACCTTTGTCTGGACGCGGGTTACATCGTTCGCCAAACTATCGTCGAAGCTGCCGGTTACGTTCCTGGCATCGGTGCGGAAAAGCGTGAACTGGAACACACCCCAACTTCCATGCCCGTCGCGGGTTGTCGAAGCATTCCATTCCTGGCTCAAACGTTTTCGTAAACTCCCCCCCCCCGCTACGAAAAAACCGACAAATCCTGCTAGACACCATGCTTCAAAATTTAAGATGGCTAAAATATCCAAAAAAATCAGCTAAATTTAAGGACTTATGTCAATGGTGTTGAGGGGATTCCTGAAACCGAATCGCCGTGGCGCGACTTGCCGGAACGGTACGGGGAGTGGAAATCGGTTTATAATCGTTACGTAAGGTGGTCGCGGGAGGGAGTTGCGGAACCAAAATTCACCTCGTCTGCGACGCGAATGGCAACTACATGAACGCAGTTTTATCGGCTGGTCAGGAGTACGAAACGCAACATTTTGAAGCTGTCGTCTCAAGCATCTCCGTCCCCTACGTCGCGGCCCTTCCAAACGCCGTCCCCGCCGCATTTGCGGTGACAAAGGTTGCTCCTTAGAAACGATCCGTCAAAAACTCCGTTCACACAACATAACTCCTGTAATACCAATAGGTTGCAACGAAAGGCAAGACGTTGCAACGAAAAGAAGGCCAAACTTCTTTTTAATCGTGAACGTTACAGCAAACGCAACATTGTCGAACGTATCTTCTTAAAAATCAAACAGTTCCGGCGAATTTCCACACGCTACGAAAAATTGTCTCTCCATTACCTCGCGAGGATTGAAATTGCTTTCATGTGGCCT
>JAUNBF010000125.1 GCA_030527185.1 Planctomycetia bacterium | reverse complement strand
CCTCCCGTCCCAGAAAGAACGTTCACCAACCCGCCGGAAAGAAGCATTTCGCCCTTGCCGCCAGAACCGCCATCGTTCATTCCGATCAGCAATCCATAACGTCCTTTGCTCCACATATTGGCTGTGGAACGAATCAGCATTGTGCCGCCCGACATCTGGACGCTCGACAGATTGTTTGTGTGGTTCCCATTACGATTTCCAATTCCCAGACTCGTGAAGTCCATCTGTGTGGAAACTCCGGGAATATCCTCGGAAATTTCCACGACAGTAGAACCCGATAGTCCAAAAACCGCACTATCACTTCCTGCCGTTGTTTTTAACAATCCGCCTTGAATTTTCACGGTATTCGCCGCCCCGCCATTCGTTCCCGCTCCCAATGTCAACCAATTGCTGGAAGTAGCCGTCCCGCCTGTCTGAACATAGACCGTCTGTCCCGCCACATCATTTCCCGCGCGGAAGGAACTGTAAACACTCAACGTTCCGCCCGCCTGCAATGTGATAAGGCCGGAAATCCACGCGGAGGTCGATAACGTCCCGCCATTGCCAATCGTGGTACTGCCGATTCCATATCCGCTTTGTCTGGGAAACGATAACGTTCCGCCACCCGAAAGAGTCAACGTTTTCCCCGCAATCTCCGCCGGAGTGGAAACCGTCACAGAACTTCCGATCACCACATCGTCCGCAGCCGTCGGAACCGCGCTCGCACTCCAGTTTGCCGCAGTCGCCCAAGAATTGTCGCTGCCACCACCTGTCCAAGTCACCACAGCACCGTTTCCAACAGAAACCATCACCCATCCCCAGAAAAGGATACTCAGAACAACCCAACGTCCCCTTAATACAACACTTTGCGGGGGGGGGGTAAGATAGATAAAATACTCATCATCGACCTCCAAAATTGACCAAAAGGATGAAAAACTCCTAAACTAGCCTTCATTATATCCACAAAAATTCCCGATGTCAACCATTTTCCCGAAATTTTTGAAAAATATTTGGAAAAATTTCCCCGCCCCCGCAAGACCTTCCTCAAGGCGCAAGCCCCATTAATCGTTCCTCTTTGATTCATTCGTCATGAAACAATAGACTTTCCAGGCAGCATCGAAAATCGGTAAATCGGTACTCAAAACGGTGATTCCCTGCTCGGCTGCCTTCCCAAGCACCACGTCATCCGGGCGAACCGACTCAGCCATGACCACACACCCCACATCGGCCAGCGTCGCCACTGCCAGCGTATTGACATTCGCCATGACCGTCACCCAAACACATCCGGCCGGGGCTTTTCCCATCGCAATGCTCAGCAAATCGCAGCAAAAAGGCTTCGTCAACTCTTTTTCCAGATCGTCGCCACGATTCAAAACGGTGAAAAGCTCCCGATCCAACAATTCTTTAAGCGTCATTTTCCGAATCCTTTCCCTCTTCCATCGCCTCTTCCGACTTCCCGTTCCACGCTCCCTGATTGTCCAGGAGCAACATCTCATCCGCAATCTTCGTGACATATTCCCGCAGAATATTTACCGCGTCACGTCGCTGTACTTGCTTTTCCGAAATAATATCCGCCAGTGCCGAGACTTCGGAGGAGAGTTTTCCAATATCCTGCCGCAGACAGTAAATACAATCTTTCTCCGTCGCCGCTCCACGAGCAATGTCTTCCGCCAGCGCCTTGCACGTCGGTGCCCCACACGAACCGCAGTCCAGCCCCGGAAACCGTTTGCAAAGCTGCTCCACCTGATTCAACCGTGTGAAACTTTCCCGCATCGTTTCGCCGAGATGGAAAACCGGCTCAAATTGTACCGCCTCCGTCCAGGGAACGTACTTCTCCGCCTCATCCACCATGTGACTCTTCGCCACCGGCATGTATTTGTGCAAATATTTCAGCTTCACCTCCGCCACATACGGATTTTCCACCGTCAAAACGCCCCCCACACACCCGCCGTTGCAGGCGTTGAGTTCCACAAATTTCAGGTTCGTAAACTTCTCATCCTCCAAATCTTCCAGCACGCGAATGACATTCTCAATCCCGTCTGCCGCCAGGTAACTTTCGGTAAACAGGCCGCTCGCCTCACCACCACTGCGTCCCCAACTGATGCCGATTTTCCCCGCCTTCCCCAGTTCCAACGGATTCTCCCGCACCGCTTTCATGTGTGGCAACAACTGCGTATAAACATCCTTGATCGCCAGCACCCGATTGACCTCACTTTTCGCAACTCCCAGTGGCGACTGCACATACGTCACCTTCGACGGACAGGGCGAAATGAAAATAATCCCGATTTTTTCCCGTGGCAAGCCCGTTTTGATCGTCGCCTGCTCCAGTGCCAGATGTGCTGCCACCTCAATCGGTGGGTTCAACGGCAAGAGGTGCGGAATGAGATTCGGAAAACGCACGCGAATCAAACGTACCACCGTGGGACAGGCTGTGCTGATGATTGGGCGTTGTTCCCGATGGTCACGGATGTATTGCCGAGTTGCCTCGGAAACCAGTTCTGCCGCTGCCCCAACCTCAAATACATCGTCGAAACCCATCCGCAAAAGACCATTGAGAATAATATTCACATCCTCCAAATGGTTGAATTGCCCGTACAACGACGGCGGTGGCAGGGCAACCGTGTACTCAAATTCCTTCAAAACGTCCAGCGTATCGTATGTCGCGTGCTTCGCGTGATGAGGGCATATACGGATACATTCACCACAGTCAATACAAAATTTACTGTTAATCTGAGCTTTCCCATGACGCACGCGAATCGCTTCGGTCGGACACCGCTTGATACAGTTGATACACCCTTTGCACAAATCCGCATCCAGACGTACAGAATGGTAAAATTTGTCCACCTACCATTCCTCCTTTCCTGTTTCCTTGGAATCTTCCCCGCAAGGAACCTCCCAATTGTAAGAACCTGTATTCAGCGAATACAAATTCGAGCAACAAATAGCAGAAACGTTCTGCTGAAAATTTGTTAAGCAGTTGAAATTCCAACTTACAGTTTTCATTATACAGCAATAAAATGGGTTATCTAGCGAAAATATGGGGGGTAATTTTGAAGGATTTTTCTCCATTTTTTGGAAAATTTTAACGATTTTGAGGCGAAATTGTCTGGAAACCCAAATCCATGACGTCGGAGCAACGTGGGGAAGTGCGAAATGCAAAACATGTTTTCCGCATGGATGTTTTGATTTCGTAATTTTGGACAAACGACGTGAATGATCCGCCCAGCCAAATCTTCGCTCCACTCGCCAGCGCAAGGGTAAAACCTCCCTTGACGCTGGATTGTTGAACGCACGCTCCGTTGGTTGAACTATTCTCGCCGCCTTTCCAAAGACTACGAAATTTCAACCTTTTCCGCTCAAACCATGCTTCGTATTTCTATTGCCATACCCTACTCAAACGTTGTTGACCTTATGGCAACAGGTTCTTAAAAATCATGATTCCTTTTTTCATTGAGTTTTTCCAAGGTAGGTGCCTGCTAAAAATTACAATCCCACGAACGTTCCGAATGCGTCCAGCTTTACTGGCGTTTCGGAGCCATCCGTCCGCTTCACCGACACCTCTGCCGGCTTGTCGCGGAAATTAATGACCACGAGCGTGGATTTTCCGTCCAAAACGCGTTCAAACGAAAGCACGTCGTCCGGTACGTTGTTGTCCAGCCAGACCAGCGACCCTTGCGTGAATTGCGGGTTTTCCTTCCGCATTTTACAGAGTTTCTGAACATAAGCCGTGCGTCGGCGGGCCTCTTCGGTGTCGCCATCCTCGTCCCAGTGAATCCAGAACCCGTTCTTCCGGCCGAAAATCGAGTGCGGGCGTTTGTCGGCAATCTCCTGACCGTTGTAAATCATCGGCGTGCCGTCGAGCGTAAACAGGAACAGCAGCGCTGCGTCCATTTTCTTCTCGCCCCAACGGACTTCCATGCGGGGCTGCAACGGTTGATGATCGACATGACGCGTCTGGTTGGCATAGTCGTGATTGGTAACGCAGTGCATGTACTGCCCCCCCTTCACCGAACGGGCCAATCGCTCTTTTGCTGCTCGGAGCAGGGAAACCGGTTCCCCTTTTACCATGACTTTGGAATACTCGAATAGAAGGTAAAAACCATAGCACTCGTCGTACGCGTCCTGCAACCCCGTGGAGCTGATTCCCTCGCACAAAATCCCCACGTCGGGACGAATTTTCTCCATTCGACGTCGCCCTTCCACCCAAAAATCGAGCGGAACCATATCGCCGACATCCAGCCGATAACCGTCCACGTCAAATTCCTTCAGGTAATACTCCATGTTGGAATAAAGGTATTCCCGCAGTTCCGGATTCTCGAAATTCAATCGGGGAAACGCCCATTCGCCCGTCACAAAATTTCCGTCTTTATCCCGCTGGACAAAATCGGGATGATCCTTCAAAAATACCGCTGTGGGGCCGCAGTGGAAGTAAACCAAATCCAACATGACCCGCAACCCCAGCGAATGGGCCGTCTTTATAAACGATTTCAGATCGTCGTCCGTGCCGTATTCCGGATCCACATGAAAATAATCTTTTATCCGGTACGGATTCTTCGGATTTTCCATCCCGGAGGCTTTCTGCCGGCCCGACCAGTATTTTTTGTCCATATCATCGTCCGACACAAATATCGGACAAAGATAGACAATCGTAACCCCCAAATCCTTCAATCTGGGAAGGTGTTTTTCCGCTGCCGGGAGCGTTCCTTCCGGCGTGAACGCCCGTGTGTGAATCTGATAGATGATTCCCTCCCGCAACCATTCCACCGGAACACGTGCGTTCGGTTTCTTCGCGTCCTGAGCCAGCACCGTCGCAGCAAGTAAAAACACCCACATCCATATTCCCGTTCGTTTCATTCTGTTTTACTTTCTGAGTACCTTTTGTAAAATTTGTAAGAACCTGTGTTCAGCGAATACAAATTCGAGCAACAAACCGCAGAAACGTTCTGCTGAAAATTTGTTAAACAGTTGAAATTCCAACTTACAGTTTTCATTATACAGTAACAAAAAGGGTCGTCAAGGGAAAATGCGGTGGGGGGATTTTAAAGGATTTTTCTCCATTTTTTGGAAAATTTTAACGATTTTGAGGCGAAATTGTCTGGAAACCCAAATCCATGATGCAAACGACGTGAATGATTCGCCCAGCCAAATCTTTGCTCCACTCGCCAACGCAAGGGTAAAACCTCCCATTCCGGCTTGATTCGTTTGGAAATGTCCACTCCGCGTTTTAATTTCTCTAAAACGTTTTCCTCAAACGACTTGCGATAACCATGTCGCCACAAAAACGTTGAATGGAAGGGTATTTTTCCCACCATCGTCACTCCGATTCTCGGAAGACGCGGTGGTTTTCGTACTTTGCGAGTCGATGATCCCGTAGGTTGGTGATAGGATTTCGCCTCGCTTTCACACGTGTTTTTTCGACCAGCAACGCCATCGCTTGCTCCCATTTTCCCGCAATCACTGCCCGACGATAAAACGACCAGACCGTCACATAATTCGGAAGATCGTTCGGCAACACCCTCCACTGGCACCCCGTTTTTACGAGGTAAAGTACCGCGTTGACCAAATCCCGCTTGCTGTGCTTTACGAGATTCATTCCTGATCGAGTCCTGAAAATTGCCTCAATCAATTCCCATGGAGCGTCCGTTAAATCCGTTTTATGCCTTTTTTTCTCCCCTATTTACCTCCAAGGTAAATTTCGGGGTTTTTAAGGAACACTGAATATGTGTTCTTAATGTGAAAAAGCTACAACCGAACGACCATCGTAATCGTTGTCCCAACCCCCAACGTGGTCTGAATGTCCATCTCGTCGGAATATTTTTTCATGTTGGGCAATCCCATCCCCGCTCCAAAACCAAGATTCCGAATCTCTTCCGGGGCGGTGGAGTAACCTGCCTGCATCGCCAACTCCACATCGGGAATGCCCGGCCCGCGATCCTGTAAAATCATCGTCACCGCGTCCGCCAAAATCTCCACCGTAATCTTCCCGCCCTGAGCGTGAATCACCATGTTGATTTCCCCTTCGTACATGGCAATCGCCACTTTGCGGATGATTTCCGGCGGAATCCCCATCTGCTTCAGTTTTTTCTTGACGTCGCTGCTCGCCTCTCCCGCTCGGGTAAAATCATCGGGCGAAATGGGATATTCCAGAATAATTCGATCTTCCATCAGAACGCCCCTCCATGCAGCCCTGCCTGATAGAGCAAGCCGCACGCCGTGAACATGCGGTGCCCGGTCGCCAGAACGATCAAATTCCGCTCCCGTGCCATCTCCAAAATCGTCTCGTCCGGTGTTTTTCCGCGAACGAAAATCAAACAGACAATATCGAGCATCTCTGCCGTCCGAATCACCTGCGGATTGCACAGACCGGTCAGTAAAATGGAGTGGTCTTTGGAAAATGCCAGCACATCGCTCATCATATCCGACCCGCAGGCCGTGCGAACCTCCTTGTCGAGAAGCTCCTCCCCCACCAATACTTTAGCTCCTAAAATCTCCAAAACCTCTTTAACCGTCATATTTTTGTTCTCCTAGCCAGG
>JAUNBF010000124.1 GCA_030527185.1 Planctomycetia bacterium | reverse complement strand
ATTTGAGGGAATTGGTAGCATGGAGTACGACGTGCAATACTTTGGAGGAATTTTGGGAATGTTTGAAAACTTGCAGGTGAACGTATCTACGGCTTGTCAATTTTAATATTTTCTGGTAAAATAAAATAGTAAAGGGGTCTTTCTCGGAGTAGAAGTCCCTGGTTCATTTTGGATTGTTCTAACCTGTTTGTTACGTAAGGAATATTTTCATGTCGGAATCTCATTTACCTTCTCAATCACCTCGTTATTATTCTCGGGAAGAGGGTTACTCCCATATTCCGATACCGCCGCCGCTTCCCATTTATCAAAATCGGACGGGTTGTTTTCGCTCCAGTTGTCTGGGGTGTGGGACGATGCTGGTGTTGTTTTTTCTTTTTTGTTGTGGGTTGGCGGTATTGCCTTCGTTGGAAGTGCCGTTGACTCGAAAACATGTTGCTGGAGTTCCGAACGCGGCATCCAAAATTGCCATCCTTCAAATTGAAGATACGATTCTTTCCAACAAAGGTTTTATCAACGACCAGATCGAAGATGTTCTGAAAGACCCCACGGTAGGTGCGGTGGTATTGCGGATTGATTCGCCTGGCGGAACGGTGAGTGCGAGCGACTATTACTATCACAAGCTGCGTCGTTTGCGAGAAGAGCGGGATATTCCGATTGTGGTGAGCATGGGGGGCGTTTGTGCCAGTGGAGGTTATTACATTGCCATGTCGGTGGGGAATTCCACTCCGAACGTTCTGTTTGCGGAACCGACCACCTGGACAGGTTCGATTGGCGTGATTCTTTCGCATTACGATTTATCGGAACTGGCAGAGAATATTGGCATTGAGGAAAATTCCATCAAGAGTCATGAATTGAAGGGGATGGGGAGTCTGCTGAAGCCGATGACGGAGCGGGAGCGGGAGATTTTCCAGACGTTGGTCAACGATTCGTTTGCGCGGTTCAAGGAGGTGGTTTGTTCTGGGCGAGCGACTTTTGCGGAAGACAAGGCCAAATTGGACGCGATTGCCACGGGGCAGGTTTTCTCTACACGGGAAGCGTTGACAAATGGGCTGGTCGATTCGGAGGGATATTTGGAGGATGCGGTGAAACGGGCGATGGAACTGATGGGAGCGGATGAATTTTCTGTGGAAGTTTATCGTTACGAATCACGGGAAACATTCTTGAAACTTCTCTCTGGTGTTCATGCTCAGGAAAGTGCCAATCCGATCGAAACCTTGCGAAAATGGACGGTTCCTCAAGCGTATTATCTCTAAACAGGGTGGATTTCTGGCGTCGCAGCGTGTATGGTGCCTGCGACGTCTTTTTTCTGGACGACCATGGACAATTTCTCGCATCGTTCTGTCCTATTGACTTTTCCGGGGAGATGTGCCATATTTTATTGGAGAGGTTTGGGTAATCCTCTGCGGGAATGAATTTTCGAGAAAGGGTGTACCATGAAAAAAACAGGTTTGGCTGTGCTGTTCCTTTTCCTTTGGAGTGCGGGAACGTTATTGGCTCAGGAAACATCACGAGTGGCGGAAGCCCTGAATTCTTGGACGACGCAAGACACCATGCTGGTCGTTCATCTCGATTTGGAAAAACTGCAATTACGAGGAATTTATGAAGATGTGATGGATGTCTACAAGCCACTGTTCAAGCGGACGCTGTCGACGGAAAATGCTCTGACGCAAGGACTTCGGACTGCGGAGATGGTTTTGGAGGAAATCGAACGCCGCAGTGATCTGGTTCAAAAGGCTGGAGGGCGGGATGTTTTTGTTCTGGTCGATATGGGAGATATGTCGATGCCGGTGTATGGTGTCATTCCTGTTTCGTCCTCCGATTCGGAAGCGATTGCGGCAGTGGAAAGTTTATTGAGCGATTTTCCGATGGTGCCGGAGGAAGTGCAAAAGCAAATGGACGCGATGCTCCATGTGGGACAAGCTCGCAACGCTGTGGTATTTGTTCCTTCGCAATTCCCCGTGGAAAAAGACCTCAAGGCGGATTACATTCAGGAGTTTCTTTCGCGAAAGACGTTTGCAATCAACGAAAAATTTGGCAAAGCATTGGCTCATACGGAGGATTGTTCTTTGAATGTTGCCTTTGTCATAACGAATTTTGCCCGCGGAGCATTTCCAATGTTGCTGGATCAGGCACGGAAAATGGAAGACATGCCGATAAAATTTCCGAAAGCTTCGGTGTTGATGGACGGGCTTGATTCGGTTGTGCTGGGAATTGATATTCGGCAAAACCTCGGCAAATTGGCTATTTTGGCAAAAGATGAAGCGTCGGCCAAAAAGTTAATGAAACTTTACCGAATCTGGAATAAGCAGGTTCTGGAAAAGGTTGAAATGGTCAATTCGCACGATTCACTGGAGCAGGCCATGGCAATGGATATGGTGGACATCTATTTTCAGGCATGGAAACCTACTCGTGAGGGGAATCTGATTTTGTGGGACGTGGACACCTTCCAGGAGAATTTTCCGATCGTGGAAAACGCGAATGTTGTTCCGATGGCCATTGCCGGGGTTGCGGTGGGACTGCTTTTGCCTGCCGTTCATCAGGCACGCGAAGCGGCTCGCAGGATGCAATACATGAATAATTTCAAACAAGTCGCCTTGGCTATGCGGAATTATGAAAGTCATTTTGAAAAATTCCCGTCACCTTATACCGTCGATGAGTCGGGAAAACCGCTTCATTCGTGGCGAGTGGCACTCCTTCCGTTTCTGGAGCAAAATGCCCTCTATGAACAGATTCGGCTCGACGAACCGTGGGATAGTGAGTGGAATTCGCAGTTCCACAATCTTTCCCTGGCAGTCTTCCAAAATCCCAAGCTGTCGCTGGCTCCCGGTCAGGCCACGATTGGCGTGGTTGTGGGGGCGGACACCGTTTTTCCCGCACCCCAAACGGAAAAATCGAAAGGGATTTCGGTGGATGATATTTCGGATGGAACCTCCAATACCATTCTTCTGGTGGAATGCGAGCCGGTTTGCTGGATGGACCCGACAGGCGACCCGACGTATGAAGACGTGATGGTGAGTGGGCTTATTTCCACTTTCCGAAACCCTTTCGCAGCAATGGGCGACGTTTCTGTCCAAACCTTGGATGAATTTTTGGATATGGAAATTCTGGACAAACTCCTCCGTCGGAATGATGGGGAAAATGCCATGATTCCCTTGCAAAATGATTAATATTGAATGGTTGATAGCTATTTGCAAGCCATAAAGCCTTTCCGAAAAGCGGGGAATTGGGGAGACCCGGCAAGTACGTTTTCCACGGGAAATCCGGGCTATGTTCTGCATTCATGGCTCATTGAAAAAGGAGCAAGAAAATGAAACTTGAACAGGTACAACTCACCTCTTTCCGAGGCATCCACCAAATGACGCTGGATTTCCAGCCGCGAATGAACGTTCTCGTGGGACTTAACGGTGCGGGCAAATCGTCGGTGTTGGACGCGGTGGCGATTCTTCTGACCCGTGTCGTTTCGCTCATTCGCAGTGGCAAAAACAGTGGCAAAAACATTGCGGAATCCGACATTTCGGCAGGGCTGCCATTTTCGCACATCCTGGCTATCCTCTCCGATTCGGGGCAAAAATATGCCTGGTCGCTGCATCGTACTCTGCCGCACGGGAAGAAGAATCCCGATTGGGAGCAACTTCCGCCGGAGACTTTGCCGTTGCGAAGATATACCGCAAGCATCCGCGAGGAAATTGAAAAAACGCTTGAAAAATGCAATATTCCGATTCTGGTCTATTACCGTGCGGAACGGGTGGCACTGAATTTTCCCCGGTTTGTCCACACCGACCGGAAGTTCACCCTCTTGAGTGTTTTTGAAGATGCTCTTTCCTCCAAAGCGGATTATCGCGTGCTTCTTGAGTGGTTTCGAGAACGAGAAAATGCGGAAGACAGGGAGATTAAACAACTTATTTTGGAGCAAAATGGTTCACCTATCCAGACGGAAATCAATCCGCTCGACTACCGGGACAAGTCTCTCGAAGTGGTACGCCAGGCCTGGCAAGCGTTTATGCCGGGATTTTCCCATTTTACGATTCAGGTGAATCCACTGCGACTGGAAGCGACGAAAAATGGAATCCCCTTTCGCGTGGATCAACTTTCCGACGGAGAGAAGTCGCTGTTGGCACTGGTGGGAGACATTGCCCGACGGCTGGCGATTGCGAACCCGCAGCTGGAAAACCCCCTTCTGGGGGAAGGCATCATTCTAATCGACGAAATCGACCTCCATTTCCATCCCCAACGTCAGCAGATGATTGTTCCCAAGTTGATGGAAACGTTTCCCAACTGCCAATTCGTCGTCGCGACGCACTCGCCGCAGATTCTGGGAAATGTCTATGCCGATTCGATCTTTTTGCTGGTGGAAGACGAAGACGGAATCATCCAACTCCGTCGTCCCGAAGAGTCTTACGGAATGACGACCGACCAGATTCTGGAAGATGTCATGCACGTCCCCGCTCGTGAAGAGTCCGAAGAAAAGAAGCTCCTTCAGGTCTTTGAGTTGATCGAGAGGCGGAAACTGGCAGAGGCGAAAAAACTGATCGAAGAAATCCGCACTTACCGCAAATCTGAACCAAAACTCTTGGCTGCCGATGCCCGTATTCAGTGCCTCGAAACGCTCGGAAAACCACAACCCAACGCCCTGAGAAAACCGTCTATTCCATGAATCCGCCACTCCAACCTCTTGCCAATGCGTAATTTTAAACCTTGTGCTTCCATTCAAGATGACCAAGCTATTCAAAACGAATCAATTAAATTCAAACATTTTTCGACACCTTCAGTAATGGAGTTATCCCATGGAACGACATGGATTGACGAACGGACAGTGGGAAAAAAGCAGACCATTTTGGCCGGAACCGTAAGGGAAATGGAAATTGATTTGCAATCGTTACGTAAAGTGTTCGTACGAAAGGATTTGGGACAACCTTTTCGACACGGATCACAAAGAAACATAGCAAAAAGAGAGGTCGACTAACGACTTGTTAAAGAAACAAAAACTGCACGAAAACGCAAAGATAATAGCGCCGCAAGGAGCGGACGTCAAGGAAAACACTCTGTTTTTTATTAAAAGTCCTGTATAACAACAGGGATATAAAAGTGGGAATGAGAGGGAGTATAATAGGGAGAGTTTTTGATCGTTTCATATCCCAGCCTTTTTGCATTGGCAAAACAGGAGTTTTCAAATGCCAAAAAAAATTTGGTGAAATTGACGTAAGCAAGCAATATTTGGACACTTACAGCACAGGGACAAGTTCTCATTGCCGGTATGAAAACACTGATGAGGGATTGAAGAAGTTGGTTGTCGCACTGGAGAAGGCTCCTCAGACATTGATTTTATTTATACTCTTTATTGTGCAAAATTCCCACTCAAGTTGCCCAACTTGTTGAAAAGCAGCAAAAATTCATCGCTGAATACCGTCAACTCCTTGAAAACGCGGGCGAAAACGAGGTTTTTTACTTCGGCGACCGTTGCCATCCGCAGCACAACCACATTCCGGCGTACGGCTGGATTCGACGTGGCGTGGAGCGTGAACTGAAGTCGAATTGCTCCCGCCAGCACGTGAACATCAACGGCGTCATAAACATCGACACATTGGCGACTTACGTCACTTTTCCCAAAACGATCAACGCCCAAACGACGGTTAAACTTTTCAAAAAACGTATCTCACGTCACCACTCGAAAACCATCATCCATGTCTTCGTAGCCAATACAAAATATTACCATTCCAAACTTTTACGCGAATTTTTAAACCAAACCAAATTCGCCTTCATTTTTTACCCACCCATTCACCGAACCTCAATCCCATCAAGCACTTATGGCAATTTTTCCAGAAAAAAGTACTCCATAATCGCCATTTTTCTGAATTTTCCAACTTTTCCAGGAGTGCCGAAACTTTTTCCTCCGCCAAAAACGGTACTTCCCCAAACTACGCACGCTAGGCACTGTGCTTTAAATTTAAGATGGTCAGAATATTCAAAAAGAATCCATTAAATTTAAGAAATTGCCGATAAATTTGATGAAGGAGTTATCAAATGGAACGACATGGATTGACGAACGGGCAATGGGAAAAATTTAGGCTATTTTGGCCGGAACAGAATCGTGGACGTGGCAGAAGGTGGCTAGATTTAAGGACTTATGTCAATGGTGTTGAAGAGATTGTTGGAACTGGATCGTCGTGGCGGGATTTGGTGGAATGGTAGGGGAAGTGGAAATCGGTCTATAATCGTTACGTAAGGTGGTCGCGAGAAGGGATTTGGGACAAAATTCTCAACGCACTTTACAAAGAAACGCAGCAAAATGGAGAGATCGACTGGGAGATATTTTTTGTGGATGGAAGTAACGTCCGCGCTCACCGCAGCGCGGCCGGAGCTTCCCAAAAAAATTTCTCCTAAAGAGCCGAAAAATCACGACTTAGGATATTCACGCGGTGGTTGCGGCACGAAGATTCATCTCGTCTGCGACGCGAATGGCAACTACATGAACGCCGTTTTATCGGCTGGTCAAGAACACGAAACGCAACATTTTGAAGCTGTCGTCTCAAGCATCTCCGTCCCCTACGTCGCAGCCCTTCCAAACGCCGTCCATGCCGAATTTGTGGTGACAAAGGTTGCTCCTTAGAAACGATCCGAAAAATTTCCCG
>JAUNBF010000123.1 GCA_030527185.1 Planctomycetia bacterium | reverse complement strand
CAACCATAACGGAAGCCACAAATACAAAATGGAAGGAGCATAAAAAAGAATAAAAACCAGAAAATATTTAGGACAATATTTTGGAAATTTTTCAAAAAAGGGTTGTAAATGAAAATTTCGGTGGTATAATGTCGTTATGGAGTTTCCCTGAAATTTCTGAAAAAGCTCGTCGAAAGTCTCTATTTTGCAGATGAGGGGCAAGTTTTTCCTGAAAATTTGGGTAGGAAACGAAATCATTCCGTGGTTTTTGCTGAAAGTTCATGCGAGGAGAAAAAGAGATGAAGAAAAGTAGTTTTTTAGCGTCCCGAATGTTAATCTGCGGGGGGGGGGTAATCTAGCAAGAATTCTTCGCGGGATGATTCTTACCGCATGTCTGATTTTGCCCACGGTGAGCTTTGGGGCTGTCTATTATTATAGTGGATTCAACCAGAACATCACGGGACTATCGTACTGGAAAGATGCCAGTGGAAATTCTCCGACCTCTTTTGCGGCAGCGGACACGTATATTCTGGATCGTGGAACGGATAGCAACAACGCAACCGTTCGGCTGATAGGGGAATTGACGTTTGGCGGAACGCTTTACGCCGGGTTCCAGGACGACGCGAAAACCGGCACGCTAACGTATGCCGACACAACCACCCGGATGAGTATCAAGGGAGATACGCGGCACGATACTGTAACATTTGAAAAAATGTACATGGGAAATCTGCGAATCAATCAATGGACTAACCTTGGCGGTACGGCTCCCTACTGGTCAATTTTCAAAGGGAATATTGTTTTTGGGGATGGGACGAACGCGGGGAATGTTCTTTTCGACGCACGCGCCAATGAAGGCCTCTTCAGTAACCTCGTTTTTGCCGATTCGCTGAGCGGTTCGGGGACGTTTTTCATGGCAAACACGAAAAATGGTCACGGTATTTTGTTGGCCGGAGCGAACGCGGATTTGGGGAAGGTGGAGTGGACGATTCGCCAGGGAACGCTGACGGTGGGGACGGCGGAAAACAATACTTTGGGACTTGCCGCCAGTGCCAGCCGATTGGGGACGAACAGTACGGTAACGTTCGATTCCAGCGCAGCCATTCCCTTGGATAATACGAATGAAGTCAATTATGCTTCGTCTGCCGCCAATGGAACCGACAAGCCAGCCCTGGTATTTTACACGCCGACGGGAACGATTTCCGACAACTCCACCGTAACTGTCACGACCGCGACGGGAACGAATTCCACACTGAGCGTTCAAGGAGCGGGGCAGGTGAATTTGGGGAGTGCGTCCGTCACGAATCTGAACCTCACAGGGAGTCGTCTGCGGGTTCTCAACGGCCTGAACGCGGATCATGCCACATCCACGGGCGGCAGTTTGGACCTTCGCGGTGGCAACTCAGTTCTCAACGGAGCCGACTTGCAGGGTCTGACGGGAGTGTCTCTGGGTGTTTACGACGTTGCGGAAGCGGGGACATCTGCCGTGCGGGTTACGAATGTCACGATCAATGGTTCCGTTACCACTTCCGACCTCGATATTGGCGTCAACAACCGTACCGGTACACTGGGTGCCGTGCCCACTACATTCACCATGACCGGCGATTCCCTGACCGTCAACGGCCCGGCCAATACACTCAGTTGGGCGTGTAAAACAGGGAGTGTTGCGGGGACAGACTTTGCCCGTAACGATCGGATTGTGGTCGATTTGTCCGGTGTGAAAGAGGTTTCCCTGACCGCCCATGCCCTGAATATCGCGTGTGCGGATGGTGGCTCTGTGTGGAGTTGCGGAGCGAATATCCGTTTCGGGACCAACAACACGATCGTGGTCGACTCATTCCGTTTCGCGGACAGCACGAGCGCTGGATTGTACGACGACAATGTGTTGGAATTTGGCGAAGGTATCAACACCATTCAAGCCACCAATATCGTTTGGGGTGGTTTTAAAAGTGGAGGTGGTACTTACGGTGGAAGTGCCAGTGTTTCCGTTCGGCTTGGGGAAAATGATGCGAAAACCGCGTCGGTGATTGTCGGTGGAAAAACGGCAGGCTCCAAGGCGAATCTGTCCATTGGCCGAAACGGAGGTAGTACGGGAATGGTGAATTCCTCCACCGTCGATTTGACGAACGCGGCTTCGGCAGATTTGACGCTGGGAACCTTGAGTATCGCACCCTATGGCGGCACTGGCTCCTTTACCGGCAAACTTCTGTTGGGAGAGAACGTCACCCTCTCGGCAGACACGATTCAACTCGGCACGTCCGACCGTTCCAACGCCACGCTTTCCATTGCCAGTGGAACACTCGATCTTTACGGAGCGATGACGGAGAGAGGAACCTCCCTTTTCCAGATGGGGGAAGGCCAAATCAACCTGCATATCCTCTCTTGGGAGCAACTGGCGACACCGTTGTTGAGTGTCGATACGCTGACACTTTCAGAGGATGTTCTTCTCGATTTTCTTTTTGACGGGGATTATCAACCGTCTGCCGACACGCCGCAAATTACGGTGCTTGAAACGAGTGCCGATTCGTTGAGTGCCCTGTCCGCGTTGGTGGATGGCGACTGGTCGAAATTTTTTGGGGCGGGAACGAATGATTACTTCCATTTTTCGGCTGACGGCACGCACCTCTACGCCAATATCGACCGTGCGGCCGTCCCGGAACCGGCCACGTGGTTGTTATTGTTGTTGGGGGGTCTGTTTTTGTATCGAAGGAAGGTAGGCTAAATGGATGGGGGGAGAGAGGATGAAAAAAAACGTTGTTGTATTGCACCGGCATAACGGCTTTACGCTGGTCGAGTTGCTCGTGGTGATTGCGATCATTGGAATGTTGGTGGGACTGCTTCTGCCAGCCGTTCAACAGGCACGGGAAGCGGCCAGGCGGATGCAGTGTACGAATAATCAGAAGAACCTCGTGCTGGGAATCCTGAACTACGAGTCGGCACAAAAATGGCTTCCGGCCGGACGATTGGGGGCGGACAACGAATTTTGTGAAAACCAGCCCCCGAACAGCCAGGCCCAGTACCGTTACGGTTCGAGTGGTTTTCTCACCATTTGCCCGTACCTCGAACAGCAGGCATTGTACCAAAGTATGAATTTCGGAAGGATTTTGCCGAATCAACAGGACGCGACGACTTCGGAATACGTTGAGAGTGAAGTGGCCAAGTTTGCTCAAGAACGACCGAAAGTCTTCGTCTGTCCCAGCGACGACTCCGCCGCGACGATTCCTGAAGGGGCGAGTTTCCGCTCCTACACGAAAGAGTGGACGGTCTTTGACCAAAGTGCCACGGGGAGTTATGCCTTCTGTTGTGGGAACAAACCTGGTTCGGGATGTTCGTCGAAAATGACGACCGACGGTTCGTTCGGCTACTACATTCGCCGCCGAATTTCCGATATTCGCGATGGCCTTTCTCGAACGTTTTTCATCGGTGAGGTGGTCTGCTCCGACACGAACAACGGACGAAATGTCTGGTTTTACGCCTGCCGCCAGCGAGATTGTTTCCGTTGGACGTACAATCCGGTCAATTCCCGTCCCGGTGATCGTCCCTGCGAATACGACAATCTCCCGTCCGGCACCTACGAAAGCAGTTACGGCCACCGTGCCAACGGAGCGTTTGCCTCGGAACATCCCGGTGGTGCCCATTTTGCCATGGGAGATGGTCATGTCACCTTCATCAGCGAAGGAATCGATACCACCGTCTATCAGGCCATGGCAACACGGGCAGGGAATGAAACAGTCAGTTATACGGAATAACCACGATGAAACGATCTTTGATCCTCTTTTTGGCAATGTTTTTTGGGGTCGGTTGCGGCGATGGACGTCCTCAACGCTATCCCGTGACAGGAACACTCCTGATCGACGGCCAGCCCGCGTCACTTCCCGAAGGTTTTATAGGGGTCGCTGCCGTCACGTTTCGACCTGAATCGGGTGGGCGGGATGCTTACGCCAACCTGAATCCCGACGGGACGTTCCAGGTTGGAAATTATGAGGTGGAGGATGGCTGTCCCCTGGGAAATTTCCGGGTTGCCGTCCAGTTTTATAGACTGGTTGGCTCGGTGAAAAAATCCCTCATCCCGATCCGTTATGAGGAGTATGACACAAGCGGTCTGAATGTCGTCATTGACAAAGAGACGCGAAATATTACAATAGAAGTGAGCAGTCGATAGCGTTTTGTAGCGGACTGTGTTTTATTTTCCCCTGGAACAAGGAGTTTTCGATGAGAAAAATGATTCCCATTGCGTTTATTTTGTTTGCCTCGGTCGTCACGGCTCAAGAAAAGTCGCTTTTTTTGCAGCCATGGGACGAGAGCCTGCCGTACCCCGCCGCATCGGAAGTGGCGTTCCCCGAAGGTCTGCGGCATGTCATCGTTCAGGACTGCGATACCGACCCGGAGTGGAAATTCCTGCATGAAACGGCGGTCGGGTTTTGTGGAGAGGAACTGGTCGTTGCGTGGTACAATAATGTCGAACACGAATTGAGCGGTAAGACGATTCAACGTGCCCGACGTTCTTCCGATGATGGAAAAACATGGTCGGAACCGGAATTGGTCAAAGGTGTGCCGGAAGACAAAATGAAGTACGTGGGTATCCAGTTTCTGGAAATGGATGGGAAGTTCTATGCTTTCTCCAACATGGAATTTGAAAAAGGTTTTGAAAGTCTGGCGGACTGTCTGCTGATGGAATACGATAAGGCGACGAAACAATGGAACGATGTGGGGATGGTTTGCAAACGGTTCCTTGCCATGCAGCAGCCAATTCTGATGGACGACGGAAACTACATCATTTCAGGAAGTTACAATATCCGGGACGGTGCGAACAACGGCGTGATTCCCGTCGTGTACGTTTCGCAGGGGAAAGAGATTGCCAAGCCGTGGAAACGGTATTTGATGGACACGGAGTACGTCAACGTTTTTGCGGAAACCGCGATTGTGGTCAACGGGGCGAACGTCCTCGGCGTGACGCGACTGGAGGCTTCCCCTTACCCGAACTTCTACGAAAGCAACGACTTCGGAAAAACATGGCGAAAACTGGAGAACAAAACTTTCCTGGCCAGCAGTTCCAAATTTGCCGCCGGAACCCTCTCCAATGGCGTGCGGTACATCCTCTACAACTTGCCGAATTTTACCCGCGACGCGAATGGAAAACCGCAACTCGACAAGATGAACCGAGGGCGCCATACGCTCGTCATTGCCACGGCTCAGCCGGAAGATACGGCGTTTACGAAAATCTGGAAAGTCTCCGACGTGACAGCAGGGGCGGATCAGAAAATGTCGCACTATCCCTGCGCGGTGGAGCATGACGGCAAACTTTACATCTCCTACACCGGACAACATACAAGACGGAATGCCGGTTTGACGATTGTTCCGATCGAGTCGTTGAAATAGCGTTTTGTTTGAACGTTGCCGAATTCCCTTACGAAAGCCCCTTACTCTGACCAGGGGCTTGAAAATTAGGGAAGTATCGCCACCTTGCCATCCGCTTTGGTGCCAAGGTAACTGTAAATTTCCATGTCGATGGAGTAGTTGATACGTTGCGTGGAACCATCCGCCATGCACATTCCAAAAGCACCCGAATGGGCACTTCCGAAAATGCCTCCTGAGTCATACTGGTCTCTGTCCTGAAGTGGACGATAGGTTCCCTCTGCATCGTTTTTGGTGAGACGAAAACTGTCGTTGTCGGGGCCAGCCCAAAGGGTTTGATTGTCACCATTGGCGGCATTGCCATTCGACGTAACTTCGTACTTATCCCGGCAAAGATACTTCTCCCCATAAAGGAATGTGTTCGATGTTCCGTCCCGAATTTCCCCCATTTGAGTCTTGCTTTTTGCGTAGGTAATCCCTGTTTTGCCATACTTGATGACGGCTGCCAGAGCTTCTTCATACGTCTTGAGATCGGTGGAAACAGGACTGTAACCATCGCCGACGCAGGCGTTGTATTCGGTTTTGGCACTGATGTTATTGATACCGTTACAATTATAACCGCCGACAGCACCGTGGTACGTCCTGCATGGGCGTCGGGAAGGACAGTAAAAGACGGAAACAGGTGTCTGTGCCCGAGTCACATTGGCGGACTTGATTGTTGCGTCAATTTCCATATTACCATCCGCGCCAAGCTCCCAGAGTGCCTGCTGTTCGAGAAATGGAAGGATGGAATACATCCAGGAACCGGGCTGCTTGTCACCCAGACCAAAATCGGGGTCTCCCTCCCATTTATGAATCCAGCCGCCGGATGGAAAAGCTCCGGTAGTGGCTTCGTGATTGAGTGCCGCCAACGCCATTTGCCGTAGATTATTGTTGCACTGCATGACCCGAGCGGCCTCACGTGCTTGTTGGACGGCAGGCAAAAGCAGCCCCACCAACATTCCAATAATGGCAATCACGACAAGAAGTTCCACGAGCGTAAAGGCATTACGTTTCATTTTTCCCCCAATCTTTCTGGCATCCTCCCTATCTTCCCCTTGAAATTTTCCCAAGCGGAATCTATGTGACCATACCCATTCCCATTGTAACATGGGGAAATCGGCTTGTCAAGTAAAAACGAGCGGCAGGAGAAAAATTCTCCGAAAATTTTTGGTTTTTTGCATTTTTTAACGGTATTTTCGAGAGAAATATACTCCTTCTCTTATAAAATTCCCCCTCAAGTTGCTCTAACTTTTGACGATAA
>JAUNBF010000122.1 GCA_030527185.1 Planctomycetia bacterium | reverse complement strand
CCAATAGAACGTCGTTTTACCATTTCACCAACCCACCCCCCGCCCTATCGGGCGTACCCCTCCCAAAGGTAGGGGCTTTCCTTTCGTTTTTCTGAAATTCAAAGTAGAAGGAGTATATCTCGTCACTCAACCCCGTTTCCAGTATCCGCCGAGGAAAAAGTAGGAACGGAAATATCTGCGTCTTCTGCGTCATCTGCGGATAAATATTAACGTTGGAAGTGGTTGAAATTGTTGGGTTTATCCAAAAACCTTTCCAAAAAATTCGTTTTCCCACACTTCCTTTTTTTGTCCGCAGATTACGCAGAAGACGCAGATGATTTTACTTCCACCTTCATCCTCTGTGGAAAGTTTTCTACGCTGCCAACTACTCAACCGATTTATTTATCTCGGCGACAATCCCAATTTTCAGTATCCGCCGATGAAAAAGTGGGAATGGAAATATTTGCGTCTTCTGCGGAAAGTCCCCTGCGTTGCCAACGGTTCAACCGAAATGGTAAACAGATTCTAGAAGTACTCTGGAGAGACTTTTATCCCCGTTGTACGGCAATGCTGGTGCCACTTTGTTTCAACGCTGAAAAATCGGCAGATTCCCTTTTTCCAACTGCAAAATGACCAGATTATTGGACGTTGTATAGACATTTCCGATGAATCCCTGCGACCAGCAACCGGAAGAATCCCGGTCGGCCAGGAGTTTTTTGGTGATTTTCTGGCGATACTCCTCCCATTCATTTCCTCCCTGGCGGTACATCACCTGAGCATAATAGAAGTGGGCGTAATGCCAGAACCCCATGGCGGAATTGTCGATATTTTGCAGGTTTTCCTTGCAAAAATGGAGCATTCGAGGAACGTATTGGTCGTCGTAATCCCCCGCGTTGTAAAGGCAGGCAATGGCAGCCGCTGTAATGGCCGGACGTCCGGGGCCTCCCTGCGTGGAGTATTGCACACCTCCTTCGGGAGTGGTGCAACGATGAATGTAACCGATCGCCTTGTCGATGGTCTCTTTCGGAACGGGAATCCCCGCATTGCGACATGCCCGCAACCCCTGAACCTGGGTGATGGTGGTGGAACCCTCGTCGAAATCGTTCCCATCTTTGGCACTGACATATCCCCACCCCCCCGCTTTCGTTTGTGCCCAGGCGGTGAACTGGACGGCTCGAACCAGCGTTTCGACCAACTGTTCTCGCCGTTCGACATCTTCCTCTTCGCCCAAAATTTGAGCCAGAGCCAGCATGGCATAACCATGGCCGTAGGTATAATGCTGGTCACTTGCCGAGCCAATCAGACCATTGGAGCGGGATTGTGCCAGCAGAAAATCGACTCCCCGACGAATCGCATCGGAGTATTTTCCCTGCATGGTGGTCGAACCTTCTGCCGTCAAAGCCAGAACGGCCAGAGAAGTCATGGCGGTGGGATAGGCTCCCTCATTGGCACTCCACCGTCCTGAAGGAGCCTGATTGGCCGCCAGCCAGTCCAGTCCTTTCCGAATTGCCTCATCCACTTCCGAGGCAAAATTGACCAACGGAACGAGAAAAAAAAGAATGCCGGTGATGATGGGGAAAAATCGGTTCATGGAGGTGGTCTCCCTTTTCAGAAAAACGGTTCCGGGCTGGGACTCCGTTGACACTCTGTCCTCAACGCGCTTACACCGGCATTATAACAGAAAAATCCCCTGCCGTCAAACCTTTCTTCCTGCCTGCGAGGAACCGGGCGAAAGGGGGGCACTGGCAGGTTTCCCCCCAGGCAAGGCGTTGGGAAGAGACTCGGCGGGTGTCGTGGGCGGAGTGGAAGGGGAGGCTCCCATTCGGACGGACCCACCCTGTTTGGGAACCTGAATCGGCGCGACGTTTTGGTAATAATCCATAATATTGGCACGCCGGGTTAAAATTTCGCCATTCTCACGATACGTCGAAATAGCCGGAGTATGGTAGATGGAATTTCCCGCACGCCGGTTGGCCGCAGGACGTTCCGGGGTGGGGGGAACCTCTCTTTTTTCCGCTTCCAAAACAGGTGGTTCGGAAGAAATCACAGGAATTTCCGGTTCCGTGGCGACATTTTCCGTCTGTAGGGGGGCACTTTCGGTGAGCGTTTCGGTCTCTTCCACTGCCGTAACATTTTCCGAAGTTTCTTCAGAAACCATGGGGGAAGAAACTGGAGGGGAAAAATTCATGGGAAGATACGGTTCCGGTTCCGTAACTTTTTCGGACGTGTTTTCAGGCATTTCCGGGGACGCGGCCGGGGAAGGGGAAATTGTCGATTCGGATGCCGATTCAGGAACGAAAGAGGGACTCTCTTCCGCAGGCAGATACGGGGAGGGCGTTTCCGTCATCGTTTCGGAAGGAACCAAAATGGAAGGGGCTTCCGATGGAACTGTAACCGGAGCGGGAAGGGGTTCTGTGGGAGGTGAAACGGGGGGCGTTTCCGGTGTCGCATAAGTAGGTGTCGGTACAAATTCTGGAGACGCGGTGGTAGGCGCACTCGAAGGACTCACCACCACGGAGGATGGATAGGTTGGCATCGGGCAGGAAGTTGCGGAGGTGTAGTGCGTGACATTTCCGCCATTGAAACCACGCGGCACAACCGGAGTCGGCGAAACCTGTCCCTGAACCTGATCCAACGGAATGACTGTTTTTCGGGTAGGGTGGAGTTGTACTGGTTTTCGGACGATGATAGTCTGGCCGCCGTCGCTGTGCATCACTTTCCCGGACGTCATGGGGAGCATGATATAATTTTTCTCGTACGGTAACGGTTGCGTCGTATGACCCGGCCCCATCTGCTTGACTCCGCCAAACGGAACGATCAGCGTTCCTTGTCCGCACGTTTTCTGAGGTGCCAGAAAACATCCTCCTGCCACGATCCAAAAAATCCCTTTATAAAACCATCCCGCCATCGGAATCTCCTTTTTCAGACTTCTTTCCCTATACTCTATTAGACACCATTTTCCGCAATTTGTCAAAGATTTTTTGGCTATTTTTAAGATTTTTTCAGAAAAATGGGAGATGGTAACGAAAATAACGGTTATGCGGCCACTTTTTTCCCTTTTATCGACGGCAACCTTCGCAGAAAATGGAAGCCAGAAAAGTGGCGATCGCGACGATGCCAAAGAAAACCCATAAAATTTTTGCCAGCAATTTTTGCTGTTTTTGCAGGTCTTTTTCTGATAAAACGGGAGATTTCGACCCGCAGTGAACACAAAACGAGGCATCTTTCGCCACAATTCCCTTGCAGTGACGGCAATAAACCACCTTCTTCGCGGATTCTTCTCCCTTACTCATACTTTTCCTCCATTTTCCCATTGACAAATTTTTGAAAAAGGACTAAACTCCCTTCCACTGGATTTTTGAGAACTGGTTTTTGCTCTAATCGATTTTATGCGGCGATTCAAAGCGTTATTGGCGATTTTTCTGACCTTGGGTGCCGTCGGGTACGGTGCCGGGTGCCAGCCTTTGGCTTTTCTCAACGCGCCAGCCAATCGTCCTTTGCAGGAATCCTCCTTCCTAACGCCCCAAAAATTAACTTCGGCACAGTCTGTTTGTCTGGAAGTTTTTATCGTCCGTTGCCCGTATGGAGACACGACGCTCAACAGGGAATTGTGGAAAGATGCGGACGAACAAATTCTCTCCACGCAATTACGAACCAACATGGCCGCCAACGGTTTTCGGATGGGACTGCTCAGCAATCAGGTGCCGAACACACTTCTGAAACTGATGAATTCCCGCGATGATGACACGCCACAGGGAAATGTCACCACCATTCGACTGGAAGATTTTGCCAATACCCCTCGAATCATGCGAAAGTCGGTCGAGGCTCGCAACCATCAGCGAAATGAAGTCCACGCTTCCGATGTCAAACCCTATGCCACGATTCTCTTCAACGAAAATGGAATCTCCGGCGGTGAAACGTTTGCCAATGCTCAGGGTGTTTTCGTCATCAAAACCCAGACGCGGGGGGACGGAAGTATCGACATCGAAATTTTGCCGGAACTCCAGTACGGACAGGTGCGACAACAATACTCCTACGATAGTGGAAGTGTGGTGATGGCTCCTGCGCGTCCGAAGAAAATTTTCGACTCCATGCGAGCGGTGGTAAATGTGAAACCGGGCGAAATCATTGCCATTACCAATATCGGCGATTTGGTGGGAAATCTTGGCTATTTCTTCTTCTCCGACGAAGAATCGGACATGCGATACCAGAAACTTCTCTGTATTCGAGTCAGCCAGTCCGAACATCACGAAATGTTCCAGGAAGATGGCTCTTTGCCGATGGATCCCGCCCTACTTGCCGAAAAGGAACCAACCCCCTAGTACACTTCTATACTCCTTCTCTTATAAAATTCCCCCTCAAGTTGCTCTAACTTTTGACGATAAAATCGTTGCACCCATTGACATGAATTTGAGGTTGAAAGATGGAAAGTTGCCGATTATCGGAAAAAATTTTGAGCGAATTGCGTCGCGAGTACAAAAAAGCGAAGGAAAAATGGCTGGCGGACAGGAGCAAAGCGGTTTTTCTGTCGTGGTCGAGAGGCGAGTTTGACGCAGGAACAAAAAAAAGAATTGTCGACTTGGTTGGACAAAAATTTGTGCTTGAATGTGAGTGTCATTTTGCGACACGTGGAAAAAACATACCGTGTGATCCTGTCGCGTTCACACATGTGCAGATTGTTGCACAAACTCGGTTTCGTGTATAAAAAACCGAAGCACGTGCCGGGAAAAGCGGACGTTGAAAAGCAGCAAAAATTCATCGCTGAATACCGTCAACTCCTTGAAAACGCGGGCGAAAACGAGGTTTTTTACTTCGGCGACCGTTGCCATCCGCAGCACAACCACATTCCGGCGTACGGCTGGATTCGACGTGGCGTGGAGCGTGAACTGAAGTCGAATTGCTCCCGCCAGCACGTGAACATCAACGGCGTCATAAACATCGACACATTGGCGACTTACGTCACTTTTCCCAAAACGATCAACGCCCAAACGACGGTTAAACTTTTCAAAAAACGTATCTCACGTCACCACTCGAAAACCATCATCCATGTCTTCGTAGCCAATACAAAATATTACCATTCCAAACTTTTACGCGAATTTTTAAACCAAACCAAATTCGCCTTCATTTTTTACCCACCCATTCACCGAACCTCAATCCCATCAAGCACTTATGGCAATTTTTCCAGAAAAAAGTACTCCATAATCGCCATTTTTCTGAATTCTCCGACTTTTCCAGGAGTGCCGAAACTTTTTTCTCCGCCAAAAACGGTATTCTGTCGAACTACACACGTTAATCACCGAGAACTTCCAACTCTTCGGCCTAAAAACGGAATTTTAATGCAATTGAGTATATTTTGGGCAGTCTTGTCAATCACAAACCGATGTTTGTCCGAAGTCTATGCACATGCCAATCCATTTCCTTCTCCGTTGTTCCTGTCGCAGGAATTTATCCTCCGTTTTTTCGTAACTCGCCATATTCCAGGCAAAAAGGAGGTGGAACGTTTTAACAAAACCGACTTCAATCTTTCTTTTTTTCGCTTTGCCCATCCCCCAGACGCAGGAGTAGAGCCTGGTCTTCGATGGAGAGGTGTAACTTCTTGATTTTCAACAGCTTTCCATCTTCGTATTTTCGCAACAAGACCGTTTCCTCATTCCATTTTATCAATTCCGCCAGCACCGCCTTCGTCCGTTTTTTGTTGCACCAGCAATGCCAACGGGGAAGGGAGGGATATTTCGGATGCGGCGGGCAGAAAGTCTGCTTCAAACGTCCGTTTTTTTGGTTTAATGAATCATAGATAATCGTCATGAAACGAATCCATTTTCGATCTTCTGGAAATTGAGATGAAAAGTAATAGCGGTTTTCTTTTTGGTAAAAAAAGTAGGGGAAATACTCCACAAAATTTTCCGTAACTCGTTGAAATTGATGGATACAAACGATGGCTCGGTAATCTCCCGACTCAATTTCTCCGAGACACCAATGCTGAAGGGTATTTCTTTTCATCATTTGAAATCCTTCCTCTTCGTTGGTGGCTGTTGGCGCAAATTGAAAAATTCCCTGGCGTGAACTCTCCGGGTCGTCGTAGTACGCATAAAACCGGGAATACATGTTCTTTTCTTTCAGTTTATCGGAAAAAAGAAGCGCATTTCTGGAGAGTAAAAATGATAATGAGGAACCGTTGTATTGAGGGGGAAAGTCCTCTATCGAAACATCCAGCGCGTTGATCCACTGAGGATAGCATTTATATCGAATTTTCAAGCCACTCTCCTCCCACTCTCCATCCCAGGGTTGCTGAAGAATACTTTCCTCAGACCATTTTGTCGGATGGGAAGGTGGTGCTGAGTTTTTCAAAGGCAATTCATCTCCTTGTAAAAAACATCCCATCCAAATACAACAACCCCATACGAAACCTATAGAACGATAGTACATTTTTTTCTCCTTTAGTATAAGGGGTTATCCGTAAATAGTGGCAACTTTATTAAACGCCATCATCCCAGCGGCGGGGTGTAGGAGAGCGTAGTAGGATTTGTCGGTTTTTTCGTAGCGGGGAGAGAGTTTGCGGAAGGGTTTGAGTCAGGAGTGAGGCGCTTTGACAATCCAGTGACAGGCACAAAGTTGGGATTGTGTTCGAGTTCACACTTTTCCGCACCGCCAGGACGATGTGAGGAACGTAGCCAGCTTCCTC
>JAUNBF010000037.1 GCA_030527185.1 Planctomycetia bacterium | reverse complement strand
TTGAGATTCTCAAGGGTGGCGATTCCGTCAATGCGGATAATCTGGAATACGTGCCTGTGGAGGATGTTTCCCGACTGATGGAATACTGCTCGTTGCGGTGGCGTTTAATCGTAGCGTTGGGGCGGTTTTGCGGCTTACGTGGTTCGTCGGAAATGTACCAGATGGAATGGGGCGATATTCACTGGAGTAGCGCCGAGGAATCGGGCTGGATTTCCGTTAGAGCGAAGAAAAACAAACGCCATGGCCGGGTATCGCGTCCAGTTCCCATGCCCCCGGTGGTGGAGCAAGTCCTTTCCGACTGGTTCCACGAAGCCCCGGAAGGGGAACGATTCGTATTTCCGGGAATGCGGGAAGAAACCAACTTCTCTACGATGGTTGAAAAATACGCGATTCGAGCGGTTGGGCAGTGCTGGCGGAATCCGTGGTATAACCTGCGGAAATCGTTCTGTTGCGACCTCCTCCCCGTCGTTCGTGACATTGCCACCTATGAAACGATAGCCGACCATTCGTATCGTATCGCCAAGAAACACTATCAGATTATGACGGGCACCCGACTTCAAAAAGGACTTGAGGAAGCCGCCACCCTTTTCACCAATATCGGCATTTCCCCGGACGAAACCCCGATTTTCACATCCGAAAAACGGGGGCTTAAATGGGGGCTAGATGGGGGCCAAAACGGGGGCTTGCAATGCGTTGCAAAGAATTGCAAGGAAAAGAACGAATCTTCGCAAGTGCTTGAAAATGGGGAACTTGTGCGCACAAAAAAACCGATTTGCGTTTCTTTGCAAACCGGTCTAGTGGGCAGGGTCGGGATCGAACCGACCACACATGGATTTTCAGTCCATTGCTCTACCGACTGAGCTACCTACCCAACTCTTAGGATGTGTAATAATATAGCGGACGTTTTTATTTTGTCAACCCCCCCATCTGAAATTCACTGAGAAACTGAGAAACCTGTCTAAAGTTTGAGGCCAAGGATTTCTTCACCATTTCTTTTTCTGTAGGCAACCTCCCCCTTGCAGCAGGTGGGGAAGAATTCCATAATGTGAAGAGGAAGGTTCTACTGGGAAAAGATGTGAGGGGAACGATGAAACAAAAGGTCTGGCGAGGGTGGGTGGTCTCTCTTTTAGGGATGTGCATGGGAATTTCTCTGAGTGGGGAGGAACTTGTTTTGCCAGAGGGGAGTACTCCGAAACCTCTGGAATGTACGGCATTTCCGAATAAAGTCTGTGCGGTGGTTTGGCGGAACTGGAATTTGGTGGAGGTGGAAACGCTGGCCGAGGTGTTGCGGACGACGCCCGAGGAGGTCACGCGGTTGGCCGAGTCGCTGGGATTGCCGCCGTATTGCAAGCCGCCGTGGAAGACGTCGCAGATTTACATCACGCTCTTGCGACGAAACTGGCATTTGTTGCCGTATGAGCAACTTTTGACGCTGGTCGATATGTCGGCGGAAAAATTGGCATTTCATTTGCAAGAAGATGATTTCTTGTTCATCAAATTGGGAAGTCTGAAACCGAAATGTGAGCCGGTTTTCTTTGTGCCACAGACGCGGCAGGAGTTGGGAGAGGTGCAAAAATGGCGGGAGACGGTGGAGACGCTGTTGGATGGAAAAATGAAGCTCGATACGGTTCCCCGGCTGGCATTTGTGGAAGATTTGACGCAAGTGGATGCTGCCGTGCCTCAGGAAAAAGAGGTGCCTTCCCGTTTTCAGATTCGGTATGCGTATTCGTATTTTGCCATGTTCGGCGATCCTCTGGCGGACGACGACGCGGTGCTTTACCCGGATGGACTGTTGCAGAAATTGCGGCAGGCGGGTGCGAACGGTGTCTGGCTGCATGTGGTTTTGCGGGATTTGGCTCCGGGGGGTATTTTTCCCGAATGGGGGGCTGGGCACGAAAAGCGGATTGCCAATTTGCGGAAACTGGTGGAGCGGGCGGAGCAATTCGGCATTCGGATTTACCTTTATATCAATGAACCCCGTGCGGTCGAGGCAGATTTTTTCAACGTTCCGGGACGCGAAACGATGAAAGGTGTTCAGCGTGGCTCGCATTATTCTCTCTGCACCTCGAATCCGGCAGTACGGCAATGGCTCTCGGATTCGTTGGCGTATCTTTTCCGGGAAGTGCCGGGTTTGGGGGGGATTTTCACGATCACGGCCTCGGAAAACCAGACCAATTGTGCGTCGCATGGACTTCAGGCACAATGTCCACGTTGTTCCAAGCGGGATTACGCGGAAATTCTGGCGGAAGTCAACGCGGCGATGGAAGAGGGGGTCCACCGCAGCGCCCCCGACGCGAAAGTGCTGGTTTGGGATTGGGGGTGGCATGGTCACGGTCTGGCAACGGATGTGATTACGAAATTGCCGAAAAATGTCTGGCTCATGACGGTCAGCGAGTGGGGCTTGCCGATTCAGCGTGGTGGGATTCCTGCCAAAGTGGGGGAATACTCCCTTTCGGCGGTGGGGCCTGGGCCACGTGCGGTGCAACATTGGGAGGCGGCTCGTCAGGCAGGGCTGAAAACGGCAGCGAAAGTCCAGTTGGGAACCTCCTGGGAAATTGCCTCGGTACCGTATGTGCCCGCGTTGGATTTGGTGGCTCGGCATTGTCACCGGCTGGCGTCCAGCGGTGTGGACGGTTTGATGTTGGGCTGGTCTTTGGGAGGATATCCATCGCCGAATCTTTCCCTGCCACGTTATTTTGACCGCACCCCGCTCCCTTCGGTGGAGGAGGTTTTGGACGAAATGGCTCGACTGCGTTTTGGCAAAGGGGCTGCGCAGGCCAGAGCAGGGTGGACGCAGGTTTCCACCGCTTATGAGGAGTATCCGTTCCACATCAGCGTTGTTTATACGGCTCCGATTCAGATGGGTCCAGCCAATCCGCTTTACCTCCATCCCACGGGATACCGGGCGACCATGGTGGGGATTCCCTACGACGATCTGAATGCCTGGCGGGGCGTTTATCCCCCGGAAGTCTGGATTGCGCAGTTCCGAAAAGTTTCGCGGGGAATGCTCACCGGGGCGGCTCTTTTGAAAGAAGCGGCGTTGGCGGCAGATGTTTCGCAACGTTCGGAGGGGGAAAAGGATGCCCGTTACGCGGAGGTGGTGGGGCTTCACGCGGCCAGTGTGGCGAATCAGGCGGAATTTATCCTCCTGCGCGATGCCTGGCAAAAATCGGAATCACAAAAAGAGCCTGTTTTGCGGATGATAGAGCTTCTTCAAGACGAAATTTGGCTGGCTCGGCAGGAATTGGCACTCGTGCAGCAAGACGCCACCATCGGCTTTGAATCGACCAACCACTATTGGTTCGTTTCTCAGGATTTGGTGGAAAAAATGGTTTCGTGTCGGAAAATGATTGCGGAATTGGAAGCATGGCTCAAAAAAAATACGGACGAAGGATGATTTTCCTGTAAAACAGAAAGGGTTTTGAAAAAATTTTGCGATTTTTCACGGAAAGGGTGGGAAATACTTGACAAAAGGTCTTGGCGAGTATAAAATGTAGGACAGTGAATCTGGGGAGGGTGTTGCCTTCCCCGGAAATGTGGACAAAATTTTGAAAATAATTCCAAAGGAGAAGAGCGATGTTTGTTGTTTGTATGCCCGATGTTAAAATAGCATGGGGGGGGGGAATAGACAAGGTTTTGTTCAGCCAATAAAAAATCTTTTTCTCTGGATGCTCTTTTTTTGTATGCCAACTCTGGTCTCTGCGGAAATCGTGGTTCCGACAACCACGACAAATTATACCAGTTGGGCAACTTCTCAAACGGGCCTTTCCCATGCCAATCCCGCGGTCATGGAAGGGACTTACACCTTCAGTGCGGTCACGGAAATATTCAGACATAGCGCCATCATTCGGGGAACGAACACAACCGTTACCTTGAGCGGGGGAGCCAATGGACTTCGGATAGGTACAACGGGGAGTTCGTCGAGTGGAACGTATGATTCGCTTTCCGTTACGGGGGGAGCATCAATTGTGACGGACGCTCGTATTCAGGTGGGCTGGTTGGGCGACGGCTATCTTTATGTGGGAGCAGGAAGTAAAATAACCAATCGCGGAAATGACGGACGTCTCATTGTCGGTGACTCCCGTGATTCTCATGGAAATGGAAACGGCAAAGTGGTTTTTGAAGATTCCAAAGGAAATGCCGTTGTCCAACTTGTCGTCGGTTATTACGCCAATGGGGAATTGGAGATGACCAACTCCGATATGACCGTCACGGATTATTTTAGAATAAATGAAGGAAATACCAACAATAAGTACACTTCTTCCGTGACGCTACGGAACAGTTCTCTGAGTGTTGCTGGCCTTTTCAATGTTGGCGAAGGGGCGAGCACATCCACGTTCAACCTGGAAAATAGTACGTTTGCCCATACAGGCAGCAGCGGACTGGATGGTGATCGAACTTATTTGGGGATGGGTTCTGGCGGACAAGCGACGATGAATATGGTTGGTTCCACTTTCTCGACAGGTAAAGTGCTTACTTTGGGTGGTCACTGGACGGGTCTTCCTACGGGAAAAGGTATCCTCAACATCGTTGGGGATGGAAATACTCTCTCCACGGGTGGTTTTTACGTGCGAGGCTCGGAGGGGGCATACGGCCATGTCAACTTCCTGGCGGATACTTCCGGTGGGTTCAGTAAACTTACCGTATCGGGTACTCATAGTGGTGAAACGGGGCACGCGAATTTCAATAACCAACTTCGTGTCGGATTGGCACAGTATGCTGGTGTCCTTTATGACAAGGAATTCACCCTGGTAACGGTGGGTGCCGACAGCGCGATTTCCAATGTCAATGCCACTTCCGGTGCTTTCACCCTGGCGGTTGAGGGAAAGTCGGTCGTGGCAAGACTGGCAGGCGAAGAATTTCAATCCACCCCAGCTTCCACGGGCTGGAAAACGCTCGACGGTGGGTCGCAGGTTTTGCAACAGGTGACGTTGGCTCTTTCGGGAGGGGACGCAACGAGTTACCAGACGCTCGTCGCCGCGATGAATGCAGGGCAAGTTGAAGGGGTGAACTATGGAAAAACCCATTTCACGCTCAACGGCAATGCCATCCAGTACGAAGTCCTGACAAACTACGCGGGAAGAGGATATACAGCCTGGGATTTCAGTACCGTTGCTTCGGGTGTGCAGGTGGCTGGCGTCACCCTGTCTGATGGTGGGGATTTCGATTACCGTGACGCTACACCAGGAGCTATTTCCTACAATACGTGGGCAGAAAGTGCCGGAGCCTCCCATCTTCATCCTGCCCGAATGACTGGCGGAACGTTTACCGACTCGGAAATTGTACAGGTTTTCGGCCATTCGCTTTACATAACCGGTACAGGAACAAAATTGGAAGCGACAAAAGGAGAGCGTTCCTTTCAGATTGGTGGCGAGGGGAGCAGCTTCGATTCCCTCGTGGATCGCGTGGTGATTTCCGGTGGAGCCAATTTGACGACCAAAGGCCGGCTTCAGGTTGGATGGTATGGTGATGGCGAACTTTTGGTGACGGATTCCCAATTAAATTTAGGGAACCACCTTATTGTTGGCGATTCCCGCGACACTCCTGGAAAAGGAAAGGGACGTGCGGTATTTGATCATTCCACAGTCACGGCGCCTGGCACATTTACCGTAGGTTATTTTGCCGATGCCGAAGTGATTCTCCAAAATGGGAGTTCGCTGACATTTGACGGAGGTCTGAATGTTGTGGAGACCAATTCTTTTTCTACACCTCTTACCGGTACACTTCAAATTCAGGACGGAAGTTCCCTTTCGGTTGCCAATCAGATATATATCGGTCAAGCCACGAACTCGACGGGAATTGTCAATCTGGACAACGGAACATTGACTGGCAGGAAAACCGACGGGGTCGCTACTTTGGGTGTAGCGTCAGGAGCTTATGGAGAATTGAATATCGGCAATGGCTCAACATTTAACAATACAGGTCGAACGCTCACTCTGGGAAATACGAACACTTCTACAGGTGTCATGCAGGTGATCGGTGGTGAAAATACGATCAAGACCCGTACCATTACCATCAACAGCACGGCAGGAAACGTTTCCAGCCTGAACTTCCTGGCGGATAATACCGGGTTGTCCAGTATCGCGGCGACGGGAGCGGTTTCGCTGAATAATAAGGTAAACGTCGGCCTGGCAGGCGGCATGGTGGCGATGGATAGCAATACCTATACGCTGATTTCCGGGGCGACCAGTCTTTCCGGCGTTCCGACAGAGAACTTCGGATTGTGGCAGTTGAATTCTGCGGATAATACGTTGACCGCGACGCTGAATCCTGATTTGGAATTGGTTAACAGCCCGTTGAATCAGGGTTGGATTTTCCTGAAAGACACTTCAGGAGCCGACCCCTCCACAATTTCGGCAAGACTGGTTTTGAGCGGTCTGCTTCCAGGTGAAATCGACAATTTTGTGGAATGGCTCAACGGAAGTGATTATCTGGGTGAGAATGCTGATGTGACGCTTGACCTTTTGCAGGCGGAAGTGGATGAGGAGTCGGAAAATGCGATTCTCGTCTCCAATATTTTGAATGCGGTTGGCGAAACGTATTTCGCGTTCGATTTTACGGGCTATGGCTCCAGTGTGTGGCTGGAGTCGGCGACGCTTACCGGACAGGAGGGCGTTCCTGAACCGGGGACGTGCGTTTTGTTGTTGCTCGGCACACTTTGGCTCATTCGCGAAAAAAGAAGGAAAATTTAAGATGGCACGTTTACTGGGATGTTTGATGGCGTGGGGAATCGTTGCGGCGGCTTGGGCAGAAGTGCCTGTCCAGTCTCCCGTCGGTGTGAAGCAGGTGATTCTCATCGGCTGGGATGGTTACGGCTCCGCCTATGTCGATTGGAATGAGGTGCCGAATCTGAAACGGATGAAGGAAAATGGGGCGTGGACGCTGAAAACAAGGTGCGTGTTGCCTTCCGTCAGTGCGATTAACTGGTGTACCATCCTGATGGGAGCGGGTTCCGAACTGCACGGTTATCGGACGTGGGGAAGTGAGACGCCCGATATTCCCTCCCGCGTTTTGACCGAACGAGGCCGTTTTCCCGATATTTTCTACGTCGTCCACAGCCAGTTGCCGGAAGCGAAAACCGCCGCGGTTTACACCTGGAAAGCGTGCGAAAAATTTATCGATTCGGACAAAGTGACGTACCAAAAGTTTATCGACCATCAGTACGATGTCTCCACCCAACAGTTGCTCGATTTTTTGGAACATCGTCCCGCGTTGTCGTTTATTTACTACTCCGAGCCGGATATTATCGGCCATGGCGAGGGGTGGGGTTCGGAAGCGTATCATAAAACGGTTCAGCAACTCGATCGACACCTGGGCGAAATTTTGAAGTATTTGGAAGAAAAAGACTGGATGAGGGATACGCTGGTTGTCTTCGTCTCGGATCATGGTGGCACAGAAAAGGGGCATGGAAAAGATTTGCTTTCGCACATGGAAACGCCGTTTGTCCTTTATGGCGCGGGTGTGAAAAAGGGAGAAATTCAGGATGTGGTGGTGAATTACGATACCGCCGCGACGATTGCGTGGGTGTTGGGTCTGAATCGGCCGCAAGTCTGGCGTGGACAGCCTGTTACGTCCGCGTTTGAAGGAGATCGATAAATTTTTGGAAACGGAAGAAAGCGGGGATGATCATGAAACCAAAAGGCTTTACACTGGTGGAATTGCTGGTCGTTATTGCGATTATCGGAATGCTGGTCGGGCTACTGCTCCCTGCCGTCCAACAGGCACGTGAGGCTGCCAGACGCATTCAATGCAGCAACAACCTCCGGCAAATGGGGTTGGCCATTCATAATTCCGTTTCTTCGGATAACGGTCGCCTTCCTTTCGGAGTTTACGACCGGGAAGTCGGTGGCAAAGAAAAAGGGAGCCATAACTATGGCTTTTTTGCCTTGATTCTTCCCTATCTGGAACAGACGACGGTTTACGAAATGATCGATTTTGACGCGGGAATCAAGGTTATCGAAGGTCCGAATCGGGATGTGCCTGTTGTAGAACAGCGGATTGACACGTATTTGTGTCCATCCTACAGTGGAGAACCGTGTGCGGAAGAGTCCGTGGCGGCGTTTCGATACGGTTATCTGGTGACGTACAATTGCGTTTCCGGGGCGGAAGTTCCGACGCGAGATTCTGCGGGAAATTTGATTTATTCCGGCGACTCTTCCAATACCACGAATCCCTTCGGCTCCAAAACCTCTGTTTGGGACAGCCGCGACTCCTCGAACGGTGCGATTCCCAAAACCGGTCTGTTTGGTTATGCCGTTCAGGTGAAGATTGGGTCGTGCAAGGATGGATTGAGCAATACGCTGGCAATTGGCGAATTTGTTCAAAAAGACCAGCCGGGGAAACTTTATTCCGACTGGCCGGGCAATGTCCGAGCGTGGCCTTTTGGGGCGGATTCTGGTCGTGGAACGTATGCGGAAAAGGCGATCGTTCACGAACTCAACGCGGAAGTTTCCCGCCCGGATGTCGGTTTCAATCACCTTCCCTTTGGCAGCGACCATTCCGGCGTGGTCAACTTCGTGCGTGGAGATGGAAGTGTCGGCTCTTACTCCACGAGGACGGAACTGGAGATTTTGAAATCGCTCGCCACCCGAAATGGGGATGAACCTGTCCAGGAAGACGATTGATGTAATGGGGGGTTGGGTACCAGTCCGAATTCCTGCGAGGGGTAAGGATAAAAAAGCAGTTGGTATCCAATTGTAGTGGATTATTATCAGGGACCAACCCCATGTCTCCCATTTGCAGTAGCACCTGCCGGGGAAACATTTTTTCAGGAACGATCTGGCGAACCGAAAAACCTCCCATTTCCAGTCGTTGTACCACGTCCTGACCGTACAAACGAAGGTGATCCTCCTGTCCGAAAAGCTGGAGACGTTCCGCTTCCGACAGGGGCACCGACTTTTTCAAATCCCTCTCATCCACCGTCTTTTCCCGCCTGCTGACAGGCAAACAAAGCAAAACGGTACCATCCTCTTTCAGCACCCGTCGCCACTGTCGTAAAACTTGAAAATCATCCTCCACATGTTCCAGAACATGACTGCTGATCAGAAAATCGTAGTGATGTTTTTTCAGGGAAAGGTTCATTAAATCCTGATACTGGCACGCGGTTTCCGGCGGATAGATTTTGGGATTGATGTCGATGGCGGTGTAGTGGATATTTTTCTGTTGAGACAACAACTTCCATACCGCATATTCCGGCGCGGTATGGAGGACGGAAATTTCATCCCGACGGCTTAAAATTTCCATTTGAATCAGGAAATAGAGAAAACGAGTCCGCCATCGGCATTGGCACCGGGAACACTGGCCATAAAATTTTCGATTGCCTGTAAGCGGATGTTCGTAGGGGAGCATGGGGGTATTACTGGAACAGTAAGGGCAAAAATTTCGACTTTTGGGGAGCGTGCTGTAAAGATGAAGGTTCCGTAAAAAACTGCTTAATTGACTCATGAAAGGCCTCTTTATGGGGGGATTGAAATTCCTTTCCAGACTCAGGCAAGAGCCACAGAATGCCGCTCTTATAAAGGAAGAACCGGGAAATTGGAAAATTGCATATCGTCTCCATTATATCGGGCAATCTTTTTTTGTCAACGCGATGAAACCTTGAAAATTCGCCAAAACGTCGTTATTACCGGGACATTTGTTCCCTCCCACATGGCCTGCGACACCGTTATTTTAAGGCCACCGGGAACTTTTTTTCCATTTCCAAAAAAGCCAGCAAAGTGGCAGTGTGGCGAGGAGTCGGGCGTAGGCGGAGAAGGTGAAGATGGTTTCGTAGTAGGTCTGGGGAGTGGATTTTCCAAAACAATCCCAAAGAAAACCTCCTGAAAGCATTCCCAAACAACCGAAAATTCCGCAGACAAACCCATACGCGGCAGGCCAGGGAGAGGAATCGTTGGAATCGGCCATCTGGAGTTGGATTTGCGGCAATCCGATATTCAATCCGACGTAAAAAATCCAGAAAACCTGCCCTGCCAACAACCAGCCCCAACCTCTTTCCAGAGCCAGGACGTAAAAAAGCGGAGCCACCGCGGTAGCATACTGCGAAAAGAGAATGACCCGTGGCGCAGCCCAGCGATCGAGCCACTTTCCACATCGTCCTCCCAACAGGAATTGGCCGGTTTTCACAAAAAAGCGATTTCCCTGCGTCAGCAGAAAGCCCCAGCCGACCAGAAAATAGGGGAGCGTTACCTGAGCCACCTGATCCAGTTGCGTGATGAAGGAAAAAAGGGCACCGTACAGCAGCATGGGACGGAAATGCTGATCCTGAAATGGCTTTTTCAGACGCGACCATTGCCGCGGCAGAGAAAAAATTGGGGTGGAAAAAGTCTCCTTTTCGGGAATCGTTTGGAGAATCAGAAGTCGTCGCCATAAAAAGAACGTTCCTGAAATAACCATCGGAAAACCGATCCAGTACTCTTTGAGAATCATTCCTCCCCAAAACCCATTCCGCCAAAGCCAGGTAAAGATCAGCGTCGTTGCCAACCCCGCAATTTCTCCGCCCAACTTCCACTTTTCCAGAATTCCGAAAAATCTTCCACGGGTCTTTTCAGGAAAAAGCGAGCCTTGCCAACTCAACAACGCCACAAAGGAGCAATGCTCCATCAAACAAGCTCCCAGCCAAAAGAAAAGGAGTCCAGAATAGGCCAAAAGAGGGGGAAAACAATGCGGCAGCGAAAAAAGAAGCAGTGCGTACCAAAAGAGAATCTCCAGAATCCCCGCACGGAGAATGAAACGTTTTTTGCTCTGGAAAAGTTGTATCCAAACCGGCGTGAACCAACGAAAAATCCCCGCCAACCAGGGGGTGAGAAAAATCAGGCTCACCCCGATACCGGAAGAAATTTCCATCATCCGAACCATCTGGTAGACGACGCTGGCGGTCAGAAACGCGTTCCCAAACGCCCAGCAAAGGGTGGAAGAAAACATTTTTTGGCGAGCAATATGCCGTTGGCGAATATGGGCGGAAGGTACCATAAGTGCCTCCTTTTTCACGGGTTCGGAAAAAATGTTCTACTACGGTTGTATACTTTTTTAACAATTTGTCAAGAGTGGGGTTTCCCTGATGGCAAAGTCTGGTATAATAGAAGAAAGGTGAAAAAATTTTCCGAAGGTTGTTACCATGTTTTCCACTCGCAGAACGTTGATATTCCTGATCGTTTTGACCGTGCTGATGATCATCCTCCTTCTGCTCTTGATTTTCGCCTGGATTTTCGTGACGCTGCGAGCGGTCTGGAATCAGCCGGAAGATTCCACCGTTTTCTGGACTTTTTTGCCATTGGGGTCTCTGTTTCTCACGTTGTTGTTGACCGGAGTGATTATCTATCTGGTGACCTCCATCAAAGTCCTGAATCTCAATGTGCTGCAATCGAGTTTTATGGACAGCATGACGCATGAATTGAAAACGCCGATTGCGTCTCTGAAACTCTATTTGCAGACCATCTCCCGCTACGGTCTTTCGATACACGAGGAAAAAGCGTTTCTCACGCACATGATGGAGGATGTGGAACGTCTGGATCGCCTCATCACGCAGGTGGTTCGCGCTGGCCAGTTGGGGGCGGGACAGAAAATTGCCGGAAGTCCTGAAACGTTTTGGATGAGTGAACTGCTCCAGGAAATTACCCGGGAAATGACTTCCCGGCACCAAAAACCGCTCTCTTGCGTCCAGTTGAAAATTTCCGAAGAAGAACCGATCACCACCAGTCGGATTCTTTTGGAGATTATTTTCCGAAATTTGATCGACAATGCTTTGAAATATTCGGGGGAGGAACCTCTGATTCACGTTTCCGTGCGGCAGACCCGAAATGGTCAGATAGCCGCTCGCGTCGTGGACAATGGCCCCGGCATTCCAAGAAATTTGCAAAAAAAAGTGTTCCACCGCTTTTATCGAATCGGACGTGAACTCGAACGGAGCCAGAAAGGAACCGGTCTGGGACTCTATATCGTGAAAATGTGCGTGCAGCAACTCCACGGAGAGATTCGTGTCGTCAATAATACCCATCGTGTCGGAACCACGTTCATCCTGCGAATTCCTGTTTCTGAAAAGAAAGAGGAAAAGGAAAAAGAGACTCTCCCGATAGAGAAATCGTAAACTCCCCTGGTTTTGGAAAATGTACCTCGAAAGAAGGAATGGATAGAGAGAAAAAAATGATGTCATCCCCGCGTGAACATGTTCGTGGTCATATCCTGATTGTGGAAGATGAGGCTCATCTTGCTCTGGGAATGCGATACACGCTGGAACAGGAGCAGTATCGTGTCACGGTCGCCCATGATGGAACGTCTGCTCTGGAGCTGGTTTTGAAGAATCCCGACGACTTCGATATGATTGTCCTGGATATTATGCTTCCAGGAATGAACGGTTACAAAGTGTGCGGCAAAATCCGTGAAAATAATATTTTCATCCCGATTATGATCCTCTCCGTCCGAACACTGCCGGAAGACCGCGCCAAGGCTTTTGAAGCGGGAGCGAATCAGTACCTTTCCAAACCGTTTGAGTTGGACGAATTTCTCGCTCGGATTCGGAATCTGCTCGATTTTCGTCGCAAAATCCAGTCGTATCAGGGAAATGACGCGGAAGTGGAGAGGGAAACGGAAAAAGAAAAGTCGGTCTTGCCAGAAACTAAAAAAATAGGGAATTTTGGTGATGCCCACGTCGATTTTGAGACGTTTGAAGTGACGGTGCGAAATCAGAACGTCCGGCTGACCGCTCTGGAAATGGCTCTCCTGGCCTATTTTTATGAAAACCAGAATCGGCTCATCTCCAAAGAAGAACTTTTGGAAAATGTCTGGAAAATGCCGGGAGATTTGAACACCCGCGCTCCCGACCAGTTCATCCTGCGGCTGCGGAAAATCTTTGAGCCAGACCCCACTCGCCCGGTCCATTTCCTCACCTATCGAAATGCCGGCTATCGATTTATCAAAGAACCTTAAATTTTGTCCATAAAAAAACGTCGGGGGAAGGAAATCTCGCCCCGACGTTGGAAATGGCTCTTCGATTCCGTTTAATACGCGCTCTTAATACGCACTGCCACGCGGCGGTTGACGACGGGGAGTGGAATTGTCCTCATAATAACGATTCGCCACGGAACCGGAGGACGTTTGTCGCGGTGCCCCATTGACATCCATCAACGAGGTCGTCCGTTCCTGAACCGGTGGACGGTATCCCATCTTCCGCAGGAGTTCCGCCAGACTCATCTTCTTCACGTTGTACTTTTCCGCCTCTTTTTCCATGTTGGTTCGGGTAATCAACTCATCTTCCGGCGAAACTTCATTCGACTCCGTTCCCACCACCAGCCACGTCGTTCGCGTGGTGATTTTTCCTTCCTGCGTTCCGTCTTCTTTCATGTAAGCATCGATCACCCCACCATTTCGTGTGATAAGCGACTTGACCACTTCCAAATCATTACGCCCTTCTCCACGAATATCCATGTGTCCGATGAGTGCGAAATGTTCCTGGAAACCAGGTGCCCAAACAGGCGTGTAAATCACATCCCCCACCTCAATTGGCGAAGTGTCCGATTCGTTTTCAATACTGACCTCGGCCTGACGGTTTCCTTCCACACTGATAACCTCGATCGAGCCTTTCAGACCCAATTCATTCATGTTTTTCGGATCGTACACACTAAACGTCAATCCCCGTGTCAAACCATCCGCTTTTCCGAGATTGATCAGCCCCATCGTTCCCCGTGGATTGATGTAGATAATCTCACCCTGCGGATTATCCTGCGGCGGACGGGATGTCTCTTCCAGCTTGCTCTGCAAATCGGCGTAATCTTTCCGCTGTTGGGCCAACAACTCCTGAGATTCTTCGTATTTCTTGACCTGAGCCGTTTTTTCCTTGGTCAAATCCTTGACTTTCTTTTCGATGTTGACAAACGTCTTTTTCAGATTCTCATCTTTTTCAGTCAACAAAGTCTTTTGCTGAGCTTCCAGTTTTTCCTTTTCCTCAATGGCTTTTTTCGCCTTTTCGTTTGCTTCCGCAATGATTTTTTCCTTGCTTTCCTCGCGAGTCTTGTATTTGGCAGCCAGCGTCTCCATATCCTTCTTCAACTGTGCCACCTGATCATTCAGACCTTTGTTCTGCTCCAGAAAACTCTCCACCACACTGACATACGTGGGCTTTTCCGCACCCGGTGCCGCCAATTCCATCGCCTTGTCGAACTTGTCGCGGATTTCCGTCAATGGAATATCAGCATATCCAATCAACTGCTTCAGTTCCGTAATTTCATCGTTGCTCTGCGTCAACTGCACCTGCACCGAGGCCAGTTCCTTCACTGCCGAGTCTTTCTGAACAATAGCCTCGTCCGCCTGTTTCTTGAATAAAAAGGTGGTGATCCCCAACACGATTGCAATGATTACAAAAAGGATCAACGCAATTTGCAGTCCCTGATTCATTCTACCCATGGATTTACTCCCAAATCAATTTTTACAGACAGAGTTTCCTCCCCTTCTTCCATTTCCACGGAATGCCTGTTAAGGTCTCTTCTCCAAACACGGGTGGAAATTTCAAAGAGTGTTGCCATCAATTCAATACTATCATTTTATCCTTCATCGTGCCACTTGTCAACAATTATTTATCATTTTCCCCCAATATTTTTCCGAAATATCCCGATTCTTTCTTCAAGGGAATAGTATAATCCGAACAAAATGATTATAATACAGACAAAATCGTTATTCTTTGCCCGATAGTTTTTTAACACGAGGTCGATCACCATGACGCAATTTACGCTTTTTCCAGAATCATCATCCCCGAAAAAAATATCCTCCATTACCCAACCTGCCGGAAAACGAGTCTTTGTTATCGATGCCTACGGACTGATTTATCAGGTTTTCCATGCCTTGCCGGAAATGTTGGGGAGGAGCGGGGAGTCGGTGAACGCGGTTTTTGGATTCATGCGAGACCTCTTTTTTATTCTGGAGCAACACCATCCCGATTTGCTCTTTTGCGCATTTGACCTGCACGCCCCCACCTTTCGACAGACGCTTTACCCCGAATACAAAATGCAACGGGAAAAAATGCCTGACGACCTGATTTCACAGATACCACGGATTCGGGAACTGCTCGAAAAAATGCGAATTCCGATTCTGGCACAGGAAGGTTTTGAAGCGGATGATATTCTGGCTACGGTAGCGGCACAAACGGAAACGTTGGGGGGAGATTGTTTTCTCGTCACCAGCGACAAAGATTGCCGACAACTGATTACCGACCACGTTTTTCTCTACAGTCTCCGTCGCAATCTCTATCTGGATCGGGAATTTCTCCTGAAAGATTGGGGAATCACGCCCCAGCAGGTGGTCGATTATCAGGCACTGGTGGGAGATTCTTCCGATAACATTCCTGGAATTTCGCTCATTGGTCCGAAAATGGCGAAAGATTTGCTGCAACGATTCCAGACGCTGGACGAGATTCTGAAACCGGAGAATCTGGAAGCGTTTTTTGGCTCCAAGCCGAGCAAACGGAAAACGAATCTCCTCGAAGGCGCGGAAATGGCTCGACTTTGCCAGAAATTGGTGCGTCTGGAAAAAGAGGTTCCCCTGACGATCGATTGGAGTGCCGGAGATGTTTCTCAATTCGATTACACCAGCGCCATTCCCATCTTCCAGGAATACGCGTTCCGATCGCTGATTTCCCGTGCCAATATTTTAAGCCAAAAGAATTTCCACGAAACGTCCTCCCCACCTGTCCCTTCCCAGCCTTCCCCGGAACCGAAGTTGCGGCAACTCGATTTTTCGCACTCGCCAGAGATTCAGCTCCCCCATTTTTCGGGAAATTATGTTCCTGAAAAGCATCTTTCCCCGCTCTTTTTGCCGCCAGCCCTTTTTGAGAATGCGTCGGAGGCGTTTCTGCAATCGTGGAAGGAAAAACTGGAAGACGAATCGACCGTCAAAGTGGGATTCGACCTGAAACATCTTCAACGACTTTTGATGCCGTATCGTATCGACTTGCGTGGAGCCTGGTTCGACACGATGATTGCGGCCTACATGCTCCAACCGGGTGCCAAAGTGGGACAATTGCAGGATTTGTACGAACTTTTCCCCGAAACGATTCCTACCGAGGTGGATGTCACCGTTTTGCAACAGAAAGCGGAAGAGGTTTTTCGGAATTCGCAGAAAAAAATGGCGGAAAAGAACCTCTTTGGCGAAATGACCGAAGTCAAACGGAAAAAAACGTGGAAAGAGAAGAAATATACGCCCCCTCATCCAACCACCTTTCTCGAATTCCAGCAACCTTTCCTGGAGAACCTTTTTCCTTTCCTGAAAAGTCGGCTGGCCGAGTCGCATTTGGAGGAAATTTGTTACCAACTGGAATTTCCGCTCATCAGCGTCCTTGCCGAAATGGAAGATTATGGAATTGCTCTGGATACAAAACGTCTCGAACTTTTACAGGAACGTTTTGCCGTCAAAATTGAATCTCTGAAAGAAAAACTCTATGCCATGATTCCCCAGGAGGAAAATCAGGAGGAGGAATGGAACTTGAATTCTCCCCAGCAACTTCAGAAAGTTCTTTTTGAGAAACTCCAGTTGTCCCCTTTGCGTAAAACCAAAACAGGTGCCAGTACCGATGCGCAAACCTTGGAGGAGTTGGCGCAAACGCATGAATTTCCACGAATGTTGCTGGAATATCGGCAGTTGGTGAAATTGCAGAGTACCTATATCGAAGCGCTCCCCAAGTTGATGGATACGCAAACCGGGCGAATCCATACCACGTTCAACCAGGCCATCACCGCCACAGGCAGGCTCAGTTCCAGCGACCCCAATTTGCAGAACATCCCTGTCCGTACCGACGAAGGGCGGGAAATTCGCAACGCGTTTGTGGCACGTCCCGAATCGTGGAGTTTTCTTTCCGCCGATTACAGTCAGATTGAACTGCGTGTGCTGGCTCACTATTGCGGCGACGCTCATCTGTGCGAGGCGTTTCAGAAAGACGAAGATATTCATACCCGCGTTGCCGGCCAGATTTTCGGTGTGGATGTGGCTCACGTTGAAAAATGGATGCGGCGAGTGGCCAAAACGGTCAATTTCGGCGTTATTTACGGTCAATCCGCGTTTGGCCTTTCCAAACAACTCAGCATTCCCCAGGACGAAGCGCAGCGATTCATCCAAACGTATTTCATGCAATTTCCCGCCATCCCCCAATTTCTGCAAACCGTTCTCGACAGTGCGATGGAGCATGGCTTCGTCTCCACCCTTTTAGGACGCCACCGTAAAATCCAGGGAATCCGAACCGAACGCAAAGGACAATTGAATCCTGCCGAACGAATGGCGGTCAATACGGTCATTCAGGGTTCCGCTGCCGACATCATCAAACTGGCCATGCTCAAAGTTCATGAACGGCTGCACCGACAAAACCTGCAAACGCGGATGTTGCTGCAAATTCATGACGAGCTGGTTCTGGAAGTTCCACCAGAAGAATTGGAGGTGGCTCAGGAAATCCTCCGGGAAGAAATGAGCCAGGCATGGCAACTCCACGTTCCTCTGAAAGTGGAGCAAAAGGTCATGAAGGCGTGGGAGTAGTGCTTTGTTAAAGAAACAAAAATGAATAAAAAACCGCGTAAGCGGCACCCCATAACAGCGGCGTAAGGAGCGAACGTCAAGGAAAATACAGTGTTTTCCACAAGAAAGGTTCCCTCTCCACGGACGTAGTGATTCGACGGGTAAGCCGCTCTCGGCTTTAGCCGTGAGTCGCGCAACACCTGGCCAAAAAACTTTTTCAAATAGCATTTTCATTTTCTAACCTGTCAGGTTGGAATGGAAATCGTTATACATAATTATAAGTTTAACGGAACTGTAGTAGGGCAAATTATAATCCACTAAATTTTTCGGATTCGCTTCCCCAAGCCCCTCCCAGAGGTAGGGGCATTCCTTTCGTTTTCTAGAAATTCAAATTGGGATGGTAAGGTCGAATCTCCATTTTTTCTGGGAAAAATATGCGCATTTTTAAAAAAACTTTTGCGCTTTACGCTATTGTATTTCGGATTCCCCACCGTATAATGGAAAATGTTCCAGAAAATGTCTGTTTTCAAACGAAAGGGGAAGGTCATGCAAAAAATTTGGGCAGGAATGATGGTTTGGTTGCTGGTGGGGATGGCATTTGCCGTGGAGCCAACGGAACAGGAAATGGAGATGGCAAAAAGCTGGACGGAAAAGGTCTTTGCCCCGGAAAAAGCGGAAAATTTACCGTCGGGAAATCACCTTTCCATCGTTCAGGAAACCTTTCCCACACGGCTGGATAAGGGAAAATTCGGGCCGCTGAAAATTGGAGAGGTTCTTTACGAAAAAGGATTGAACGTCCATGCCAACGCGGTGCTGGAAATTCACGTTGCGGAAGGGGCGAAAACCTTTTCCGCCGTTCTGGGAATCGATCACAACGAAAACACGTCCAACGGACGAGGCAGCGTTCGATGTTTCGTAAAGTCTGATGGCAAAACACTTTACGAATCTCCCATCCTTCGTGGTGGAGAGGCGGGTGTGCCGATGTCGGTCGATTTGGAGGGTGCGAAATCGTTTCAGTTGATCGTTTCGGATGCCGGAGATGGTTATTCCTGTGACCAGTCCGCGTGGGGAAATGCTACGGTGGAACTGGCCGACGGTCGGAAGTTATTCGTCAGCGATTTTGCCGTTTCCCAAAATTCTCCTGCCGATTATCCATTTTCGTTTGTTTACGATGGGAAATCTTCCCGAACGTTTCTGAAAAACTGGGCAAAAGAGACGTTCACAGAAAAAATTTCGGATCGAAAAACGCTCGAAACGCTCGTTTTTACCGAACCGTCCGGGCAACTACAAGTCACGTGCAAACGGGTGACGTACCGCGATTTTCCGACGGTGGAATGGACGCTCTATTTCAAAAATATCTCCGACAAAAAGACGCCGATTTTGGAAAAGGTTCAGTCGCTCGACACGCCATTGATTTTCGGAGAATCGGAATACATCCTCCACCATCATGTTGGAAGTCCTTGTCGGCCAGACGATTACCTTCTTCAGGAAACGCGGCTCAACACTCAAAATTCCCGGAAAGAAATCAAAACGTCCGGCGGACGACCCAGCAACTCCGACTTCCCCTACTTCAACGTCCAGGCGGGGAATCAGGGGATGATTGCGGTCATTGGCTGGGGCGGGCAGTGGAGTTCTCGTTTTGAAGTTTCGCAAACAGGACAACTGAACCTTTCGGCAGGGCAGGAATATTGTCGTTTGTATCTGGAGCCGGGGGAGGAAATTCGGACGCCTTTGAGTGTGGTGCAATTTTGGAAACGTTCGACGTGGCTGGATGCTCAAAATGTCTGGCGGCAATGGATGATTGCTCACAATATTCACCGTCCCAACGGGATTCTGGAAACGCACCATCTCAACGGCGCAAGTTCTTATTATTACGGATGTAACGCTCCGCAGCCCATGACGGAAGAGAATCAGAAAAGCATGATCGATCGGTATCGGGAAGAGAAGATTCCGTTGGATTACTGGTGGATGGACGCGGCCTGGTATCTGTGTAAGGAGTGGTGGAATACAGGAACGTGGGAAATTGATAAATCACGTTTTCCCAATGGGTTACGTGCCGTGACCGACTATGCCCGAAGCAAAGGTGTGAAGAGTATCGTCTGGTTCGAGCCGGAACGGGTGGCACCGAACGAGTTCCTCTCGAACGAACATCCCGACTGGTTGTTGCGGGGAACGCTGCTGAACCTCGGTAAACGGGAGGCGTGGGAATGGCTGGTAAATTATTTCAACGATTTTATTCAGCGTGAGGGGATTGAATTTTACCGACAGGATTTCAATATGGATCCGCTTTCCTATTGGTTGGAAAACGACCCGGAAAATCGGCAGGGAATCACGGAAATACGGCACGTGGAAGGTTATTTTGCCTATTACGATGAACTTTTGCGGCGGAATCCAGGGCTGCGGATCGATTCGTGTGCCAGTGGCGGAAGACGCAACGATCTGGAGACCATGCGGCGAGCAGTTCCGCTTCTTCGCAGTGATTTCGTGAGTAATCCCACCAGTCAGCAATCCCAGACGATGGGAATTTCCCTCTGGATTCCGTTTCACGGCACAAGTATGAAGGATTTGGATGATTACAATCTTCGCAGTTGGATGACGCCGTATCTTCATTTCAATACCGACATGCGGGACAGGACGCTGGATTACGACAACATGCGGCAGGAAGTGGGGCACTGGAAAGAGGTTCTCGTGCCGCTTTACGACAAGGATTTTTATCCTCTCACCCCGCCGGGATTGTCGGAAGACACCTGGTGTGCCTGGCAATTCCACGACCCTCCAACAGGCCGAGGGGCGATTCAGGTTTTCCGCCGTTCCCAGTCGCCCTATCTCGTAACGCAGTTGAAATTATATGGTTTAGAGAAAAACGCGGAATACGTTTTCACCTGTCTCGACACGGGGAAGACGCAAACGTTGTCCGGGGAACAATTGATGACCACCGGTTGGGAAGTCCGTTTGGAAAACCGGTCTCAGGCAGGCATCTGGCAATATCAGAAAAAGTAGTCCCTGCGCAAATTTAAAAAAACTTTTGCGCAAAATAGAATGGCAATTTCTTCTTTTTGGGTTAAAATGAAAAAGGATATGGTTGGTATGAACTTAACTCTGACAGAAAAGGAATATGGAAATGAAATACGTTTTGTTGTTGGCGGCTTGGGTGGGAAGTGTTTGGGGAGCAGTTCCCTCCGTCCTGGCGGTGGAATTGACCGACTTGAGCCGAGATTACCAAAAATACGTTGCCGGAGGAGAAGATCAGGCCATCTTTTCAGGAACGTATGGCACCTGGACAGGCTATGCTTCCACGTTTGACAACGACCCGTTGAAAGTCGTTTTGACAGGAGAATCGTATTCTTCCGAGCATTACCAGATGGCCGCCAATCTCGCTTCCGATTATCAGGCCGACATGACGCACACACAGGATGCTGCCTGGAAAAGTGCGATGGGAAATTGGAGGGTATATGGCTCCAACAGCATTGTCAACACGACGGAACCGACGTTGGTTCTCCATGCTGGCAAGACGTTGGCGACTGGAGCCAATTATGCTGCCGGTGGTTATGGGATGAGCAATGCCGATGACTTTTGCGGCGAAATTTCCAATCGAACCAACGACACCAATTTTACCGATTTAGCCACAGGAACCTGGCTTCGAATCAATCCGGGGCATGGAGAGCCGGACAATCCTGAAAATCTCGTATTTCGCTGGACACCTGACGGAGAAGCTCCTCTGGATATTTATTTCGACGGATTTCTACAATCATGGGAAAATTTATCGGAAGGAGGCTGGATTGATTTTTCGATCGTGGTGGATGGGGCAACATTGGCAACCTTCAATCAATTGACTTTTGAGGATGCCGCGCAACTGGCGACCGGAGCGTATCGGCTCGATTTTGATGGTTTCGCTCAGGTTTCCGAGTATATCGACTTTGTGGTGGGAAATAACGGAGATTTCTATTCGGACGTGTCCGCGTTTGGCCTGAAACTTTACGCCATAAACGCGAATCAGGTTCCCGAACCGGCGACGTGGTTGTTGCTGGTTTTGGGATTGGGTGGTTACGGCTGGATGCGAAAACGGAATCAGGAAACAGGGGGTGTGAAATGAGACGTACCGGGTTTACGCTGGTGGAATTGTTGGTGGTGATTGCCATTATCGGAATGCTGGTAGGGTTGTTGCTCCCGGCAGTGCAGCAGGCACGGGAAGCGGCTCGGCGGATGTCGTGTAGTAACAAGATTCGCCAATGGGGTTTGGCCATGCTGAATCATGAAAGTGCCATGAAGCGTTTCCCGGCAGGAAGTTGGCATGGAAAAAACGCGGACACTTACTGTACCGACACCGTTTTGACCAATTTTCCCGATGCCAGGACGCCTTCGGAACGATGTTCGTTCGTCCCTTTTCTTTGGCCTTATTTGGAACAGATGGCACTTTATTCCAAGTTCCAGATAATGGAGCAGAATGATCCCAACCGTTTGTTAATCGGTTCCTCTTCCAGCGACCCTCAGTATGAAACGCTAGAGATTTACTACTGTCCCAGCGGCCCGTCGCAGGTTCATTGGGCTGCGGGGAATGGGATTTCCGTGCGTGCCTCAGGAAGTTACGTCGTCAATTGGGGTTTTGGCGACACGGAAAATCGATACGTTGCCCCACCGGAAGGGAATTCGGTTTACACAACCAGCAACGCTTCCCGATATTTCCGTTCCGCCTTTGGTTTCAATCGGGAAACGTACCTTTCAGAAGTGCGTGACGGGCTTTCCAATACCGTTTTCATGTCGGAAGTTGCGTTGGTAGGCGATAATGTCCGGGACTCTCGCGGGGCATTTTTGAACGACGACCGTGGCTGCCAATCTTTCATGACGATTTATCCTCCCAACGCCAGTGTCAACGACCGCGTGGCCTGTTACGGCGAAGCGTTGGATTTTCACTGCGAAACAGCCACTTCCAACCTTCATGTAACCGCTCGATCGTACCATCCGGGGGGTGTCTGTGCCGTTCGTGGCGACGGTTCTGTATTGTTCGTCAGCAACAGCATTTCCCCCGATGTCTGGCGTGCCCTGGGTTCCATCGCCGCCGGCACTCTCGAAGCAGGCTTGATTTATTCCGAATAATCGGTTATGATAACAGTTCTCTTCCCAATCATTAACCATTGTATCATTATATCATGACCCCATGCTTTCTTCCCGATTCCAAATTCCCCGGATTCTTGTTTCGATGCAGATGTCCCTGGCAGCGTGTCGGGATAAATTACGGGGAATCATGCAGTACGAACGGATTCATGGTCCCTGGCAGATTCACCTGATGAGCGAACGACTGGGGGAACAGCGTGTTCGCAAATGGGACGGAGCGGGAATCATTGCCGATTCCGTACCGCATTTGAGTACGAATGAAGAATTGGCCGCCAGTGGTTTGCCAGTTGTCATTCTGGACTACCTGCAAACGACGCCGCCATGGAAACATTACGGACTGGTCGGTTGCGATAATCACGCGGTGGGAAGGATGGGGGCGGAATACCTCTGGTTGAAAGAGTTGCCATCGTTTGCGTTCGTCGATGAAGTCCATCAGAAAAACTGGTCTCTGGCGCGGAGGAACGGATTTGAGGAGTTCCTGAAAGAAAAAGGGAGAGACTGTTTTATCTACCCTTCGTTGACAGAAAAAGAAAAAAGTGACCGCAAGGCGGAGTTGCCGAAACTGAAAAAATGGCTACGGCAACTCCCCAAACCGGTCGGAATCATGGCCGCCATGGACGCTCGTGCCCGACAGGTTCTGGAGGTCTGTTACCTCGTGGGGATTCACGTTCCGAATGAAGTCGCCATTCTCGGTGTGGATAACGACGAGTTGATTTGCCAAACCTCCTATCCGGCGCTCTCCAGCATCCAGGTCGACAACGCGGGAGGTGGTTTTCTGGCAGCACAACGATTGAGCGAATTACTTCAGGGAAAATTTACCGTAGCTCCCACACTCTATTACCAACCGTTGCGTGTGGTGGAGCGTCGTTCCACGGAATATCTGAAGACCGACGACCCCCTTTTGCGGGAGGCACTCGAATCGATTCGGCTCTATGCCACGGCAGGGATTAACGTGAACACACTGGTGAAGCAACTCCACGTTTCCCGCCGTTCGCTGGAACAGAAATTCCAGAAACACCTGCAACATACCGTTCTCGACGAAATTCATTCGGTACGGCTTCAATATGTCTGCAATCTTTTGCTGAATACCGACTTTACCATCTCGGAAATTGCTCGACTGGCGGGTTTCCAGAACGAGTATTACCTTTCCACCCTGTTTCGGAAAAAATTCGGCAAAACGATGAGCCAATACCGCCAGAAACGGGGATTGTAGTTTTGGCGGAAACGTTACCGTGCCTCAATTCCCCACGTCTTGCCTGCCGGGAACGTCAGCGGTGAACGGAGTTCCTCCAGCGTCATGGGAATTCGCTTTCCGTCAGGCTCCACACGCTCCAGTTTTTGAGGCGAAATGCCCAAATCCGTCCAGTCAATCTCCACAGGAGAAGTCACCGTTTCATCGGAAAAATTCGTGAAAATCAACAGTGCCGACCGCGGTTTTCCCGACTTCCAGATACGTCGCCCCGCCGCGTCGTAATCGTAATCCAAAATACGGCGGGCGGCACACTGCACCACGGACATCGTGTTGATCGATTTTCTCCCAAAAACGTTCCAATCCTCCGACCAGACAGGCACTTCCCCGGTCAATTTCGGCGGACGGCAAAGTTCTCCCTTGTAAAAATATTCTACCGTGTGATGGCGGAAATAGACCAGCGGTTTCAGGTATTCCGCCATTTCGGGAATCTTCATGAAGTCAGGCGGGAACCAGCCGGGAATATCCCCTTTGACGAGGGTGTCCGCCCATTTCATCCGCATGGCAGCGTTTTTGTCGTAAGAACGCCCGTACGGAAAGACGACACCACTATAAACCACCGCGTATGCCGGGACATGCTTCCCCTCGACGTGCCAACAGACCATCGCGTCGACCAGGTTGACATAAATTTCCGCGTTGCATTCCGTGGCAAAAATTTTCTCCGGGGCAACTTGCCGACGCGCATCCCCCAACACTTTCCGATATTCCTCAATCCACCAGGAACCCCCTGCCAACGGATGGCCGTGCGTGCGGTCGTAGCACAAATACGGCGGAACGGCGCCAATCTGATCCATGTAAACGCCGTTGAGACCATACTCATTGACAACGGTAAGAATGTTTTCCGTCAGCTTTTCCTTCCAAATTGCCGAACCGGGACACATCCCCGCCAGGACGACGCGGCTGCCATCCGATTCCAGACTGCGATACCGCTCCAACCTCGGTTCTCCTGCCGCGTCTTTACATGCCGCGAGCTTGCCATGTGTGGAATATTGCCAGTCCTCCGAACCTCGATCCCGCGTATCCCAGAGCCGACCGTTGGTGTATGGAAAGACGTAGCAACCATATTTCTGCAACTCCGCGACACCTTCCCGAAAACCCTCTTTCGGCGGGAAATAGTGCGGATAATCGTTGTCAAACGGAATCTGGTGCCAGTGATACCAATGGATTCCGACCGGCATATCCCAAAAATCCCGAAATGCCTTCGCAACCGGGACGACATCTTTCGCAAAGCCAAAAACACGTCCCAAAACGCACATCCGTTTCAGCCACATCGGCGTGGAGACCCTTCCTTCCGGTCCCATGGCAGGATACCATGACGCATTTTCACGCACCCAGTCACGATAAATCACCGCCGCGTCGTACCAATTCTGTCCCGGTTTCAACGTCCGCCAGACCACTTCCCCAGTCGTCGAAACCTGATTTTTCCCCTCTTTTTCAAGGGGTATGGGGAAAGGATAGAGGATTTCCATCCGAATTTTCTTCTCCTTTTCAGGATGACGCATTCGCAAATCTTTCACCGCGCCGGTCGGATCGTGAGCGGCCAGATAAAACCCGCTTCCTGTCGGCGAATCTTCCCACAATGCCATCCACGGCATGACCGTCCTGAGGTTGGGATAGCGTCCGGCGCAGGAAATTTCGCTCGTCATTGCGTCGGGATAGAGCGTTCCACTGCAATCGGGAAACAACGCGGTCATTTTCGCCTCGTTTCCTGCCAGCGAAATCACCCCTGTCCGGCCATTTTCCCACGTGATTTCCCACGAGCCGGAAGCGGTCAGCCGCCAACCGATTCCTGGAACGTCTTTCTCCGCTCGAATCCCGATTTCCACCACGATTCCCTGATTCTGAAACTCACCCAACGGATTTTCCAACCGAATTCCATCCGCTGTCCACTCGATTTTCTCCCAGGCATTCGTCGAGGCCAGAACCCGCCCATTTTTCTCCTCTTTCCATCGGAAGTGCAACTGAAAAAGGTCCCCCTCTCCCTGAAACCAGACCCGATTCGGTTCCTTCGCAACCACTTCCTGGAGGAAACATTGAAAACCTTCTCCCGAAGCAGCTTTCCGAATCACCACGTTTGCCGTCAAATCCTGGCTGGCATACGTTTTCGAGCCAACCTCCTCTCCCTGAAGCGAAGTCGCCACCAGAAGAAAAAGAACACCCACACCAATCCACATTTTTTTCAATAGCATCCTTTTTCCTTTCTCATGAACCATTCTTTTATTCCTCTCTTGTTATGGCGGAAAATTCGTCGCTGAACGTTCCCGCATGGCCATCCCGATCAATGGCTCGAACGCGATAGTAGTAGCGGGTGTGGACTTTCAGACCGGAATCCTCATATCGTCCAACGCGATAAATGCCCGGTTCGACTTGGGTCACGAAGGTGGAATCGTCTGGCGTGAAACCGCTCGTTTCGCTCCGGTACAATTCGTAATGCGACAAATCCGATTCCCGATTCTGCCCCCATTCCAAATAAAGCTGTCCCGGCTTTTCGCCATGCACACCCCGTGGAATCGTCACCAGGCCGGTATATACCGAACCAATCGGTGCGGGTGGGGCGTTGCCGGTCGTGGTCTGTACCCGCAAAACCTCGGAAACGGCTCCCACACGGCCACAGGGGGAAATGGCCTGGGCACGATAAAAGTAAGTCTCTTTCGGTCCCCGATTCTCATCCTTCCACTGCGGTTGCGTCACGGTTCCCACCAGATGATATTCGTCTGGCTGGAATTCTGCCAACGTGCCCCGGTATATCGCGTATTGTACCGCGTTTTCCACCTCCTGCCAAGCCAGTGCCACAGAATGATCCGTCACGGCCATTGTTTTTAACACGGGAGCCGCCGGAGAATCGCCGAAAGTCTCCATCCGAATGGTCGCGTTCCCAAATTTTTCCAACGGAAATTCCAGCGCCGAAAGTTTTTCCAGTGGCTCTTCCGTCACCGTACACCGCGTGAATTCCCGATGTCGCCCGGCAAAAAGAGCATTCTCCAGCCGAACGGAAGGAATCGGCAGACCATCCGTCTCCTGGACGCGGAAAAGGTATCCCTCTCCCGGCGTTTCGCTCGGTTTCAGTACCAACAACCGAAGGTTGGGAACGTCGGTTTTCAGGAAACACTTCTCCGGCGGGAGTTTCCCCGATTGCGGTGGAATGGTTGTCGTCAGGAGCGGGTGCATGACTCGATCCGCCAACCGTGAAATCCCGGCCTGGCGAAAATCTCCCCGGTGCGACGTAATCACGTAACGGAACCGTGGTTCAATACAAGAGCCACTCGGCGTGTGCATTTGTAACCAGTCTGTAAAAAGATATGAGTAAATGTGCGACGATGCCAACGGCTTTCCAAAATCGGTCTTGTCGGGACTGATTTTCCCAAATTCCACCAGATGACTGTCCAACTGAATCAGCGAAACGCCAAATTCCCGATTGTTCACACTCACGAAATCGCGTGCGGCCAGATATACATCCGTCCCGTGACCCGTCACATCCTTTTTCGGTTGGGCAATACAGCCGTTTAACTGTGCGTGAAACTCAAAATCCGGCACCGCGAATGGAAAGGCGTAGTAGCCATACCGATAATACCGATTACGGTTGAAAAGATCGTGGACGTGCGCCATTCGATTGTCGATTTCAATCCGTTTTTCCTCCCGGGGAAGTGTCACCTCCTGCACGATCGTCGCCCCGGAAACCGGGTCTTCCATCCGGGCCACGATTGTCTCCCCCCAGGAATCCGTAACTCTTTCAAAAACAGCCTTTTGCGGTGAGGTAAACGTCTTGTGATTGTCCCGCGTATAGACAAACTGATTCGCACGATATTTCGCCTTCGTATCCAGCAATTCCTGTTGTAATTCCTTGTCGTAAAGACTCTGAATCGAACCATCGGCAGCAAAGACAAGTCGATAAAACGCGTTTTCCAGCGTCGGCACCTCCAAAACCTCCCGCGGTGTTCCTTTTTCCTCTAATTTCAGCGACTTCACCCCCACCGTTGTGTACCCCAGCGAAGGAACCTCCGGTGTCTGGAAAACCCCTTTCCGACCATCCGCAAGAGCCACTTCCACTCGCTCTTTTCGCGGATGGAGCGTCGGATTGAACAGCACCATGGATTCCTCTTCCGCCGTAATTTGTCCGGCCAGCGTCGCCAATGCCCGTGCGGATTCTTTTTCTGCCGTTGCCTGTGCCTTGTCAATCCAGTCGCGATGTTGCAACCAGGTCTCATAAACCCGACGCCCCTGGTAGCCACTGGTGCCGTAGGAGTGTTCGTCATTGCAAATCAGCATTTCCCATGCCTGCCGAAATTCGGTTGCCGGATAAAGGTACGATGGATCGTGAATCCGCGCAAGCGTCGCCAGTTTCTCTGCCGTCGGCAAAAGTCGATCGACCGCAAATTTCTGCGCCAACAATTCCGGTGTACAAATCGGATGTTGCGACCAGCCACTGGTCATGTCGCCACGCAGCGTCGGAATCTTCTCGGCAAACTTTTCCCGCAACAGATGAAATGGTTCTGACAAATCTCCCACCGTCCGAAATTCCGGCCAACGGTACTTCGCGTTCCACTCTTTTACCATCGTCGCCACACGCAAATTGGGACATTCATCATCTTCATAATGCGCAAAGACCCAAACGTCATAGGGATAGCGTTTTTCCATCTTACGCAAGTGTTTGCCCGTCCATACCGCGATTCTTTCGAGGTTCTGCCGGGGAACGTTTCGTTCCATACCAAATGCGTAACCTCCAAAACCGTACTGTGTGCTGCACCAGACCAAAACACGACTTTTTTCATCCGCCCCCTGCCACCAGAAGACCATCGGAAGTGGCGAATCCCAACGAACATCCACACGGCTGCCTCCGCCGCCAGCTTCAGGATTCCAGTATTTCCCCGGAATCTCCTTCATCGGCCAGATCGTCGAGGGGAGTGGATTCCACTGATTCGGACAAAAAAAGATATTCTCAATCCCCGCCTCCGCGTATGGTACCACCAGCGACCAAATCATTCCGTTGTTGTCCGACATGATCATCGTGTCCACATCCAGCCCCCAACGTTTTTGCAGCCACCGTTTCGTGTAGGCACTGCGGCACATTTCCTCCAATCCATATACCTGCGTATGATTTCCCGCGCAAGTCGCCCCCACGCCAAAGTTCTTTTTCTGAAGGTAGTTCCGAACCACATCCCAGGCTGCCGATTCACTGCGATCCTGTTCATAATTCCCCCAGAACCACGTCCCTTCCATCAGGTAACGATACCGCGACGCTTCCGGCCAGTCGGCAGTTTCGTCCACCAGTTTTTTCGCCGCGTCGATATAGTCGCTGGACATTTTTCGCTGGATGTACTGCGAATTATGCAGCCCAATATCGGTATGCGTCGAACTGACCACATACAACGTCCACGGTCGGGGTTTTTCCCACAAAAAACGCTTTTCCGCCAGAATTTTGCCATCCGCCGACTTCAAAAGCCATCGGGAAAGGACGGTTTCCGTGGGGACGGGAAGAAAGATACTCCCGGAATTCGTTCCCGCTTTCAAGTCGCCCAAAACCTGACCGTCTCGCAACGTTTCATCCACGTAAACTTCCAGCGAAACACCGTGGATTTCCCGCGAGGCCTCTACCGTCCATTCCACACGTTCTCGGGCTGGCTCCTCCCGCGTTACCACAGGTGTCGGCACGATTTCCCACTGCGAAATGACCGATTTCTCCTCTTCCCCGAAACTGATCATTCCTCCATTTAACAGGAGAATCATTCCGAAGACCCAATTTTTCATGACATTTGTTTTGCAGGACATGGCAACTTCTCCTTACTTCTCTTTGGAAAATAATTCTTTTTGTAAATCCTCCCGATTGACGACTCGCGGATCGTTCAGTAATTCCTTCACACCCGGATTCCGGTGCATTCCCCACGAATCTCGCCAGGCAAGGAAATAGACGATTCCCGAACCGGCGCGAAGGGTCTCTTCCGCAAACTTGGAATAATCGTAATTTCGCGGCGAAGTATTGTCGTTCCAGGCACCTGGAGGGCCAAATTCTCCAATGGCAAACGGCTTACCCGTCGAAAGCAACGCCTCATACTGGGCTTTTGCCACGGTGGGAGTTTTCGCGTAGTAGTCGGAGGAATTCAAATCGACGTACGCGTTGCCCGGATACCGCAAACGTCCACCGTTGTAAACCCACACCAAATTATGGAGTTGACGCTCCTGCGTCAGATAATGGAACATTTCCCGCCAGAGTTTCTGTATCCTTTCCGGCGGCAGTCCTCTCCACCAGAACGCATAGTCCAACTCATGGAAGGGACGAAACAGGATTACCACCCCCTCCTTCTGCAAATCTTCCAGACCATCGGCAATCATTTTCCACTGCTGCCGATACGCTTTTCCCGCAGGCGTTTGGGGATCGTCCAAATCTTCCCAGCGTCCCGGCTCGTCCCACGCTTTTCCACCCGTCCAGGGATTCGTCATGTGGATGGAAAGCGTCGTCAGCCCACCCGCTTTCCAATATTCCTTAATCAACGGATTCAATTCCCGCCATCGCGGCGGCTTCTCTTTCACCGGCTCCGTCAACGTGGCAGCATCCAGAATCGTCTCGTAATAATCGATTCCGATGATAGCCACATGTTTCCCAGAAGTCTGGAAAATTTCTTCCACCGGTTGCATCGTCACGTTCGGATACCAGCCGAGAAACTGCCCGGACAAAAGTTTCTTTTCCGATCGCTGCGTCAACTCATGAAAATAACTCACGATTTTCCGCGTCATTTCCGAGGCGTTCGGATCAGCGGTCTTCGGAACCTCTTCTTCGCAAAAACCGATGGAAAACGACAACAAACACACACTGATCCAACTCACCATTCGCATGATTTTTCTCCTTTCACGCAACCGTATTGTTTGCAAAACTTCTCATCTCACTCTCCATTATGGACTTTTTCCCACCCATAAGCAAGGGGTTTCAACACTATAAAATCTGTTCTTTTTTATATACAAAAAGAAATTTTCTTATTCGACTCCCGAAAGGACTTCACCATCCATACGATGAAAAAGTTTTCGCAAAATCTCTTTCTCCAGAGAATACGCCAGGACGGTCACATGTCTTCCGGCACTTCAGAACTCGGAGGAAGGGAGGAGTAAGTGACCTGCCCCGTCGTGTAATTCAAATTCCACCTTCCCGTCAAGTTACTCAAAACCGAAATTTCTTCCGCCAGAGAAAAAGTTCCGTCAAACAGGAAATAAGAGTTCTGAACTTCCATCGAATCCGCAAAATTCAGAAAAATTTCACCATCATTCAGAAAAACACCGTCCGTCGCGGTAAAAACAGGCATTTCATTTTTTGTAAAGAAAAAGAGAAGTCGTCATTCATTATAAACTCCCTCCCCCTCTTCCCCCCTCTTCTGTCAAGGTGCTATTTAAGTCGCCATTTTATATAAATTCGGACACAAAGACTATAAAAAAAGCAACCTTGTTCCAGATTTCTCCCTTCCTCTTGTGAAAAATCCAGATTTCGCTATAATACGGTCTCTTGAGTTTTGTCGACAGGACTTCGTGGTTTTGATAACGGATTGAAAAATGTTAAAAATACTTTCCAAACGGGAATTGGTGCCTCAGATTTACGAAATGGTCGTCCACGCTCCCGATGTGGCGGCCAAAGCCATGCCGGGACATTTCGTCATCGTTATGGCGGACGAGGTGGGAGAGCGAATCCCTCTGACCATTGCCGATTACAACCGCGACGCTGGAACCGTGACGCTGGTGCTGATGAAAGTCGGCGTTTCCAGTACCAAAATCTCCCGATTGCAAGAGGGGGACTTGCTTTATGCCCTGATCGGACCTTTGGGACATCCGTCCGAGATGGAGAACTTCGGCACGGTCATTATGGTCGCGGGTGGCGTGGGAACGGCTCCGATTTATCCGATAGCCAAAATGCTGCACGAAAAGGGAAATCACGTCATTACGATTCAGGGTGCCCGCAACGCGGACTTGCTTTTCTGGGCGGACAAAATCGCCTCGGTTAGCGACGAGCATATCATCACCACCGACGACGGTTCTGCCGGACGGAAAGCATTGGTGACGGAGCCTTTACGCGAAATTCTGGAACATCGGAAAGACGAAATTGGCTGTATCTGGACGATTGGCCCGGCCATCATGATGAAATTCTGTGCCCTGACGACGCAGCCGTTTGGCGTGAAGACGGTCGCCAGCCTCAACACCATCATGATCGACGGAACGGGGATGTGCGGCGGATGTCGTTGTACTGTCGGTGGCGAAACGAAGTTCACCTGCTGCGACGGACCGGAATTCGATGCACACCTGATCGACTGGGATTCCGTCATGAAACGGCAGCAAATTTACAAACATGAAGAAAAATGTTCCCTGGATCGCTATGTTGAAATCTGGCAAAACCAATGAATTCATGATGAATGATTGGGTGGCCAGTGCAGGGGATTTTTACAGGATACGATAAAAATGAAAAAAATTCAGGATATTCAACCCACCCGGACTCCGATGCGGGAACAGGAGCCGAAAGTTCGCGCTCATAATTTTCAGGAAGTTCCGTTGGGCTATTCGGAGGAAGAGGCAAAACGGGAAGCGGCTCGTTGTTTGAATTGCAAAAACCCGATGTGTGTGACGGGTTGTCCGGTCAATGTCAACATCCCGGAGTTCGTTTCGCTGGTGGAGCAGGGGGAATTTGCCGCCGCCGCCCGCGCGATTAAAAAGACGAACGCCCTTCCGGCAGTCTGCGGACGGGTCTGTCCCCAGGAGAGCCAGTGCGAATCGAAGTGCATTCTGGGCAAGAAGCTCCAGCCGGTCGCCATCGGTCGTCTGGAACGGTTTGCGGCCGATTACGAACGGGAAAACAATCTCGTCGAAATGCCGGAAAAAGCTCCTGCGAATGGGAAGAAAGTGGCGGTCGTCGGCTCCGGTCCGGCAGGGCTGACGGTGGCGGGGGATTTGGTGCTGCTGGGCTACGACGTGACGATTTTCGAGGCGTTTCACAAGGCTGGCGGCGTGTTGATGTACGGCATTCCCGAATTTCGGCTTCCCAAAGCGATTGTGGAAAAGGAGATTGCGTACCTGACGCAGTTGGGTGTGAAATTGGAGCGGAATCAGGTCGTTGGCCGTTCGATCGACATTCCCGAATTGCTGTCGAAACGTGGTTTCCGTGCCGTTTTTATCGGCGTTGGTGCAGGTCTTCCCTCGTTCATGCGCATTCCCGGCACCGATTTGGGGGGTGTTTATTCGGCCAATGAGTACCTGACGCGAAGCAATCTGATGAAAGCGTACCGTTTCCCGGAATACGACACGCCGATTGTGCGCGGACGGCATGTGTGCGTGGTGGGGGGCGGAAACGTCGCCATGGACTCGGCTCGAACGGCCTTGCGACTGGGGGCGGAGTCGGTCAAGATTGTGTACCGACGTTCGGAAGCGGAAATTCCCGCACGTGCGGAAGAAGTCCACCATGCCAAAGAAGAGGGGGTGGAATTCCTCCTTCTGACGAATCCGGTCGCTTTGGAAGGGGACGAAAAAGGGATGCTGAAGTCGATGACGTGCATTCGGATGGAGCTGGGCGAGCCGGACGCTTCCGGGCGACGTCGGCCTATCGAGATTCCCGGATCGGAATTTACCCTGGAAACCGATTTGGTCATTTTTGCGGTCGGGACAGGCGCGAATCCGATTTTAACGCAGTCGGTAAAGGAAATGGAACTGAATCGTCGGGGCTATATCGCGGCCAATGAAGTGGGTCGAACCTCTGTTCCCGGCATCTGGGCAGGCGGAGACATCGTTACAGGTGCGGCCACGGTCATTCAGGCAATGGGTGCAGGGCGCAAGGCAGCCAAAGATATTCATGCGTATCTTTCCGAAAAGGAACCCTCATGGACGTAGCGGATTACAGTATTGAAAGACGTGAAAATGGCGTTCTGATTGTCAAAGTCCATTCCCGTGACGCCAACGGGAAACCTTTGCCGGACGCGGTTTTCACGTTTCGTCCCCACGATCCGCAATACGAACACTGGTTGAAACGTTTTCAGGAAAAGTGCGGTTCATTTCCCCATGAGGGCTGAAAATTTTTCCAAAGAAGAGCCTTTCCCGTTTTGTGAAAGGCTCTTTTTTTTATCTTCGCCATCCACTACTCGTTATCCATTGTCAATTTCTCCTCAACTTGAGTCTATTTTCCAAAATTCTTCAAAAAAGTGGAAAAATCTTTGGGATTTCCCTTGCTCTTTTTCGCTGTTTTTTCTATACTATCGTGGCTATGAACAGATTGCAATTTTCCCGACTCTCGAATCCCGAATGGTTTCTCACCCGATGGCGGTGGGTTGCGGGGAAAATATGTGCGGGGATGGTTTTGCTTGGTACTTTTCTGTTGCCGGTTTGGGGAGACGAACCACAGACGGCAGAATTTTACAAAGTGCCGACCGTGACCGACCATCTCAACATCACGTATCCGCGAGCGTCCCAGACCGGGGATATTCGCGTTCATGCCGACCGGGCGGAAACGTTCTTGGAGGGGACTTATACCGTTCACCTTTTCCGTGGCAACGTCCGGTTGACGCAGGGGGCGGACACCTTCACGTCGGACGAGATGGTTCTTTGGGTGACGGACGACTTGTGGGAAGAAAACGAACTCCCCATGAAACGGGTTCTTTTGTGGATGAACGGGAATGTGCAAATTGCGTTTGTGACGCCGCGAACAACCTCCCAGGTGACGGCGGCAACCTGGAATGGCCGGCTGCAAACGGCAGGAACGATCCATTTTCAGGCACCGGAAACGAAAGCCCATGAATCGGTACCCGACTCGGAAATGTACCGCACCGCACGGGAGGTGATGTTTCACGACGCGCAGCTGATTCTAACGCAACTTTCCGGCGAATTGCCCGGTTTGGAAGGGAGCGAAACCGCGACGGAAAATCTTCCTGCCGTGGAAGAGACCCCCACTACCGTTCCGTTGAGCCATTTTCCCGAAACGACTGAAGAAACGACCGAAGAAATACCTGTTTCGGATTTGGAGAGTCTTGAAAATCACGGAACTCCCACCACTTCCCCCGAAGGTGTGGTTATTCCTGCCGGGCCGTTGTATCCTGAAAAAGCCGAGACGAAACCGATGTATCCCGCACCTCTGGCGTCGGGGAGTGTTCTGCTTCAGGGGAATGTTTCCGCTCTCGATCCCAACGTCCCCGCACCTGGAAAAACCCGTGTGAGCGTCTATCCCCGCAACGACGTTCCGCTCCAGATGAACGCTTTCAAAGACCCGCAGTCGGGCAAAACCGTCGTCATTTTCGACAGCGGTGTCACGGTTTTGATCGACGGTGCGGATGCTTATCTGGAAAAAACGAAACCGGGAGGGCGGGAACTGTTCGGAAAGGAAAGTCCTGCGGTCGGAACGATCGACATTGCCACCGATCGGTTGGTGGTTTGGACGACGGGGGATTTCGATTCGCTCGATTTTGACGCGAACACGTTTGGAGACGGAAGTACGCCCCTGGAAATTTACATGGAAGGAAACATCATCTTTCGGCAGGGACAGCAGGAAATCCATGCCGACAGAATGTATTTCGACATTCAAAACAAGCGAGGAATCATCCGTGAGGCGGAAGTTTTTGCCACGATTCCCAATTTTGAGGGGCTGATTCGTCTCCGTTCGGAGGAAATTCGGATTCCTGAAGAGGGAATGCTGGTGGCAAACAACACATTTCTGACGACCAGCCGAATCGGCGACCCGATGTATCGGTTTCAGATGGGGCAACTCATGCTTCGTTCCCAACGCCAGCCTAAAATCAATCCACGCACGGGGGAGCCTGTCCGAGACCCTGTTACAGGCGAACCGGTCATGGAGGGACCGGACGATATTATCGGTCGGGATACGGTGGTGAAAATTGGAAATGTGCCGATTTTTTATCTTCCCTATTTTGCCGCACCTCTGGAAAATCCGTCGCAAATTATCAATAAAGTCTCGATTCGCAGCGACTCCATTTTCGGAGTTCAGCCAATCATCGGCGTGGACGCGTATCGCCTGTTTGGCTTTGAAAATCCGCCCGAAGGTACCGATTGGGATATTCAGGCACTGTACTACAGCAAACGCGGACCGGGAATTGGAACGCAGTTTTCCTACGACCGATTCCGTCCCGACGCGGGCTGGTTTTCCGGCCACCGTTACGGATTTTTTGAATTTTTCGGCATTTACGATACCGGCAGGGACAATCTGGGCTATGGGCGACGTGACCTGATTCCCGAAACGAAATGGCGGTATCAACTCATCGGGAAAAATCAGTTCCACTTCGGCAATAACATGCAGTTCCGTGCCCAACTCGGCGTGATCAGCGACCGGAATTTTCAGGAGGAATACTTCCAGAACAGTTGGTACACCGAGCCGGATCGGGCGACGCAGTTCGAGATACGGCAGGAAATCGAAAATCGCAGTTGGGCTTTGTGGGCAGACGTTCGCGTCAATGATTTTCACACACAGACACAGCGTTTGCCGCAGTTCGAGTTTTACTGGCTGGGGCAGCCTCTTTTCGACGATTTGCTGACGTGGAGTTCGTACTCCCAAGTCGGCTATACGCACCTGTTTCCCGATACCCCCCCAGAAGACCCGGCTGACCGTGCGTTGTGGAATCCCCTGCCGTGGGAAGAAAACCGGGAAGCCATTCGAGCCTCGACCCGACAGGAAATTTCCTATCCTTTCCAGGCCGGACCGGTGAAATTGGTTCCGTACGCGCTGGGGGAATTGGCCTACTGGAGCGAAGACCTTCAGGGAGAGCCTCTGTCGCGAGCTTACGGCCAGGCAGGAATCCGAGCCAGTCTCCCCTTCTGGAAATATTACGACAGTCACAGCAAACTCTGGAATGTCAACGGAATCATGCACAAAGTGGAGTTTGATGTCGAAGCCTCGTATTCGGAAGCCAGCCAGAGTGCTTACGACCTCCCGTTGTACGACCTGATCGACGACCGGGCCATTCTCGATTTCCGTCACCACATGCAGAGTGCCATTTTCGGCGGGAATCCGATTCCTCTGAAATTCGACTCCCGCAGCTATGCCATCCGAAGCAATCTGGGAGGGTGGGTAACCTCCCCCAGTACCGAATTGGCGGACGATCTGATGTTGATTCGTTTCGGAATGCACCATCGCTGGCAGACAAAACGGGGAATGCCGGGACAGGAACGGATTATCGATTGGGCAACGTTCGATATGAATTTCAACCTTTATCCCAATCCTGACCGGGACAATTTCGGGGCTGTCGTCGGACTTTTGGATTACGACTTTCGTTGGCATCCGGGAGATCGGCTCACGATTTTCTCCACGGGAAGTTTCGACTTTTTCTCCGACGGATTGCGGATGATTGACGTTGGCGGAATTCTGGATCGTCCTGGAAAAGGGTCGCTGTTTGCCAGCATCCATTATCTGACCGGGCCTGTGGAAAACGTCGTCATGCGGCTGGGGTACAATTACTGGATGTCGCCCAAATGGGCCTCCACGTTCGTCTCCACGTTTGACATCAGCGGCAAAGGAAATATCGGCGAATCCCTCTCCCTCACACGGGTGGGCGAATCGTTTCTCCTGACATTCGGCGTCGCTTACGACAATCCGTCCGACAACCTCGGCTTTCACGTCACCCTCGAACCCCGTTTCGGCAAAAAAGGGAACGTGGCGAGGTTGTTTAACATTGCGCCGCCGGGTGTCTATGGCGTCGATTAGCGTTTTTCGGGCATGCTGGGAAATTTTACCGCGGCAACGAATCGGCGGAAATGACTTGCGGACCATCGCCTGCGGTCTTTTCGTAATAGCCGTCGCCACTTTTCTTGTATTGCGTAAATCCGTGCCGGGCAAGGTTTTTGGGGCTGAGCGTTTCCCGTTCACTCTTGACGGAGGCGACTTTGAAATTTACCTTTCGTCGGCACGGTTTCCCACAAACAGGGCACGTTTCCAGCGGCTCTTCCGAACGATTCTGCAAAACTTCCAACACGTCAGGGCAGTTTTCCCCTTTTCCCTCAATATGTTCATAACTGTAAAGCGGCATGGTTTTTCTCCTTTTCCATTTAATACGTTATTACCCGCAAGGTATCATCGAAACCACTCCGCCAAATCGTCCACATTTCGGGCACTCACCCCTGCAGTGAACAGTTCGTCTAACTTCGCAATGTCGGAAATTCGACGGATTTTTTCCTCCATTTTCGATGTAAACGTCTCTGGAAACCTCAAGCGAAACAGGTTCACAACAGCCTCCGCCCGACCTTCCGCCCTACCTTCCGCTCGACCTATTTCCCGCCCCACTTCTC
>JAUNBF010000036.1 GCA_030527185.1 Planctomycetia bacterium | reverse complement strand
GTGAAGTAATATACCCATTTCCAAATTTTCTTCAAGGGGGGTAGGGGGAAATTTTTCTTTTTTTCTGAAAACACTCTTCCGACATCCTATTAACAAAGGACTTCTATTTTTATTTTTCCTTCTATTTTTCCAGACTCCCACCCATTTCGTAAATACTTTTTTTGTGTTATACTATTGATTATGAAAAAAGAATTTCCTTCCGATAACATTCCTGTCTTCTCGTCCAGAAGACGTAAACTCAACGTGATGGCCTCCAAAACTCTTTGGCTGGAAAATTTTCTGGCCTATTGTTCCGGGGAGTGTCATCTGGCGCAAAATACACTCCTGGCGTATCGCCGCGATTTGGAGCATTTTTTCCAATGGTTAGGAGACCGACATCTCCAACTCCTGAAAATTCAAGACCTTGCCGACTATGTTTCCTGGCTGCACGATCGGAATCTCGCCCCGGCCACGCTCGCTCGCCACATCGTTTCCCTGAAAGTCTTCTTCAAGTACCTGCAAATGGAAGGAATCATTCACGAAAGCCAGGCCAGCTTGCTCGGAAGTCAAAAACTCTGGGAACGCGTCCCGAAATTCCTCTCCCCCAAACAGGTGGAGGCTCTCCTCACCGCACCCGTCGAAGGGGATAAACACTGGATTCGGGACCGTGCCTTTTTAGAGACGCTCTATGCCACGGGCTGCCGCGTCAGTGAGCTTTCCACCATGTTGTTGAGCGACGTTCATCTGGAGGAGCGTTTTTGCAAATGTACCGGCAAAGGGAACAAACAGCGTATCGTTCCCCTGGGAGAAAAAGCGATCACGGCCATTTGTCGTTATCTGGAGGAAGAACGTCCGCTTCTGGTCAAACGTGGAGAGGCGGCGGGAGACCATCCCCATTGGCTCTTTCTCTCCCACCGGGGGCACATTCTCGACCGACACCGGATTTGGGAGTTGATCAAATATTACGCAGCCCGTGCCGGCGTCCGGGAAGACATCAGCCCGCACACCCTCCGACACAGTTTTGCCACACACCTGCTCGTCAACGGCGTCGATCTCCGCCAGGTGCAGGAAATGCTCGGCCATGCCAACATCATGACCACGCAAATCTACACCCACGTCGATGGCAAACGCCTCAAAGCCATCCACAAAAAATTCCATCCCCGTGGATAACCTTTGCAGATCGTTCTTTGTTTAGCCAAACATGGACTTTCCCAGACCTCATCATAAAACTTCCATGGAAAATCAATGTGGACGGGGTATACATTGAGAACAATTCCTGTTATAATAAGAAAGGCAGGATTGGAATGTCTTTCTTCGTAAAGATGGGGAAAGATGAAGCGAGAACAGCGAATAATCGGAACGATTCAGTTTGAGGACAAGTTATGGAACAACTTCTTCAGGAAACTTTGGCAGCTTTTGAAAAAGAATATGGCCGTAAGCCGCAGTGGGTCGTGACGGCTCCGGGGCGGGTGAATGTGATTGGCGAACATACCGACTACAACGACGGGTTCGTCTTTCCCATGGCGATCGAACGCGGCGTGGTGATCGCGGCGGCTCCGGCGGTTTCGGGGGATGAGGTTCCGCAGGGAAAAGCCAAAATTTTCTCCATTGCCAAGAAAAAATCGGCACTGGTGGCACTTGGGGGAAATATCCGCCCTTACGATTACGTCCGGTGGTTCGATTACGTTCAGGGAGTGATTGCCGGGGCACTTCAGGAAGAGGGGAACTGGCAGGTTCCCTCCTTTGTGGCGGTGATTCATTCCAACGTCCCTTTGGGGGGTGGGCTTTCCAGCAGTGCAGCGTTGGAAGTGGCCACAGCAACGCTTCTGGAAGCGATTTTGGAGAAAAAAATGGACCCCGTCCGCAAAGCTCTTCTCTGCCAGAAAGCGGAGCATGAGTTTGCCAAAATGCCGTGCGGAATCATGGATCAGTTCATCTCCGTGATGGGGAAAAAGGATCACCTCATGCTCCTGGACTGCCGCAGCTGCGAGCCGACGATGATTCCCTTCACCGCTCAGGAATACAGTATTTTAATCACCAATTCCAAAGTGAAACATGCCCTTTCGGGGAGTGAGTATCCCGAGCGTCGCAGCAGTTGTCATACGGCCGCGGAAAAACTGGGCGTCGCCTCCTTGCGGGAAGTTTCAAAGGAGCAACTCGAAGCGGGAAAAGAGCGTCTGACCGACCAGCAATACCGCCGTGCCCGCCATGTGGTGGGGGAAATCGAACGGACGGTGGCCGCTGCCGACGCGATTAAAAAAGGGGATTACGAAACGCTGGGACAACGGATGTATGCCAGCCATCAATCCCTCCGCGACGATTTTGAAGTCAGTTGCCGGGAACTCGACATCCTGGTGGAAATTGCCCAAAAAATCGGCCTGGCAGGTGGCGTTTACGGCAGTCGCATGACCGGTGGCGGCTTCGGTGGCTGTACCGTTTCGCTCATTCAGACCGCCAAAATGAACGAAATCATAGCCACCCTGCGTAAAGAATACCAGCAACAAACCCAAATCGAACCCGAAATATTCGTCACACGCCCCGCTCAAGGTGCCGAAATAATTGATAATTGATAGTTGATAATTGATAGTTGATAGTTAGCGGTTGACGGTTGATACTGATGAAACAAATTATTATAGACTTGGAAAATCACACTGCAATACAGATCATGGCTTGAACAAAAATAATTATCAATTATCAATTCAATTTAATAAGGTTTTGAACTAATTAAAGGAAAATTTGAAAGATGCCTCGTCAAACCATTCTTTCTTCAGATCATTCGATGGAACCGGAAGAGGATATTCCCGTTCGTCTCAATATTCCTGAAGGGGTTGCGGATGATGATGGTGCGCTGCGTCCTACGCGAATCGACGATATGGTCGGTCAACGGGACGTTTACGAACGGCTGCTCATTTCGATCGACGCGACCCGTAAACGGCGAGAACCGTTGGGACATATTTTGTTCGACGGGCCGCCAGGACTGGGGAAAACGACGTTTGCCACCTGCATTCCGCGTGAATTGGGAACCAGTTGCCAGATTGCTAGCGGTGCGACGCTCAAGGCTCCGAAAGACCTGATTCCTTATTTGACGAACGCGGAGGAACGTTCCGTCCTGTTCATCGACGAAATTCACCGAATGCAAAAAGCGGTGGAGGAATTTCTCTATCCGGCAATGGAGGATTTTCGGATCGATCTGGTTATCGGCGAAGGGAGTGGGGCACGGACGCTCAATATGCAACTGCGTCCCTTCACCATCATCGGAGCGACGACCCGTGCCGGCTTGTTGTCGGCCCCTCTGCGAGACCGTTTCCAGATGCGGGAACATCTCGATTTTTATCCGGTCGAGGATTTGCAGATCATTTTAATGCGCAACGCGGCAAAATTGCGGGTGGAACTGGACGAAGAAGCAGCCTGGGACATCGCTGGCCGCAGTCGAGGAACGCCGCGAATTGCCAACAATCGTCTGCGCTGGGTGCGGGATTATGCCGTAAGTCGTGCTGGTGGGCGGATTTCCAGAGAGGTTGCCTTGCGTGCGTTGAAAATGCAGGAGATTGATGAGCTGGGGTTGGATCGGCAAGACCGGAAGTATTTGCAGGTGATAGCGGTTGTTTTCGGAGGCGGTCCGGTAGGTGTGGAAGCGGTGGCTCATACGATGAACGTCGCCCCGGACACCCTGGTCGATGAAGTGGAACCTTTCCTTTTGCGCAGCGAACTGATCATCCGCTCCCCGCGAGGTCGAAAACTGACCACCAAAGCGGTGGAATATTTACAGGCGTTCCGTAAGTAGTGCCTTACGTTGCCCTCCGACTCATTTTCCTCCCTCTGGAAGAGGGGAATGGAGAGACAAAAATACGCCTTCCCCATTAATCATTATACCATTCATCATTAATTCATTATGTCCAGAATACAGCGACTTTCTCCTGGTTTAATCAACAAGATCGCGGCGGGCGAAGTGATTGAGCGTCCGGCTAGTGTGGTGAAGGAGGTTGCGGAAAACGCAATGGATGCGGGGGCGACGCGGATTGATATTGCGATTGAAAAGGGGGGGACGGAACTGATTCGCGTTACGGACAATGGTTGCGGGATGGATGCGGACGACCTGGTTTTGGCCGTGACGAGCCATGCGACGAGCAAATTGCGTTCGGAGGAAGACCTTTTCAGCGTCGCGACCATGGGATTTCGTGGGGAAGCAATGGCTTCGATTGCGGAAATTTCCCACATGACGGTTCGCAGTCGCGTGAATCCTGATGTGAAGCCGACGATTGGGGAGGCGATTCGGCTGGAGTCGGCGGAAGCGGTCAGTGGGGCGGAGTTGAACATTGTCGGCGGCGTCTATGAAGCTCCGGTTCCGTGTGGGGCACCTGCCGGAACGTGTATCGAGGTTCGGAATCTTTTTTTCAACACCCCGGTTCGTCGGAAATTTTTGCGAAATCCCTCGACCGAGTTTGGTCATATTACCGAAACGTTCCAACGGCTGGCGCTCTCCAGTCCCCAGATTCACTGGACGCTGAAACATAACGGGAGGATGTTTTACGATTTGCCTGCCACACCGGATCGCCTTCAGCGGATTGCAGATATTGAAGGGAAGGAATTGGCAGGTGATTTGCTGTATGTGGAGAAGCGGTTCGGCGAGATTTACATCCATGGTTACGTGGCTCGTCCCAATCATTATCGGAGCAATCCGAAGATGCAGTTCCTTTTCCTCAACGGACGTCCGATTCGGGATCGGGCGTTGCAACACGCGTTGAACGAGGCGTATCGAGGGTTGTTGGTCTCGAATCGTTATCCGATCTGTTTTCTGGATTTGGAAATGCCATTGTCTTTGGTGGATGTGAATGTTCACCCGACGAAAATGGAAGTCCGTTTTCAGGATTCCGGGATTGTTTACGGCCAACTTTTAGCGACCTTGCGGGAAAAATTCCTGACGACGAATCTTTCGACGTATGTGGGCGGTACTCCGCCGGAGGAAAGCTCCTTTACCCCCATCAACGAGACGTTTCGGAACATGGATGAGCAAAAAGGGGAGAATCTTTCGACAATTCCAGTTTCCCCTGCTCCTTCCGTCCAAAAAGTTCTGGAATGGCCGCAGGAAACGCGAAAAGACCCCCCTGCCCCGCCGTTTCGTCCGTTTGAGGATATTCCGCGTCAAGGAACGACGGCATATCGGGTTGCCAGAGCGTCGGAACGATCGGGAGAAGGAAAAACGGAGATTTCCGAGGAAAAAAAGGAGGTATCTGCGGTTTCGAGTGGAAAAAACGCTCCTCCGGTTGGAACGATTCCACAAAAAGCTATCCAGATTCATCGACGGTATATTGTCACGCAGTGTGAGGATGGGATGATGGTGATCGATCAACATGCCATGCACGAACGGATTTTGTACGAGTCGTTGAAATCACGTATGCGAACGATGTCGGTGGAAATTCAACGTCTGCTGGTTCCCGAACCAGTCGATTTGCGTCCGACCGAGGCGGCTCAGTTGCTGGAACACCGCGCGACGCTGGAGTCGATGGGGATTTTGGTGGAATCGTTCGGCGGAAACACGATTTTGGTCCACGGTCTGCCAGCGATCCTGTTTACCTTTTCCAAAGGTGGCCGGGTTCAGGCGGATGAATTGTTGCAGGAGATTCTGGAATTTTTGCAAAATGAGGGAAATAAGCTCACGTTGGAAAGATTCGTGGATCACATTCTGCACACCGTGGCGTGTAAAGCGGCGGTCAAGGCCGGGCAGTCGCTTTCGCCGATGGAAATTGAGCAGTTGCTGGATCAGTACCGGGATTGCTCGCAGGCCGATCATTGTCCTCACGGTCGTCCGGCAGTTTTGATTTGGAGTTGCCACGAGTTGGATAAACTGTTTTGCCGTATTGTTTGAGAATCCCAAACCTTGGAAAAGTTTTCATCTGGGGAAATTTTATGATTTGCGTATCCATTGCCCGTGGGCGGCACCGTCATGTCCTTGCGGAACATCGATTTCTGGCACAAAATGGTGTGGAACTGGTCGAGATTCGTCTCGATTTTTTGCAGACGCGGATGGATGTCCGACGGTTGATGCGAGACCGCCCGACGCCGATTCTCTTCACGATTCGTCGCCCGTGTGACGGAGGCCGTTTTCAAGGTTCGGAAGATTCCCGCCAGATACTGTTGCGCAGTGCCATTGCGGAAGGTGTCGATTATATCGATCTGGAAGATGGCGTGGCGGCGGTAATTCCCCGGTACGGTTCGACGAAACGGGTGGTGAGTTACCACAATTTCGAGGAAACGCCGGAGGACTTGGAGGCGATTTTCGAGCGTCTGGCGGCTCAGGACGCGGATATTGTGAAGATTTGTACGCTGGCCAATTCGCCGGAAGACAATTTTCGGATTCTGGATTTGGTCGAGAAAAAAGGGAAAATTCTGCCCCTCGTCGGATTTTGCATGGGAGATATGGGGATTCCTTCGCGGGTTTTGTGCCCCAGTTTGGGTTCTCCTTTTACGTTTGCGTGTTCGGACAAGCGAAACGCGGTGGCACCGGGACAGGTTCCGTTTGAGGAAATGTTGCAGTGGTATCGGGTGAATCAGATTACGCGAGAGACGAAAATTTACGGCGTGATGGCCGATCCTGTGGGGCATTCGCTCAGTCCGCTGATTCACAACCGGGCGTTTGTCGAACGGGGGTTGAACGATTCGGTCTACCTGCCGCTGCGTGTTCCGAAAGAGGATGTCGGGGCATTTCTGGAAAAAGCTCCACGGAAGTGGAATCTGCGGGGGGTGAGCGTCACGATTCCACACAAAGAAGCGGTTCTGCCGATGTTGGACGAGGTGGACACGTCCGTGCGGGTGATCGGCGCGTGCAACACGATTCTCTGGCAGGAGGGACGTTGCGTGGGAACGAACACCGATTATCAGGCGGCGATGGAGAGTTTCGCGGAAGTCGCCAACGCGGCCATTCCGCAGCACATCGACTGGGTGGAGCCACTCGACGACCCGCAGACGGGAGAGGTGCGTGGGAAGCCCCTGAGCGGAATGACGGCACTGATTTTGGGGGCTGGCGGTGTGGGAAAAGCGTTGGCGGTCGGCCTGGGACGCCGGGGAGCGACCCTGATTTTGACCGATGTGGATCAGCTGCGTGCGGAATCGCTTTGTTCCAAACTTCAGGAAGACGGTCTCTCTTCGCAAGTCGTTCCCTGGGAAGAGCGGCATTTTGCGCAACCTCGGTTACTGGTCAATGCCACACCGCTTGGCATGTCGCCGAAAGTCCGGGAAACGCCGTTTGACGGGAGTTTTCTCCGTCCGTCGATGCTCGTTTTCGACGCGGTTTACAACCCGGAAAAGACGTTGTTGATTCGCGAGGCGGAGGAATGTGGTTGCGCGACGGTCGGTGGTCTGTCGATGTTTGTGCGCCAGGCAGGCCTGCAATTCCAACTTTTCACGGGCGTGGCGCCTCCGCTTGAGGAGATGAAAAAGGTGGTTCAAAAAGCCCTGCAAGCGTCCGAATGGTAAATGTGAAAAAATAAGGAAAAAGTAACAACGTTTTTTTCTGTTTGGGAAATATTTTTCCAGTTATTTTTTCCAATCTCTTGAAATTACAGAAAATTTCTGTTATACTGAATAGGGAATGCGAATCATGTTTAATGAAGAAGGTGGGTGCCGGATATGAGATTGTCTATCGGACCGAAAACGTTAAAATGCAGAAGGGGGGGGGGGTACACAGATTGCTTAAAAAAGATTTCTGGCTTTACTCTGGTTGAGCTTCTCGTTGTAATTGCGATTATCGGAATGCTTGTTGGCCTTCTCTTACCTGCGGTGCAACAGGCACGCGAAGCGGCGCGGCAGATGCAGTGCAACAACCACCTGCGGCAGCAGGGGCTGGCAGCGTTGAATCTGGAAACATCCCATCAGATTTTTCCCAGTGGAGGTTGGTATCCGCAATGGGTGGGCGACCCCGATCTCGGTTTTCGAGGGAATCAGCCTGGCTCATGGTGTTATTCTCTGTTGCCCTATCTGGAGCAGCAAGCACTTTGGAGTCTGGGGCAAAATGGCGTGGAAGAGATTGACGATGTGCAAAAAGAACAGGCGGCAATTCGTGCGGGGGTGGTGGTAAGTCTTTTTTATTGTCCTTCGCGTCGCCCTGCTCTGGTCTATCCTTTTAACGGCTCCACGTCGCCGGTCAACATGTCCGCGATTACGCACTGCTGTAAAACGGATTATGCGGCGAACAGTGCCGACGGTTACGACGGTGTGGGATTTAGCGTAAAAACGGTGGCGGTGGGGAAAAGTACCGTGGTCAATGGTGGAAAAACAGGCATCGTGTCGGGCAAAAGTGAAGTTTCCATAGCAGAAGTCCAGGACGGAACGAGTAATACATACCTTTTTGGCGAAAAGTTTGTGGATCCGCAGTACTATACGTCGCCGAAGAAGGATGGCAACGACGATACCGTGGCGTGGGTCGGGGTCAACGACGATGTTTTGCGGTATACGCTTTATGATGAGGCACGGATGTATTGCCCGTACCAGGATCGAGTTGGGCTGGAAACGGCCAAGGCATTTGGAAGTGCGCATGCGGGAGCGTGGGGCGTCGTGATGTGCGACGGCTCGGTACACCGTGTTTCTTACAGTATCGACGCGAGAGTTCACAGTTATTTGGGTAAAAAGGCAGATAGGGAACCGGTTCAGTTGCCGGAATGATACAGAAAGTTGAAAAAGATGATGAAACGATGGTTTTTATGCGGTTTTTTCCTTTTGTGCGCGGTGGTGGCTCAGGGTGAGGAAAAAACGTTTTTTACGCAGGATGAAAGCGACACGCTGGCACGAGAATTGTTTGAAAAACTCCAGTCTTTTCAGGAGTATTATTCCCCTCTCACGCATGTCTGGTACGCTTCCCCCGTTTCCCGGCAGCATACGGTGGAACAGATCCAGGAGTTGAATCCGAATCCGGTTGGTTATGGAAGTGCCCTGGCAGACTGCGCGTTGTGCATGGGCACGGTGCTGGTTGGGTATGTGCAGTGGTACGAGGCGACGGGTGATGAGACGATTCGTCCGTTAGCGTACGACGCTTATGTCGGGCTGCGGATGTTGGGGTCGGCGCATGGTGTGCGGGGTTATGTCACGCGGGGTCTGTCGGCAGAGGATGGAAAAAGCACGTACATCACCTCCTCACGGGATCAGTACACGCATTACGTGGAAGGTTTGTGGGAGTATTACCGCAGCCCTCTTTGCAGTGAGGCGAGTCGGCAGGAGATTCGGCTGTTGTTGAGCGAACTGGCGGACGCGGCACGGGAACAGGTGGTGGCGGAGAACGATTACAGTTTTCTGCGAGCGGACGGGACGAAAGACCCGCGTGGCCTGCACAAAATGTGGCACGTTTACGCACACGAAGCGGCCCGTTTGCCGATGATTTACGCGGCGGCCTGGGACGTGACGGGGGAAGCGAAGTATTTCGACTGGTATCGGGAATTTTGTGAGCCGTCGATCGTGGAGTCGCTGGGACTGCGGGACAAGCCGTTGCGGGAAGTTCAGGCGTGGGTGCCGACGTACAGTTTTTACCAGATGCAATGTTCGCTGAGCCTGATGTATCAGGTGGAGCCGGACGAGGCGGTGAAGGCGAAGATCCTTGAGGCGATGGAATATGCCAAAGATTTTGCCAACGTCCGTTACGAGGGTGTTCGCAGGAACAACAATCTGGCGGAATATGCGGAAATTTCCATTTCGCAGATGATTTTGCCGCAATTTGTGCTGTCACCGGAGCAGAAGACGTTCGTCGAGGAGATGTTTCGGAAGAAAAATCGGTTGCACACGGGCGTGTGGGGAATCACCCACCAGATTCGGGCGATGAGCCATGCCTGCCTGAGCGGTTATTTGCCGAAGCCAACGGTGTCGGCGGGGAAAACGACGGACGTGACGGAAATCCCGATGGGCGAGTTGGTCTGGAACCCCGTCCCTGCCCGGAAAGTGGTGGACGAACACCAGGTCATTTTCGTGGCAGACGCACATGTAGGCAAAGATAAGCCGGAAAATCTGGAGAAATTTCGCGAGGTCTGCCGGATGATTCTGGCACTGCGTCCCCGTCCGGCAGCGGTGGTGCTGGTGGGCGATTTGGTCGATTCGCGTGGAGATCGGGAAGGTTACAAGGCGGTTCGGAAGGAACTGGAACCTCTGATGGCGGTGGGGATTCCACTTCAGTTTTGCCTGGGCGAAAACGATTGCCGAACGACGCTTTTCGAGGTTTTCCCGGAATATCGCCAGGAAAAATCACTCGTGGCCGAGCGTTGGGTAAATCGGTTGGAGATGCCGCGAGCCGATTTTCTGCTGTTGGACACGTCGGAGGAAAATCTTGGAAATACGCAGGAAACGTGGTTGAAAACGACGCTGGAAACGTACCGCCAGAGCGGAAAGCCGGTTTTTGTCGTTTCGCACCATCCTCTGGCAGAGGTGAAATGGGAAGGGACGGAAACGCTTCCACCGTCGTTTGTCGCCTGGATTCACGGCCATTCGCACGGTTGGAACGATCGGTCGAAAGATACGCCACGGACGCTTTCCTTGCAGAGTACCGCGTACAGTGCCGATGGTGCCGACCACCAGGGTTTTTGTTATTTGCAACTGGATCGTTACGAATTTATCTGCCGCCCGGTGACGTTTGACCCCGATATGGTATGGTCTCGCCGAGCCGCCATTTTTCGATTGACCGAAGAAATGAAGAAATTTTAACCCTTTCTAAAACGAGGAAAAAGAATCATGGAAATACGTTTGGGAATGTTTTTGGCAGGCGTACTCACCACCTTTTCCACCGTCTGGGGTGGTTATGTCTGGAATGGAGGAGATTCAGGAGTCTATTCCGGTACCACCAATTGGGTGGAGGATGTGACACGCACTGGAAAATGGATCACGTCGGGGACGGTTACGTTGACGGATGATAATCAAGTAATTATTGGAAATAATACGACGGATACCCAATTGACGGTAGATAACGCAACGGTGACGACCGCTTCCCGGCTTCGTGTTGGGTTTGCTAATGCCGCAGGAACGTTGATTCTTGTGGACGGAGCTTCCTTCACGGCACCGAGATTTTCCATGGGAAACAATGATCAGACGGGAACCATCGAGATTTCAGGCGGCTCAACGTTGACGCTTACTGGCGAGACAGACCCGAACGCTTCCTATATTGGCGACAGCAATTTAGGGAACGCTTTGATCAAAATCGACGGTGGAACGCTTTCCACAAGTTCTCCCATGTATTTTGGTCATAAAGGGGACGCGACAATGACTGTGAGTGGAAATGGTTCTTTGAAAGCGACGAAAGATTTTTTCCTGGGAAGTGGTGGCTATGATAGTGTAGCTTCCAAAACAGGAACCATCACGATTGGAACCGCGACTTCATCTGGAACCGCGTCGTTTGCAATTTTGAATATCGGGCGGGTTGCAAATGGAATTTTGGACATTCAAAATGGAACGGTTACGGCTAAATTGATTGAAAATTCCGGGAAAATATCGGTTCAGTCGGGAACCTTAACGACCACAGAAAATTTACAATTAACACAGCAGTTGACACAAACCTACTTTTCCAATAGAACAGCGGAACTTTACGTTGGTGAAAAGGGTGTGGTGACAGCGGATTCTCTTATCACGGGAATCGCGACCGATTCAACCTCGATCATAACGGTGGAAAAGGGTGGTCGAATCAACGTTCTGCAGACCGCCATTTCCAGAGAAACGGGGAACACCACGTTAAAAATCGACGGTGAGGGCAGTTCGGTAAGTGTGACCAATTTTATGGGGCTTGGGAATCGTTCTACCGGGACAACGAATGTGGAGGTTACCAATGGCGGACTTCTTCAGGCTGGATACCTGGAAGGTGCCAAGTCGGCGGGAGCAGCCAACATTACCGTTTCGGGAGAAGGGAGTTTGCTGAAAACAACAGGAAACACCTCTTCCTCGTTAAATGGTGGCTCTTTGACGGTAACGGATCAGGCACAGGCCATTTTTGACGGAAGGCTTTATTTCGGGCGTAATTTTGGCGGAGATACTCCCGGCCAAACGGGAACGACGATTCAGGTGGAAGTTTCGGAAGGGGGGCTGTTGCAGGCGGACGGTTTTTGGTTCGGACAGAGAGAGAATACCATCAACGTTACGATCTCTTCCGGCGGAAAATTGTACGACACAGGTTCATCTCACGGACAGATGTATGTGGGGGATGCTGCCGGTTCCACGGCGGTGATCGACATCGTTGGCGGGATTTTGCAGGCGGATAAAAATATCAACATTGCTCAGGATGGAAATGGGACGATTCGAGTTTCTCAGGGGGGAAGTTTGACGGCTGCCGTAATTGACGTTGGAAGGGGGACGGGAAAAGGGTTGTTGCAAATTGTGGGCAAAGATGTTTCGGTAAAGACGACCGAGAATTTTACGACGTATTCTGGCGGCAGAGGCACGTTGCATTTTCTGGCAGATTCGACGGGGTTGGGGTGTCTGGAAGTGGGCAAAACGTATTCGCAATCCGGGACAGTGACCCTGGGTGTTGCGGGTGGCTTGGCCTGCTGGACACCGGAAGTGGCGGCGGCAAAATATACGTTGTTGAATGCGAATGGCGGAAATGATTCGTTTAAGATTTCCAATACTAGCATTTGGGAAACGGCTGAAAATGATCGTACGGTTCAACTGAATGACGATTTGCGTTTTTCGGAAACCCTTTCCCTGAATAGTGGAATGTTGTCGATTGGCACTGCTTACGGAACCATGGGATATTTGAATTTCACTGGCGAAAGTGGCTATTTCAACGTTCAGCTTTCTTTCGATGGTCTCAACGACTTGGACGCAACGGCAGATTTGGCTCTTTGGATGGCTTCCGAGAATGGCATGGAAAATGCTTCCGTATTGGATGTGGGGGTGATTCAGCTTTCCTCGCTTTTCAGTGCCGACGGTAGCGGGATTTTGGCTTGGGACTGGAGCCTTTACAATACCGCCAATTCCATGAATGTTTCGCTGACTGGACTGGCCGGGCAGAACGTTCCTGAACCTGCCACGTGGGGAATGCTTCTGTTGGGAATTGTTTTTTTGATGTATCAACGGCGTAAAAATACGAAATGAAAGAGTTTGCATGAAACTAAATAATTATCCATTGAACATATTACTGGCATGGATCATTTTTTCAGGCTTATGCCTGGTGGCACAGGCGGAAAATGTGGTGGTTCAGCCTCAGGATACGGGCGTGGCGCTCAACAATCCGCAGATGGGTTGGACGATGCACTTTTACTCCAACTTTCCAGGGAATTACGGCAGCGACCTGGAGCCGTCCGATTCGCTGGAGTGGTTTGAGGGATGCACGACGGTTTACCTGCGGATTCCATGGGCCTATCTGGAGCCGGAAGAAGGAAAATTCAACTGGGCAATGCTCGACACACCTGCGCAGCGATGGATTGCGTCTGGGAAAAAAGTCGCGTTTCGGTTCACCACTTCGGAAAGTTGGCTCGAATACGCGACGCCGAAATGGGTTTTCGACGCGGGCGCGAAGGGGATCCGGTACACCTTTGGTTGGGACAAGGGGCCAGACCCAAATGGTAAACTGGTCGATCCGGTTTTTGACGATCCTGTTTACCTCGAAAAACTTCGCAATTTTCTAGCCGCGGCGGGAAAACGATACAACGGCAATCCTCACGTCGCCTTCATCGATGTCGGCACGTTTGGCATGTGGGGCGAAGGGCATACGGGCGGAAGCTCCAAACTGACCCCCGAACAGAATATCGCCATGGCAAAACGGCATATCGATATGCACAAGGAGGCATTTCCCGACGTTTTGCTCTGTATCAGCGACGATGTGGATGGTTCCGCCAACCGGACGGGAAATTATCCCGCGACCGATTATGCCCGCCAGTTGGGGGTGACGCTGCGGGACGACAGTATTTTGGTGCAGAAAGCTCCCAACCAGTGGTACCATGTCGATATGGCGGAGCGTTTTTGGAAGACGCTTCCCGTGATTCTGGAACACGAACACTACGGTTCTTCGGTGAGAAAAAAGGCCTGGGATAACGATCTGCTCTACCAGTCGGTGGAGGAGTACCACGCCAGCTACATGTCCATCCACTGGTGGGCCAGGCAGGAGTGGGAGAAGTGCCAGGACGTGATTCGGAAAATCAACCTGCGGTTGGGGTATCGTCTGCAATTGCGGGAATTGGAGTATCCGAAAGAGATTACCGTCGGAGAGCCATTCACGGTTCGTTGGAAATGGGCAAACGCGGGAGTGGCACCCTGTTATCCGGGCGGATTCGTGGCAATGACGCTCAAAGACGAAAAAGGTGGTCTGGTGGCGGTTCTTTCGGATGAGACTTTGGATGTGAAGACGCTGGAAGTCGGAAAAATCGACGCAATTCCCGTCAAAGAACATACCAGCACCTTCACCGCCGGCCTCATCGCCCCTGTGACGAAGCCAGGCACGTACGATGTTTACATTTCCGTGGGGCAACGCGACGGCACACCGGTTTTCGCGCTCCCACTTCCCGACGACGATGGGCAACGGCGGTACAAAGTAGGACAAATTATCGTGAAGGATGGAAAATAGTCTTACTGCGGAATGGTGGCCGCCTGACCATCCGCTTTTTTGCCCAACCAGGAGTGGATTTCCGGGTCGATGCTGTAGGAAATACGTTGGACGGAACCGTCGCACAAAACAACGCCGAATGCGCCGGAGTGGGCACTGCCGAAAGGATAGCCGGTGTCCAGCCCGGTATGATCCTGGCGGGGATGGTAAGTCGTTTCGTCCGATTTATAGAGAGTGTATCGCCCTAAATCGTTCGATTCCGGCCCCATCCAACCACTCCAGTCGTCTCCCTGAGCACATCCGACAGAACCGCCCGGTTCGTATTTTGAGGGATCGACATATTTCTCCGCGTACAGGTACGTGTTGCTGGTTCCATCCCGGATTTCTCCCATCGTAATGGCACTTTTACAGTAAAACATCCCCGTTTTCTCTCCTGTGTAACGGTATTCCAACCCTTTTTCATAGCTGGTTTCTCCCATCCACGACCAGCCATCCCCTCCGCTACAGGCATAATCGCTCTTGGTTACGAGACTCCCACCGTCACTGTTGTATGCCCCCCCATTTCCCTTGTACGTTTTCGCAGTTCGTCGGGAAGGACAATAAAAAATATCGACCGGTTGCGTCAATCGTTCCGCATTGGCCTCTTTGATGGTGGCATCCAAACTTTTATTTCCGTCCATTCCCAGCGACCACAACGCCTGTTGTTCCAGGAACGGAAGGAGCGAATACGTCCATGCTCCCGGTTGACTTTCCCCAAATCCAAAGTCCGGGTCTCCCTGAAAGTTATGACTCCAGCCGGAAGAGGGAAAACTCCGTTGCGAACTCTCATGATTGAGCGCCGCCAGCCCCATTTGTTTCAGATGGTTGTTGCACTGCATCTGTCGCGCAGCCTCCCGTGCCTGTTGGACGGCTGGCAGGAGAAGCCCCACCAGCATCCCAATAATCGCGATCACCACCAGCAATTCCACCAACGTAAAGCCTTTTTTCATGAATTTCACCCCTAATGCTTCTTTTTTCCTTTACTTGTGTAGTAAACCATTCCCACCATCCCCAAAAACAACAATACACACGTCGAAGGCTCCGGAACCCGGGGTGCCCAGAGCGACATCTCCGAAAGCTGAAAGGCCGGGTCATTACTACGAGTTTGCAGAAAGTCAAAACGATAGAACGCAAACGCTTCTTCGTTGTCCAACAGAAAATCGACTTGCGTAAAACGCTCGGTTGGCATGAGATCCAAAGCGTTGGCAATGTAATCGAGTTCCGTCCACTCCACACCGTCATCCGACCCCAAAACCCTCCACGAAATCGGGTCGCGGACCACTCCGTCATTGGCGGTTGTCATGGAGTACATCTGGAGAACGTCAGGAAGTTCCAACTCCCACACAAGCGAAAACGTGTTGTTGCCCGTATTGATATTCGCGTTTGTCGCGCACATTTTGGTGCCGGTATTGTTATCCTGTAATTTGTCAGGCGTTTCATTCTTTCCAAAAGAAGTGTGCGGATTTCCGTTAAGGTAGGTACTCAAGGTCGCTCCGGCACCGATTTCGCCATAGGTTTCCGCTGCCCAGAAAGAGAGTTCTGAAAGCTGAAATGACTCGGTATCGGCCTTCGTTTTGTGAACGTCCAGCCGATATTGGGAGTAGGGGACGGAAACCTCGACGGGAAAATTATAAAGGGCTTTGCGAGTGTCAGGAAACGAAAAATCGGTAACGGTCTCAATAGCCGTCCACTGTTTTCCATCGTTGGAACCGTACAGTGTCCAGGAAGAGGGGTCTCGCGCGGCATTATCATTCGCACTTCCCAGAGAATATTCGCCCAATCGGTACCGGAGGCGTTGAGAAGAATTCGTCTCGGAATTAAAAACCATCGAAAACGTGGCTTTATCTCGATTGATCCAGGTCGCGATCGCACACATTTTGGTGTTCAAATCCTGATCGAGAAGATTCGTTCTCCCTTCTTTTCCACCCGCTCCAAAATTGGTAAAAGAAGTCGAATTCCCATCCGACGCAATCAGATTCGTCGCGGCAATCGTGCCGGAAATATAAGAACGTGTTTCTGTAGAAGCAAAATACGGTTCGGTCGCTTTTTCGTAAACCACCTCCGCGTGAAGAACGCCCTCTACATTTTGCCCCCCCCCCCTACTTTAACAACCAGGGCACAGACCAAAAGCCCCAGCCAGGAACATCTGTGTTTCATCGTTTGCACCTTTCTTTCGTTTGAAGATTTTTCCAATCACACAACCATGATGTTACCTCCATTATACTCTCGATATTCTCCCAATGCAAGTAGGAAAGAAAAAATTTTTCAAAAAAATTTAAAATATCGCAACTTTTCGAGTATTCTACTGCTGTTTTAAAGAAACAAAAATGAATCGTATTTGTTTTTACGAAATATGTGGGCTACGATCATTCTTAATTTTACCAACCACCAGCCGCTCAATGGCGGTGGCTTTGCCGGTGAGGGGAAGGAAATCGACGATCGTGCCGTGAAGCTCGACCGCGTCTTCCGCAACGTCGTAAATCGTGGGGCGAGCGGTTAGCGTCGTTTCCAGAACCCGATCAATCCGCCGTCCGATGATGCTCTGCATGGAGCCGGTCATGCCAACGTCGCACTGGAAGGCGGTTCCTTTGGGAAAAATCTGCTCATCGGCTGTGGCAACATGGGTATGCGTACCCAAAACTGCCGTCACCCGTCCGTCGAGATAACGACCCAGAATCTGTTTGTCGCTCGTCGCTTCCGCGTGAAAATCGATAAGAATGACTTTCACATCGGAAGGAAGTTGGCGTAAAATCTTGTCCGCCGCGTGAAAGGGGCAATCAATTGGCTGCATGAAAACGCGACCCAGCAAATTCACCACCGCACAACGGATTCCCAAGCCTGCCTCAATCAGCGTAAACCCTTTTCCCGGTGCTTCGGTGGGGTAGTTGGCCGGGCGGACGATTCGCGGCTCTTTTTCCAGCACCGGAATAATCTCCCGCCGTTTGAACGTATGGTCTCCCATCGTCAGACAATCCACCCCGGCCTGCGTCAGTTCATTATAAATAGCCTGATTCAGCCCCGATCCCGAGGCCGCGTTTTCCGCATTGGCCGTCACCAATTCGAGATTGTAACGCTCCTTCAATTCCTGAATCTTCTGAACAACAATCTGTCGACCAGGCTTGCCAACTATATCACCAATATGCAGCCACCGCACAAACAAGCCCCAATCTATTTGAAATTTCTTCGGATTCCTGTAATACAAATGTCGTCCGCGTTGGGCACCGTTCCCACAAAGCGATGAATATCCCGAATCAGAGCCATCCCATGTTCTTCCACAGTCTCAAATTTCTTCTCCCAGCAACGATAAATCCGTTCGTTGCCAAACATCTCTCCCGTTTCATTCACCGCGTCGGTCACGCCATCCGTGAAAAAGAAGAGCGTTTCGCCAGGCTGCAATTGAACCGAAGTCGTTTGGTAAACCGTGTCCGACAAAACGCCAATCGGCAACCCCCGTTCCAAATGGGTCAACACTGTCGTCCCTCCTTCCGCGTGGCAAAGAATCGGTGGAACGTGCCCCGCGTTTACCAGGATAATTTCGTGCGTCTGCGGGTTGAGAATCCCTGTAATCAGCGTTACGAATCGGTCGTCCCAGCGATCGTCGCAAAACGTGTTGTTCAAATCGAACATCGCTTCCGTGACATCCGTGTGCATTGCCAGCATGTAACGAGCTTCTGCCGAAAGTTTCGCCATCAGCAAAGATGCGGAAATTCCTTTTCCCGAAACATCCGCCAGCGTCACGGCCAAACGACCATCCGGCAGCGGAATGTAATCGAAATAATCACCCCCCAGTTGTCGTGCCGGAGCGTAATAGTCGAAAAAAGCATACCCCGGAAGAACCGGTTTGGACGCGGGGAGAAGTCCCTGCTGAACCTTGTGCGCCACGGTCAATTCCCGACGCAGCGACGCCTCTTCCATGGCCGATTCCATCAACTGCGCATTCCGCACCGCAACCGTTGCCTGATTCGCGACGCTGGCGAGGATTTCCAGATCGGACGACGTGAACTGTTTCATCGTGCTGGCCGCGTCGATTTGCAAAACGCCAATCGCGTTCCCGTCAATTCCAATCAACGGGGCACACATCATGGAGCGAATGGGAGAATACGAAATGCTCTGCGACATGTCAAACCGGGAATCGCTGGCCGCGTCTGCCGACAAAATTGCCTTTCCCGAAGAAATGACATTTTGCAGAATCGTTCGGCTCAAACGGACTTCCTCGTTGTTGGGATGACGCTGTTTCAGAGCTTTCGGCAAAAGTCGCCCGGTTTTGGGGTCGCGCAAAATGATGATTCCCCGGTCGGCCTGCGGAAAAATATCGAATAGGCTTTCCAGAATCCGCAACAAGACCTCCTCCAACTTGACCGCTTCCCCCAAATGCCGCCCAATGGCCACCAACGCCTTCAGTTTGGCTTCCGCGCTGGCACTGGTCAGGCCACTTTGCCCTTTGTTCTGGAACATATCGAACGTCGCCATGTACGACGACTTGTCGCTGGGATGGTCATTGTCATCAATGCGAGCCTGAAAATCGTCGTAATCTTCCGCGTCGTTTTCCTGGCCGTCCGCGTAGAAAAACATCACAATACTACAGACCTGGATACGATCCCGATGTTTCAGCACAACCGGATTACTCACCGTCCGATTGTTGACGAGCGTTCCGTTGCGACTTTTCAAGTCCTCCAGGATGTAATTCCCCCCCTGGAAATAAATTCGGGCATGTTTTCGGCTTACCGCGGCTGCCTCCAGGTGAATATCGCAATCCTGTCCACGCCCCAGCGTATAGGAACCTTCCCGAATGGGATAGGTTTTGCCTGGTGACAAACCTTTGATAATTCGCAGCATTGCCATCGATATGAGTCATCCTTTGAGAAATATTTTTGCCAACTTTCCTATACTATAGACCGCTCTCTCTGAAATGTCAAGTAGTATGAAAACGAAAAACGAATAAAAATAGAATTCAGCAAGAGAAAATATTCCAACTATTCGGTGGTAAATGCCTGTGCCCAGAACGTTCGCCAGTGACGACGCCAGTTTTGACGGCTCAGTTCCAGATTCTGTTCCAGCGTTGTCCTGGGCGGAGTTGTGGAAAAACGGAGTGATTCCGTGGAAATGACCATCCGGCCACCACTCCAAATACCTCCGTAAGCAAGCCGGTTACGCCGGTAATTCTGATTGTAAATCGGGGAACGGCAAGGGGTGCCTGCCTGCGATACCATGGTACTTTCTTCAGAATTCTCAGAAGATAGCTGGTCGGAAGATTCGGATTCGTGGGATGTTGCCGTGGTTTCCCCCAATCCGTTGCTCTGCGACTTACGCCAACGATCCCGAAAACGCTGGAAGTTGTTGGGAGACTCCGAAATCTCTGCCGCTCCTGTTTCCAGAGGGGATTTTACAGAAAATGCCATGGAAAATTCCTGCTGACGAACGGCGGAATCTTCCCCTCTGGGAGGAATGTGAGCCAGATGGTTGGAACGGAGCGTGGAGTCGCGGTACATTTCCTGCTGGTGTTCCGAAGTACTCATCCCGTAGTCGAGCAACTCTACCGTCACTTTCTGAATGGTTTTTCCATTCCGTCCCGTATCCTGAAACATCTTTGTAATCACGCCGCCAGGAATCTGAATCGAGGCCACCACATTTTCACGAGAAGTGTATTCCGGGAAGCGACGTTCCTGTGTATACTGATAACCTTTCAGCACTTTTCCCAAAACCACGACAGGCATATTCATGGAAGTAACCCGCATGTGAGAAGTTTCCAGGCATTCTCCGGTCTGCCGATCCCGCACCTTGACTTCCCGCTGGAAAACGAAGGGAACACGGCTGGTACTGTACCAGACCGTCGTTTGTTTCCACTGGGAACCTTCCTGAAATTCGCATTGTACCACGGTACAACAAACCGGCTGCCCTTCAATCGTCAGCGTCGTGGGGGAAAGGTACGTATATTGAGCCGTTTTTTCTGCCGGCAAGCCCAAAAAATCCTGATGCAAACGCCTCGGTTCCATTTTGACACTTTTGCCCATCAACGTTACCTGGGATTCCAGAATCAGCGTGAGGGAACGTTTCTTTTTTTCCTGAAGCGTCAGACGATTATCCGTAACAGTTCGCTGTGTTCCACCTTCCCGGGAGGATTCCTTTTCCACCGTCGTTCGTGAAAAACGCCATGCTCCAGGTTCAAAAGTGCCCCACGGATGAATGTCTCGCGGAAGGGCTTCTGCCGATACCGAAGTGATAGATGGGGGGAGCGTTCCATCTTTACCAAAGGAGTAATTCTGCCAGAAAAAAAGGCATGCCGCCAGAAAACTTCCCACCAAAACAGACTTTCCCCACCATCGATTTCGATAATATGCTGAAAATCGGATTGAGGGGAATAAAAGGTTCATGAGTTATTCTTCATTAAGTGGTTTTCAGGAACTGTAAAAAATTTCCACTTCTTATTTCCCAATAATCTCCTCCATGGGATTTTTTACTTATCGGAAAAAACATCCTTTCTCTATTATTTTATCCTATTTTTTCTTTTTTTCAATAGTTTAAGGGAAAAGAAATATCATTTTCAGCAAAAAATAATCAACCAAAAATCCATTTTTCAGAAAAAAACATTTTGTAACGAAATTTTTGGTAAAAAAGAAAGGAATGTATCAAGATTCTTCCTTTCCATCCTCCTCTTTTTGCCAGAGGGAGAGGAACATGATTCCAACCGCTCCAACCACCAACAGCGAGTCCGCAATGTTGAAATTAGGCCAGTGATAGGTACCTATCATCACCAAAATCCAATCCCGGACAGCATAAACGGGTTCACCAACCTCATGCAACGGGGTAGAATAGTTCCAGAAAAGTCCCGGCCAGCCCAATCTGTCGTAAAGGTTTCCGAAAATTCCGCCGCAGATCAGCCCCAACAGAAACGTCCAACTCTTGTAGCGGGCATTTCCCCAAACAAAAAGCCAACCACCAATAAACAGAAAGGCCATCAGCGAAATGACACAAAACCAAAGCGTAAAACCTTGCCCCAAGCCAAATAACGCACCTTCATTCAGACTGGTCTGAACCCCAAAAACATCGGGAATCACCCAATAGGGCGGTTTTTCTCCAGGCATTCCCATTTGACGAAATGCCACCGATTTACTCCACAAATCCACCCCGGCACCCACCACCGCAGTCAGCAGAAAAAGCCCAAAACGCGAAATCGGAAAAGGTGTTTTCTTGCCAAAAACCACGTCAACCTTCCTTGTCCGCGCACTTGACACACATATTCGCGTAAGGAACGGCCTGCAAACGCTTTTTGGGAATCTTGGCTCCGCAGACTTCGCACACGCCGTAGGTTCCATCCTCAATACGTTCCAGAGCCGCGTTGATCTTTCCCAAAATATCGGTGCCGCTTTGCAACAATTGCAGCGTAAATTCCTTTTCAAAATTGTCACTGCCGACATCTGCCATGTGAATTGGCATGGAGGAAAGTTCCGATTCCTGCCGATTTTGCCGCAGCGCGGAATCGGCCATCTGGGAGACGTCTCCCGAAAGCCGCGCTCGCATCGCCAATAAGGTCTTTTTATAGGCATCGAATTCGTGATTCATTAGGAAACTCCTTGCCTGGAATGGTTTTGTGTTGTTTTCAAAAGAAAAAAGTCGGTTGGATGCCTTCCCAAACAGTGCGGCATCTTGTGAATTGTAGCAACTTTGTTTTTTTTGTCAATAGTAAAACCGTTTCCCGGAACGTTCTTCCTGTAAAAAGCGCACTTTTCAGGGAACCTCTCCCGAAAGTGGTTCCACAACAGCAATCCGACCGTCCAAAACGGCCTGAATCCGTACCAATGTTCCGGTGGGAAGGGCATCGCCATCTGTCAATGCTTCCATTTCTTCCGTATGGCCTTGAAGTGTCAACTGGACTTTTCCCATTTGGGAACGGTGAGGCGGAATCGATACATAAACAGTCGCCGTTTTTCCAGCCGCCCGCGTAAAATCGGTATTCCCCACCGCGTTGAATCGTACCAGCCACCGCATTCCCCAACCCACGCCAATCCCTGCCAGCCAACCGATTGACAATGCCAGGAACAGACCCAACAACCAGGGAAGATTCCAACGGGAAACGCACAGACCGACAACCCCGAAAAAAGCGAGAAAAGTCGTGATAAACCGCAGGCTCAGATATTGGAAAAAGGGAAAGAGGGAATGCGAGGGGGGACTCCCGGAATCACTCCCCCAATCCATTTCGTCCACCTCCCAATCACTTTCCCAATCGGTATCGAAACCCCAACCCAACAGGGAAAGCAAAAATTGGAGGAGGAGAAATCCACCCCCCAGAATAAAACTGTAAAAATAAATGGATGACAACATTTCTTCCAACATAATCCGATTCCTGAGTGAAAATGTGTGAGGTGTGAAATTGACTGTGGATAATGAAAAAGCCACGCAGCGACCCTTTTCACCTTGCTCATGCCATTGTACCATGAAAATCCTGCCAAAACTACATCCCCCTCACAAAATTTCCCCGCGACATCGTTCCGCTTCTCTCGGCCAGCTTCTCTCAGCCAGGAGAACAAAAATGGAACGATCTCCTGGAACCACCTTGCCCTTTCCGCCAAATGATGTATAATAACAGAGACGTTTATAAGGATTTTTTCTGATGGAAAACGATTGGGTTGGTTGAACATCGGAGTCCGATTCCTCTTTTTCAAGGAGACAACACGTGAAGAAAATTGCCACCATCCAAACAAACCGCGGCACCATTCGTCTGGAACTGTTTGCCGACAAAGTCCCCAATACCGTGGCCAATTTCGTCAAACTGGCGACGGAAGGATTTTACAACGGCCTGAAATTTCACCGCGTCATTCCCGATTTCATGATCCAGACCGGTTGCCCCTACGGTACGGGAACGGGCGGTCCGGGCTACCAGTTTGCCGACGAATTCCACAAAGACCTGCGGCACGATGGTCCTGGAATCCTCTCCATGGCGAATGCCGGCCCGAACACGAATGGCTCGCAATTCTTCATCACCCACGTCCCCACCCCCTGGCTGGACGGAAAACACGCCGTTTTCGGGAAAGTGCTGGAAGGGCAAGATGTTGTCGACGCCATCCAACAGGGAGACATCATGGAGTCGGTCACGATTTCAGAAGAAGAATAGATCTTATTAATGATTAATGGGACAATGATTCATAGAAGGATGGCTGATAAGGGAGGGGAATGGCATGAAAATCGTCTGTATGGGAACAGGAACGTTCGGCATTCCAACGTTGGAAGCGTTGTATCAGCATCCTTTGCATGAAGTGGTGGCCTTGGTCACGCAGCCTGTTCCGCAGACGCATACGCAGGGAAAACCGCTCCCCACGCCGGAAATTGTCCAACTGGCGGAAAAGAACCAAACGCCGATCTACCATTTTGCCAAAATCAAATCCCCGGAAGCAATCGAAACGCTCCGTTCTTTTCAGGCCGACCTCTTTTTCATTTGCGACTACGGCCAAATCCTTTCGCAGGAAGGGATTCAGGCCGCTCGGTTGGGTGGGCTGAATCTGCACGGTTCCTTGCTGCCGAAATATCGCGGTGCCGCTCCAGTTCACTGGGCGATTTACAATGGCGACGATGAAACGGGCATTACCGTCATCCACATCACGCCGGAAATGGATGCCGGACCGATGGTGGCCTGGGAGAAAGTGCCGATTTTGCCGGATGAAACGACGCCGGAACTGGAAGCTCGTCTGGCACGAATCGGCGCTCCGCATGTTCTGTACGTCATCGACCGCATGGCAAATGGCGAAGACCTTTCCCAGTGGGCCGTTCCGCAAGACCCGGCGTTGGCTTGCGGTGCTCGAAAACTGCGAAAACAGTTCGCTCAGATCGACTGGAATCGTTCTGCTGTGGAGATTCGCAATCAAATCCGTGCGTTTGAACCGTGGCCGAGAACGTTTACGCATTGGGTCAAAACACCCGGCAAACCTCCGATTCGGCTCATTCCGCACCCCGTCCCGGAAATTCTTGAAATGCCTCTTCCTGAAAATACGCCCCCTGGCACGATTCTGGCGGTGGGCGAGGTTTTGGCCGTCGCTACTGGAAAAGGTGTCCTGGGAATCCGCCTTCTGCAACCTTCCGGCAAACGCCCTCTCACCATCCCCGAATTTCACTGCGGCTACGGCATTCAACCAGGAACCACTTTTGGTTAATGATTAATCATTATCTCATTATTCTATTAATGCCCCGTAGTATCCTACCACACTTTCGGAGTCGCCGGAACTTTGAGCGCTGGTGCAATACCCTACTGGGGTTACCTGGTGGAGCAGGTTCAGCTCCCGCAGCGTCATCATCAGGAGGGCGACAGGCAAAACGCCGCACATGGAGATGTTCTTTTCCCGGACAATCTGAAGCATTTTTTCAGGATTTCTCTCTTCGATGGCGGCTCGTACCAGAGCGTCTACTTTCCGGGTATGCTCTTCGCTGGCATAGTGGTTCATGTCCGTCGTGGCAATGAGCAACGGCATTTCCGGCAATGAGGCCATCCAATTAGCCAGGGATTTCGCGGTTTCGGTGAGCCGATTTTCACGTCCATTCATGACCATTCCCACCAGATGCGAACCGGGAGCCAGACGTGCCAGTACGGGAAGAATCACTTCAATGGCATGTTCCCGTTCATGCGAAAAAGCGTCGAGGCGAAAATCCGGCACCGCTTTTACCAATTGACTTGCCAGACGTGGGTCTCCCTCCATGGATCGTCCCGGCAAAAGCCACCGACCGCAAGGACAAACAGCCCAATCCAGACCGATCGAGCTATGTTTGGGTGCCAGCACCAGAATCCGGCTGGGATACTCCATTTTCGACAACGTTTGCGCCATCAGTTGCCCGGAATATTTCCAGCCGGCATGAGGAACAATCGCTCCGACGTAAGACTTTTTGGGAATATTCCGCAAAGAATCGTCCAGAAGGAGGAACTGATCCAACATCCGCTCCAATTTCATCGCGTCTGCCGGATAAAAAGAGCCTGCCACCAACGGTTTTCGTGCTTCGGTCGTTTCTTTGGGCTTCTGTACCGAAGAGGTAATGAAACGGGATTTATTGGATGCCACCCGAACAATATAGACTTTCGTATCTTCATCAACAGGAAAACCGGAGTATCGCAGACCTTCCTCCAAAAGAGACTCCGGTTTTTTACGCGAAACGTACGCCAATTGCCAACGTCCGAAACGGGTCAATAACAAACCATGCCGTTTGGTTTCCAGCCCTTCCAGAAGAGGATTCAGCGCATCGCCTGCCGGCTGCAAATCCCACATCAGACAAATGTCGGTCTCAAACGGCATCCCTTCTGGCATCTGGTTTTGCTTCATCGCCACGGCAATATTTTGCGCCAATTGCAAAAGCGTGGCCTGCAAAGGAACCGGGCGGCTGAGAGAAAACTGGGCACAATCGGCATAGCGCGTCACCAGCCTCACACGCACACAAATTCCATGAACCTCACCGTCAAACGCTCCAGGAAGATAATAGTCCGGGATTTCGCCACGGGAAAGTTTCAGAACGTTGCGATAACAATGATCCGCCAGTTTGGCTAAATCACGTGCGTCTGGCTTGAACGGATTCTCTTCCACCGTAAGGAGTTCGGGAAATTCCTCCCCTATCAGGTCTTTCAAAGAAGCACGAAGACACTCCGCATCGAAACGCAAAAGAATGACTTTTTCCTCTTTCCAGGCATCGACAGGAAGACTCGCTTTACGGCAGACCTGCTCCAAAAATCCCACCGGAGACAAGTTCCACTCCACCGCTACACTGGGCAAAAGCAACCCTTGCCCAATCGGATGGATAACCTGCAATCCATGCCGCCCGATTTCGACATAATCGGCACGACTTTCCCCCTGACCAGCAATCCGTTCGGGACGTGCCAGAATCCAGACTTCCATCTCCAAATCTTTTATTTCCGAAGGTCGCAGAGCCGGAAAACGGTCATCTTCCGTGGCTGCCCGCAACGCCGCCTGTTCCAGTGCTTCGCGAAAGGAGGCCGTTTCACGTATCCATCCACAACATGCCCGCAACTGATTCTTCCGTTTCAGAGAGACAAAAACGCCATAAACAGGGATGTTGGCCGCTCCTTCCAATTCCTCCGCAGAGATGGAATCTGCCGTCCGTGCAATGGACAATGCGACCTTTCGACCGGCCGCACGGAGAATCGCCTGTTTTTGAACATCGCTCAGCGAAGGGGAATGAGTTTGCGGTTGATTCTCAGACATGAATGACCTCGAATAAAGTAGGGAAAACCAACGTCACACCGGGCGCCGGAGTAAAATTCTGATAAAAATAAACACAATTCATTATAGTATTTTTAAAGATTTTTCTCAAGGGGGAGCCTTCCAGGGGGGGTTCGGTGGGCGAAGAGGTTCGTTTTGCCTGGAAATATCGTAAAAAATAGAATCTGATGAAGATTTTCTCTTCTCTTGCAATAGAAGCTGAAAAAAAGAATGACAAAAAAATTACAAAAATTTTATCCGTTTTTGGAAAAATTTATTTTCCACGTTTTTATCCCCTCCTGGACTTCCTTTTCCTAGTCACTCTTTTGTCAGGAGGGTTACATTTTTCCTATTTTTCTTAAAATAACGTGGAATCCGGCGAAGCTTTTTTCAAAGAAACCTCTCCGGGAATCACCGGGGGGAGTGCTGCGGGGATGGAATTTGCCGTGGAATTATTTTCGCTCATCGGGGAATCGGAAAGGATACGAATTTGGGAACGTTGAAATTCCTCCGTCGTCATTCCCAACATTTCCGGCGTCACATTCCCTCCCGCCGCCTTCAAAGGCACCCGTTTCGGAGACGATTTTTGAGCCGTCGTGGCAAGAACCGACGACGCGGGCTTGGGAAAACGAACTTCCGGTGAATTCTTCGACAAAGGTTCCGAATAAACAGATTCCGTCCATGCAGGTGTCTTCCTTTCGGGATATACCGTACCCTCATAGCAGGGACTGTCCCAGGAATAATCCACGGAAGCGGGTGGGGTAATCCCCTTCGGCCACGGAATCGAACGGGAAGTTCCTGAACTCGGTTTCAGGGCACCCCGAACTCCCAACAATTCAGGATGTTGCGCAATTTTTTCCGAAAAAACCTGAGCATTGAACACAATCGGTTCTGCCTGACGGACCAAATCGTGGACTTTCCAGGCCGTTCGAGAGAGGTTGTCGTACAATTCCCGGTCGCGCATCAACAGACCAATCGTACTGGTCGGATTGTTGATATTTTCGATGAAAACGTCCATATTTTGGAGGATATTGTCGATATTTCCCAGCCAGACCGGAGCTTTTACCGCAATGGGATCGGTGATTTTCTGGACATTCTGGAGTGTGTGGTCGACCAGATCGAGCGACTTTTGAACTCGCCGCGAAACGGTATCGACGGTATTGTTCATTTTATCTACCGCCACCGTGACCTTGTTTTCCACGGACGTAAACGTATCGTTCATCGTTTTCAGGGTTTCCGGCAGAGTCGTCACCGATTCCTGCATATTTCGGGCAAACTCATCATCGAACAGCGTGGAAAATTTATTGACAATGGCACGGGAATCTCCTGTAATACTTCGGGCATTATCGATGATACTTCGGATATTCTCACGATTGTCATTCATCATCCGGTCGGCAGAAGAGGCCACTTTTTCCAACTGAATGGCGGCATGGCTCACATCGTCAATGGCCACGGAAAGGCGTTCCTGCATTTTATTGGCCAGAACAATGGGGTCGAAAGCGATTCTCCCCATCAACGTCTCGCCAGGTTCCACTTTTTTGGCAGGCTCCAACGAGGTTCCTGTTTCCTGCGGCACACGGGAAATACGCAGAGAGGCATCTCCCAGAAAAGAGGTGGAAAGACTGCACTGCTGATCGTGGTAAAGCGTTTTATCCCCGAAAATCCGGGCGGAAACCAAAACACCTTCATCTTCGAGAAGACTCACTTTCTGCACTCGCCCGATCAGGATTCCACTTTGGTAAATCGGTGTATTTTCCACCACACCGGGAGCGTCGTCCAGATGGATATAAATGGTATAATGAGAGCCGAGGAAATGGTTATTGGCACCGAGAAAAGTCAACAGGATTCCAATAATGACCAGGCTGGCGAGAACGGCGGCTCCCAGTCGCAGTTGCATGGTTCGTTCGTTCATGATTCCAACTCCTTTTTCCGACACTTTTTTCGATATTTTTTGCGTTCCATCCCCATTACCCAGGAATCATCATTTCTGTCAATCGGGAACGTCCATCCCCGGAAATGAACTGTTGCACACGTTCGTCCGGGCAATTTTCGATCTCCCGGGAAGGACCATCGAAAAGGATTTGCGGTTCCCCTTTTTCCAGACGTGCCAGGGGGTAAAGCATAATCACTCGATCGGCCACTTTTCGGACGGTTGTCATATCGTGGGTGACAATCACGCTGGTGACGGAATGTTCGCACGCGGTTTTCAGCATCAATTCATTGATAACGTCGGTCATAATCGGGTCCAACCCTGTCGTTGGCTCATCGTAAAGCATCAGTTCTGGATTCAGCACCAACGCCCGTGCCAGACCTACCCGTTTTCGCATTCCGCCGGAAAGTTCCGCAGGCTTTTTCGACAACACATTTTCCCGAAGTCCTACTTCTTTCAACAGTTTCAGAACCGTTTCCAACATCTCCTCACGCGACTCCTGGGTATGCTGGAGTTTGGGAAAGAGGAGGTTTTGCTCCACGGTCATGCTGTCGAAGAGTGCGGCCTGTTGAAAAACAAAGCCGTACCGGATTCGCAGTTTGGCCAATTGGTCTTCCGGCAAATCGGGGATATTCACACCGTCGAAGAGAATTTTTCCTCTTGTCGGGCGAATCAATCCGATCAGATTTTTCAGCAAAACGGTCTTTCCGCAGCCACTTTCCCCAATGACCGCGACCGTTTCGCCTACGGAAATATCGAAGGACAAATTCCGAAGCACGTGCAACGCTCCGAAACGCACCGATAAATTTCTGACTTGAAGGATCAATTCCATCATTTGATTCCCACACCAATCACCAACTATCAACTATCAATTATCAATTATCAATTACAATTGTTTGGGGCCTATGGGGAAAAGCCATTGGCTGATTGATTCCATGACGATTCCCAGTGCCAAGTCCAGTAGCAGGATGATTACAAACGAAAAAACAAACGCTTCTGTGGCGGCACGGCCTACCCCTTGAGCGCCTGCGCGGCTGTTGAATCCCCGATGGCAACCAATCAAACCGATGGCGGCACCGAAGAAAAAACTTTTGAATATTCCGATAAAAATATCGAATGCTCCGACAATTTTGTTGGAGTTTGTCACGTAAAAATGCCAGTCGACATGGTAAACCCAGACGGAAAAATAGGCTCCTCCGACGATTCCCATGAAATCGGCAAAAATGGTTAGCACCGGAATCAGCAGGACACATCCCAAAAACCGTGGGACGACCAGATAGTGAATGGGATTGACCCCCATGCTGCCGAGAGCATCGATTTGCTCCGTCACACGCATGGTTCCCAATTCGGCGGCCATACTGCTCCCGATTCGCCCGGCCAGCATCGTCGCTGCCAGTACCGGCCCCAGTTCCCGTACCAGCGAAATGTTGATCAACGCCCCGATTCGTGTTTCGAGGTAAAATCCCTTGAGTTGGTTGTAACTCTGAACCGCCAGCACCATTCCAATAAACGTTCCTGTCAAGGCAATCACCGGCAGACTCATGATGCCGATTTCGTACATGCAGGGCAACAACGTTCCACGGCGAGGAAGTCGCATGACCCACCAGAAAACCCGAATGGTGAAAATGGTAAAGTCCCCCAAGGCACAAATCCAATCTTCGATCTGTTGCCCAATCCGAGTCATGTACCCACTCAAACCAGTTAGTTCCGGCTCCCAGACAGGCTCTTCCAATTCCACCTCGAACGATTCTTCAGAAGATTCTTCGAGTCGCGGCTCTTCTTCGGATACCCTTTTTTCCGGCACATATTTTTGACATCCGGCTATTTCCCGCGGCGGTTCTTCGACTGCCACAGGAGTTGCCGCGAGGATTTTCTGAACGGTTTCCTGGGAGATTTCCGGGGGTTCCATCATCAGTGCGGGAGACGAAGGCCTTTCCTCCGTCACGATTGCTGGCAAAACGGTTTCCGCAACCACTTCCTCAGGAATTTCTTTCTTCACCTGAACGGATTCCTGGAAAATCTCTGCCACAGGCATTTCGGCGGCCGATTTTTCCACTTCCACGGTCGATTTTTCGATTCCCTCCAAGGCAGGAGGTGCCATGGAAGGCTTTTCCGCATTCCCCGTCGGATTTTCCATGACTGGCACATATTCCTGTACCAGCGTTTCTGTCACCTCAATCTTCTGGATGGGTTTGACCACATGAATTACGCCACTAACACGCCGCAACCCGGGTCGGGAAGCAGTTCCTTCCTCCAGGGGGACGTTTGGGGAATCTTTTCGTACCTCTTCCGCAGAAGAAGGAGAAGATTCAGGCTTATTTTCAGGAGGTCGGTCGGGCATGTTTCGGAAATAGGGAGGAAATATATCGGTCATACGTTTCGGAAAACGTCCCGGGCAGGCTCACGACACACGCAGACCCCGCAAAAAGACGTTTCTTCCGATTGTATCGGTAAAATCAACTGGGCAACTTGAGTAAAATTTTCCAGCAAGGAGGATTCTTTGAGTCCATCCCGAAAAGAGAGAACGTTACGAAAAGAAGCCAAGAATGTTTGTCCGAAACCTCCAGAAAGGTAACATGAACAGATTGTCAAGGTTGAGGAAGTTTTTTGTAAAACCAGACGGCACCCCGAATAAGAATGCCGCCTGACTTTCAGGAAAGAAGAAGTTTAGAATTGAATCGACAACGTAGCCATTCCCGCGTTCATGGCGGAATGTTCGTTGATCATGAGGTAGTAGTCGCCCGAAAGGGTAACACGCCGCGACAAGTCCACTCCCAGTCCCAACGTGTACTCAAACCAGTCACGTCCACCACCATTGCCGAAAACGGTTGCCAGGGATTGGTTACGATAGGCGGTGAAGGAGGCATCGGCGTCGAGCAGTTCATGATTCCACGCTAGCGACATGGAGAAGTTTGCCATCCCCAATCGAGTGTAGAAGGATTGTCCGAAACGCAGTCCGAGAATCGTCCGCAGGGAATTGTACTCCACATCCTCCATTCCGAGGTCGCCTATCTGGAAAGCGTCGCCAGCATAGCGGATATATTGCAGCGCCACAAACGGATTCCACTGCATTCCCCAGAATTTTTCCGAACGAACCCCTTTTTCCACGTACAAATCCGCCTGCCACGAGTCGAACTCACCGTCGTAAGCTCCCCTGTAATAGCGGGTTGCGTCTGCTGATGAAAAACTGAATGCGGCCAGTGCGGTAGTGTAGCCAACCTGGTTTTCCCATCGGAGGTACGCACCGAATGTATGGTCGTCGTATTCCAGACTGGAAGCCAGCGCGGAAAGGTCACTCTGGCCGTAACCGTAGAAAAATCCAAAACGATGGTACATTTCCTCCCAGTCCGCGCCGATCAGCATTCCGCCAGCATGGTAGTCGTAACCGGTGAATTGATGGTGCGTTTGGACATTTCCACCCATGCCATAACCGCTGAACCAGAAGTTTCTTCCCGATTCGCGACAACAGATTGCTTCCCCGCCGCAACCAGCTTCCCGCGTGTAGCAACAAGGTTCCTCCTGAAATGCCAACCGATTGGAAAAAATCCGGTTCAGATAATTCAGCCGTTCGACCTGAGCCGTGGCTGCCGAAGCGAAGAGTTCACCCGTCGCGCCGTTGATTTCCTGACGGATGGTCTCCGGGGAATGGTTGTTATCGAAAAACACCTCTCCATACAACGTTTCCGTACCCGCTCCATTGCCATATTCGGCTGCCGGGTCATAACGGGTTACGGACAACCAATATTGAGAATCATTTTCCCTCAACACCGTCTGCCACAACCAGAGATTCGTACTTTTAAGCGTCTCTTCGCCGAGATTGCTCAATTCGTTTGCGTCTGCCTGGACAAGGTGAATGTTTTTCGTTTCTCCCTTACCGGGTGTCTGGAAATCGTCGGCAATCGCAAAATCTGTTTCCACATTCTCGCCAATCCTCACAATTTCGGCATCCGACGCGGCCAGGTACGGATTCTCTTCATCCCGATTATCCGCGTTCGCGCCCAGTTCAAAGACCAATTTGGCATTCTGAATCTCCATACTGCCTGCACTATCATATCCCACAAACGAATGGGATTTGTCGCCCAGCGTCACGGTTGGATTACCGTTTTGGGCGGAACCCCCGATTTGCAGACTGAGCGTCTCGATACCGCCACCGAAGTAATACTTTCCGCCATCCTGAATCATTGTTGTTCCGCCCGCGAACAGGTCGTTATGAGACCCCCAGGCTCTGTTTCCACGAAATTCCAGGGCATTCGAGGCTCCATTCAAGAGAATGTCCCCATACGTGAAAATGGCACCACCATACTCTTCAGCCGTATTGTTGAGAAACCGAAGATTGGAGTTTGTGATAGCGATATTTTCGTAAGCATAGATCGCCCCGCCAGCAAAATCAGCATCATTTTCAATGAAATCCACTTCCGAGTTCCTAATCTCGATTTTTTTCAGGGCATAAAGGGCACCACCATTGAAGGCGGTATTGGTCTCAAACTTCAGATTCGAGTTCGAGATTTGGATATTGCCGTTTGCGCTTGCAATCACACCACCACTACCATAGGAACCTGCGTGATTATCGATGAATTCCATTTCGGCATTCGTGATATTGACATCCTGATTGGCATACGCGACCCCTCCCTGACCATCCGTTCGATTGGAGGTAAATTTAGCATTACCATAAAAATTTATGGTTCCCTGGAAAGTGCCGGATGTGGATGCGCTAACTTCCAAAACTCCTCCATCAATTGTTTGATATGATGACGGACCGGAAAGATCGGCTCCGGTAAATTCGACCTTATTGAGGTAGAGCGTAAGTTCGCGGATACCCGTAAAGATGTTTTTATCGCCAATAACTTGGGAATTTTCAGCGGCGGTAATGGTTCGCATGGTAGTGTTGTTCGACTGAATCGTCAACGTCAAAGAGTCGGTGCCAGTTATGGAGCCACCCGCGTTGCCGTTCCCGGTGACGATAATCGTATCGCCGGACTGAATATTTGCCAATCCAGAGGTTCCCGTCAAGTTTTCAGCACTTGCGAGGAAACGGTTCAAACGAACTTGATTGAACGTACTTAATCCGTCTGTTTTGACAGTAGTAGTAATTCCTGTTCCATCTACCTCGGAAACGTAACCGACGGCATTCGTATTTTCATCTGTCAGCGTGACGATGGTCGGAGCGTTCAGAGCGGGGAGACGGGTCGTCGTTGCAACTTTTCCCGCCTGGGCAATGGAGTGTTCCCAATGAAGGAGACTGTTGCCGGAAACCGAAAGACTGTTTGCTTTCAGTGTCGTGTCTGTTCCACCGATAACCTTCACCATCGCGTCCATTATCTCGATCTTATTGCCAACTTCGGTTATCGAACCTTCCCCGAAAGTGACGATGGGGGAACCATCCTGATAGAGACTGCCGACGTTCAGGTTACGGGCCTGGATACCCCCACCAAAAGTATATTCTCCGCCATCCCGGATGGAAACCGATTCCCCCGCGTAAATATCATTGGCTGTCCCGGTTGTGCCATTGTCATTCATCCGATTGTTGGCAAATGTGACCCTGGAATTGCCGGAAAACTTGACCGAACCGTCCGTCCAGATGGCCCCCCCTTCGCCTCCCGCGGTATTGTCGACAAACGTGAAGTCGGCATCGATAACATCCATATCTCCCATCCCTACGTAAATGGCCCCGCCATTTCTTTGAGCCGAATTGTTGGAAAAGACGACTCCCGAACCACTCCACGTGGAATAACCACTGCCTACGTAAATGGCCCCACCATTTCTTTGAGCCGAATTGTTGGAAAAGACGACGTTGGAACCTTGAAAATCCAAACCACCATAGACACTAATCGCACCACCCGACGCAATGCCATAATTTATCGCTCCTGTCCCGCCGGAGAATTGTACGTCGCTGAAATTCAACATGGCATTTTCCTGAAAATCGAAAAACGCGCCGTTCATTCCTGTAGCAGCGCGAATCGTTCGCAATGTGCCCGATTGGTTCGACTGAATGGAGATTGTCGGGCTACCATTACCCGAATCTACCTCGGCAGATTCGGTGAAATCACGGTTGACAGAGACGCTGTTTCCATCGAGAAAATTACTTACCGCCGAAAAATCAACTCCCTCGGCAATGACGGCTCCCGCAGGATTCTGAACCGTCACATTTTCCTCCGCGTAAAGTGTTGCGGAGGGAGAAATCAATAATAGGGATAAAAGACCTCGAAGCGTTTTACGTATTTTACCCCCCCCCCGTAGATTCCAATTTTTTGATACTGAATTCTCATCTCAAAACCCTTCCTTGTTGAAGAATGGACATCCCTGATTTGGAAAACAATTTTCCACAATACATTGGTTAGCTATCGGAAAATTTTTTCCTTTTTTCAGATAGAAAGATAAAAACCGGAATTATTTACATTATAAGAAAATTCCTCCTGGCTTTCCTGTTTTCAATGGAAAAATTTACAGAATCGTTACAGATTACAGTCAGAAAGAGAGAATCAGGGTGTACAGAAAGCATTCCTTCTTTTTCACAAAAAAAGAATTTCGATAAAATTTTTCATACAAACAGAATGATCTTGCCGTTGAATCTGTCTCCCCTCTTTCAGGAGAAGGAACAGGTATCTTTCGGGTGAATCATCTGCCGTGGGTCAAGAGCTTTTTCAAGAACCTCCTGGGGGAGGACTTTCTTTTCCTCGCAGAGTTCGCGGATGGTTTTTCCTGTCCGAAACGCTTCTTTGGCAAGTGCCGCGGCCTGTTCGTAGCCAATGTAGGGATTGAGCGAAGTCACCATGGAGAGACTCTGTTCCACCGCGTTTTCACAATGTTGCACGTTGGCCTGAATCCCTTCGAGACAATTTTGCGTGAAGATTTCCAGACTCCGAGCCATGATTTCCACACTCTCCAACATCACCGCAGCCATCAACGGCATCATGATATTCAACTGGAACTGCCCACCGACCATGCCACTGGTGGTAATCGTGGCGTCGTTGCCAATCACGCGGGCGGCAACCTGCATGAGGCTTTCGCACAGCACCGGGTTGACCTTTCCCGGCATGATGGAACTTCCCGGCTGCAAATCGGGGAGGGAAATTTCGTAAAATCCACACCGAGGACCACTCCCCAGCCAACGGATGTTGTTGGCCACGTTCAGGAGCGTGACCGCGATCGATTTCAGGAGTGCGTGGCTTTTGACAATCCCGACTCGCTGCGAATTTGCCTCAAAGTGGTTCGTCGCTTCCACAAAGGGAATCTGCGTCTCCTCCGCCAGGTATTTGCAGGCCAACGCGGCAAAATCGGGGTGCGTGTTGATTCCCGTCCCGACCGCCGTGCCACCGATGGGGAGTTCGTGGAGGGCTGCGCGAGCTTCCTGAGCCGCCGCCACCGCCAACTGCATTTGTCGGGCAAAACCGCTAAATTCCTGTCCCAGCGTCATCGGCGTGGCATCGGCCAGGTGTGTCCGCCCGATTTTCAGCACCTCCTCCCATTCTTTGGCTTTCTTCTCCAGAATCCGCGTGGCGTGGAGCAGTGCCGGAACGAGTTCTTTCTGGATACTGAGGGAGACGGCAACGTGAATGGCGGTGGGAAACGTATCGTTGGTGCTTTGCCCCATGTTCACATGGTCGTTGGGGTGGATTTTCTTTTTTTTGTCAAACCGATTTCCGCCGGAAAGTTCGATCGCACGGTTCGCAATCACCTCGTTGACATTCATATTGCTGGAGGTTCCTGAGCCAGTTTGGTAAATGTCGATCGGAAACTGGTCGGCAAACTCACCATCCGCCACTTCCAACGCGGCTGCCAGAATCGCGTCGATTTCCTCTTCCGACAGCGTTTTCCCCAGCAATCCCAAATCCCGATTGGCGGAGGCGGCACTCCATTTGACAAGTCCCATGGCTCGAATCATTTTTGACGGAAGCGGTCTCTGGCTGATGGGAAAATTCTGGATAGCTCGCTGCGTCTGAGCGCCATAATAAACATCTTCCGGCAAGCGGACTTCTCCCATGGAATCGTATTCGATGCGTTCTTTCATGATAACCGTTCCTTTCTCCATCTTTCCATCCCGTCCTGAACGCATTTGCCGGAACAACTGTGACAGAATCAGCCAATGGACAATTTAAAAACCAATTCATTATTCCCTATTTGTCAAAAAACGTCAAGGGGGGAAGTGATTCGTGATTCGTGATTAATGATTAATGAGGGAGGGAATTGCAGGCCCCCCTTGTCAAAAGTGGGGAAAAGTGTTTTTGTTAATAGAATGTGAAGGTGTTTTTTCTTCCCTGTCCATTTTGAAAATCAAGGAGTTTTTGATGAAAACGTTTTCCCGCCGAAATTTTTTGCAACGTTGTGCCGCGTTGTCCGCCCTTGCCACCGCCAGCCGAAAAGTCCCCGCCTGGGCCAGCCAAAAAGGAATCAACGAACGGTTGAATGTTGCCGTGATTGGTCCGTGGAATCGTGGGCACGCCTCTTTGCACGCCATGTTGAAAGAGAATGTGCGAGCCATTTGCGACGTGGAGGAAAGCTATCTCCAGAAAGCGGGGGAAATGGCTCCCAAGGCGGAAAAATTCCAGGATTATCGGAAATTATTGGAGACCATCCACGATTTGGACGGTATTTGTGTCTGCACGCCCGACCATACCCACGCTGCCCCCAGTATTCAAGCCATGCGGCAGGGAATCCATTGTTACTGCGAAAAACCACTGGCACACAATGTCCAGGAATGCCGTTGGATGGAGGAAATCGCGGCAGAAAAGAAACTCGTCACGCAGATGGGAACGCAGATTCATGCCGGGGAAAATTATCGCCAGGTGGTGGAGTTGGTGCAAAGTGGAGCGATCGGAACGGTGGAGGAAGTTCACGTCTGGTTCGGTGGAAGCTGGAGTTTGCCAGCCGATGTCCAGCGACCGGAGGAAACGCCCCCGGTGCCCGCGACGCTGGATTGGGAAAACTGGATTGGTCCGGCCCCGATGCGTCCGTATCATCCCTGCTACGTGCCGGGGAAATGGCGGAGATGGTGGGCTTTCGGAAATGGAACCATGGGGGATATGGCGTGCCATTATATTGATTTGCCATTTTGGGCATTGGGACTGAAAAATTGCCTCTCTGCCGAAGCAATCGACCCCGTGCCGGTGAATGCGGAAGGGGCACCGTCGTCCCTGGAAATCCGTTTCACCTTCCCAAATCTGACTTTGACCTGGTACGATGGTGGAAGACGCCCTGCCCTGTTGAAAGAAAAGAACATTCCCGACCGCCACGCAGGAGTCTTGTTTGTCGGCAAAGAGGGAATTCTGTTTGCCGATTACACCACCCATCAACTGTACCCGGAAGAAAAATTTGCCGATTTTCAGGCTCCTGAACCGTGGATTCCCCGTTCGATCGGCCACCATGCCGAGTGGTTGCAGGCCATTCGCGACAATCGCCCGGACGCGACAACCTGCCCCTTTGCGTATTCGGGACGCCTGACCGAAACGGTACTCCTCGGAACCGTCGCGTTTCGTGCAGGTGGAAAAATCGTCTGGGATGCCGATGCCCTCCAAATAACGAACCTCCCCGCAGCCAACCCCCTCCTCACCCGCCAATATCGTCCCGGTTGGGAACTTTAGCCCTTCAAACACATCTTTCCAACACTTGACATTTTCCGCCGGAAGGATTAGAATTTAAGTAGGAGGGAGATTCGATGTCCAATTCAGAATTTCAGGTATTGCCGACGCAGGATGT
>JAUNBF010000035.1:20100-38621 GCA_030527185.1 Planctomycetia bacterium | reverse complement strand
CCAATCCTGGAAAATTCTGTTGTAAATGAATTTCAGAATTGCTCCAGAGGAGAGGGGTTCAATACTGGCTCTCCCCTAAAGCTATAGAATTGCCCTCGTCAAACTTCCTGGTGGAGGCGAGCGTAGAAGGGGGAGCGTTTCAGGAGTTCCTCATGCGTTCCCCGGTCGGTTATCCGTCCCGATTCCATGACGACAATTTCGTCGGCCAAATCGAGAATCGAAAGACGGTGCGTGACGAGAATCATCGTCCGATCGCGATGGAATTTTGCCAGTGCTTCCTGAATGGAACGTTCACTCTCCAAATCGATCTGGCTGGTCGCTTCGTCGAGAAGGAGAATTTTGGGATTTCGCAAAATCACCCGTGCCAGAGCAATTCGCTGTCGTTGCCCGCCGGAAAGGAGGTTGCCGTGAGGCCCCAGCGAGGTCTGGTATCCCTGCGGGAGGAGCGTTTCGATAAACTCATGGGCAAATGCCTGTTTGGCCGCTTCCACCACTTCATCGTCGGTGGCATCGAAACGCCCAAAACGGATGTTGTTCATCACCGTATCGTTGAAAAGGATGGCATCTTGCGAAACGACCCCCATTTGAGCGTGTAATTCCCGCAGCGAAATCTCCTTCAACGGCACGCCGCCCAACAGAATTTCCCCTGCGGTCGGATCGGCCAGGCGGGGAATGAGGTGCAACAACGTACTTTTTCCACTTCCATTGGCACCGACAATGCCGATCGTCTTTCCGAAAGGGACGGTGAGATTCACATCCCGCAAAACGGGTCGGTCGCTCTGATAGTCGAAATCGACGTGACGAAAAACGAGGTCGGGAGAGGTGGCTGTCAACGGAACGGGATGTTGCGGTTCCACCACCTCCGTTTTCTCATCCAGCAACTCATAAACCCGATCGGCAGAGGCAAACGCATTTTGCATGGAGGTGAAAATATCGCTCAATTTCCGTGCCGGGTCGGCGGCTCCCAACAGGGCGACGTAAAACATCACCAGCCACTCAATCGAAAGCGGACGTTGGGACATCTGGATTCCAAACAGGTGCGTTCCCCCGCTTAAAACCAGCCATGCACCCACCAAAAGAGCGATCGAAACAATCAGAATCCCCGAAAATTCCACCACCCCTTTCGCCAGCACGTCCAGAAACGCGACTTTGTAAGATTTTTTGTATAGAATCATCCCCTGTTGATGAAACAGGTTCCGAAAATGGTCTTCCATCGTGAAGCACTTGATCACTTTAATGCCGTAAAAGGCTTCCTGAAGTTTCTGGAAGAGCGTCGCCACTTCCCGCATGATCTGCAGGCTCGTTTTCTTGATTTTCTTCGCCAGCTTCTGAATAATCCACGCAATCGGCGGCAAAAGAAGAGCGGTCATGACAAAAAGCTGCCAGTTAATCCAAATTGCCATACTCACGCAGACCAGCATTTTCAACGGTTCCCGAATCATTTTGCCGTAAAGGTTGCTGATTCCGGCACTTACGCCACCGACATCGTTCGTGATTCGGCTCATCATCTGGGCACTGCCGTCGTTATTATAACGAGCCATATCGAGTTGCAGGCATTTGTCGAAAAGCTGATTCCGCAGGTCGTAAATGGTCAGATTCGTCACGCGAGTGATAAAAAGGGTGTTGGCCACCAAAAACGCTATTTTTACCAACGTCATCAGCAATAATCCCACCAACAACAGCGCAATCGTCTGAAACGCGTCGTCAGGAACGAACCGATAGATTCCCTTCTGGACAAATCGATACCATTCCAGCGTCGTCTGCTCCACCAACCGTCGGCGTTGGATTTCCGCAAGCGTCAACCCTTCCGCAACCTCCTCGGCAGAAAGTTCTCCTCCACGACACATCTCTTCCTGTCGGCAAAAATTCTCTATTTCCAATTCGCTTTCCGCAATCGTCTGGTCGATCCAGGCCTGAAGCGTCTGGCCTTTGAACGTGATTTCCATGAAAGGATAGACCGCACTCAAATTGGCTCCCCACATCACACCCACCCCCAACGCGGAAAGGATGCTGAAAAGGATACTCCACTTGTATCGAAACGAAACTTTGAGAACGCGGTAAAAATTCATGGACGTGTGTAATGTTATGCTGTTATCTATCTGTTTTCACTCAACCCTGCGAACGCCGACCCCAACTCCGCTCTTCCCGTTTTTCCGGTTTCAGTTGTCGCGTCAGAATGTGGACATTCTTTTTTCCCAGCAAATCTTCCACACGGCGAACCACATCGGGAGAGACTTTCATCGTCATGGCACTCTCCATCCGAACGCGATGGTTTTTCAGCCAGACGGAAAGTTCCAACCGCTCGTCGCCTGGCGAGGAACGGAGAATTTCCCGTAGCGTTTTCAACGTTTCCGGTTGATGTTCCTCCTCCCGAATGCAGACCGCCAGACCATCGGTAAAATCGTTTTTCAGGCTCTCCATCGTCACGACTCGTTCCACAATAAACGTCGTATTATCGTTATTACTTTCGGATTTGTTCTCTTCCCCATCGTCGTCCGAGGCAGCTCTTTTTTTCGGCTCCCGGCGGTCGATCGTTCCGGTGCAGGCAATAATGGCATCGTTTTGCAAAAGGGACGAATATTGCTCAAACGTCCTCGGCCAGACAAATGTCCGAATGATGCCCTCTTCATCCTCCAGGTCAAAAACGGCGTAAAGTTCCTTATTTTTCGTCGTTTTTTGCGCATAGCCGTTGATCATTCCGCATAGCACAATCGGCTCCCGATTCGGCAAGGTTTTCGCCTCGGCTGTCGTTATGGTGGTATGGCGACGAATCACGTTCTGGTACTCTGAAAGAGGATGCCCGGAACGATAATAGCCCAACATTTCCCGCTCTCGCCGCAATCTTTCGCTCGGCGACCATTCGGGAAGGTCGGGATACACCACCGTTTTTTTGACCTCATCCTTTTTTTCCTCAAACGCACCGAAAAGCGTCATCTGTCCTTTTTCACGATCGTTCGCGGCGGCCAAACCGGACTGAACGGCCTGATCCACCACCGCCATCATCTGGGATCGTTTCACTCCACAGAAATCAAACGCCCCCGCTTCAATCAGCGTCATGATCGTCGAACGCGGAATCGCCTTGATATTCACTCGTTCGCAGAAATTGAACAAGTCGGTATAAGGCCCATTTTTCAGTCGCTCCGACCGAATCGCTTCGGCAGAAGACTCGTTGCACCCCTTGATCGCCAAAAACGCAAAATAAATCTTCCCGTTCTCAATCCGGTACTTGGGGGAAGAGGTGTTCACATCCGGCTGCACCACTTCCACACCCATCCGCTTGCAATCCTCCAAATGCTCCACCGTGGCATCTTTCCGCATGAAATTTCGCTCCGAAATGTCCCCGGTCAGCAATGCCGCCATAAATTCCACCGGATAGTGAGCTTTCAGATAAGCCGTAATAAACGCAATTTTGGCATACGCCGTGGAGTGACTTTTGTTAAATCCGTATCCGGCAAATTTTTCAATCAGATCGAAAAGTTCCTCCCCGTTTTTCTTCGTCAGATTGTTCTTCTGGCACCCTTCCACAAATTTCGCCTTGTAGCGGGCAATGATGTCAAGTTTCTTTTTGCTGATCGCCTTGATACATTTGTAGGAATCGGCCAGTTCAATCTCTCCCAAACGGTTGAGAATCCGCATGATCTGTTCCTGGTAAACCATCACGCCGTGCGTCTCTTCCAGAACATCCTTCATCACCGGATGGAGATATTCCGCCTTTTGCCGTTTGTGCTTGACGTTGATATACGTGTCGACCATTCCCCCTTCCAGCGGTCCGGGACGGTAAAGTGCCAGCGTCGCGATAATATCCCGGAAATTGTCCGGCTTCATTTTCTGGAGCAGTTTGCGGATACCTTCCCCTTCGAGCTGGAAAACACCTTTCGTTTCGCCGCGACAGAGCAGGGCATACGTTTCGCGGTCATCCACCGGAAATTGATACGGATCGAGCCGTTCTCCAGTCGTTTGCTCAATGAAATTCATCGTTTCGGAGAGAATCGTCAGGTTTTTCAGCCCCAGAAAGTCCATTTTCAACAGTCCGGCCTGCTCCACTTCAGGACCTTCCCACTGCGTGACGACATTATCCTTCTTATCGATTTGCAGCGGCACGAATTTCACCACATTGTCCGGGGCAATCACCATGGCACACGCATGGGTTCCCGCCTGCCGTGCCAGACCTTCGCAACCTTTGGCGTAGTGAATCAGCTCCTTGATTTCCTCATTGGTTTCGCACAATTTCTTGAAAGTTGGATTCAGGTCGAGTGCTTTGTCGATCGTCATTTTGGGCGCTTCGGGAACCGCGCTGGTCACTTCCACCACACGCTGAATCGGCATGCCCAAAACCCGGCCAACATCCTTGATCGCCGCCCGCGCCGCCATGGTGCCGAACGTGCCGATTTGCGCCACGTTGTCCTCACCATAGACATCCTTCACATACTGAATGATTTCTCCCCGCCGTTCCCGCTCAAAGTCAATGTCAATATCCGGCGCTTCCGCTCGATTCACATCCAGAAAACGCTCAAAAAGCAAGTCGTATTCCAACGGACAAACCTGGCTCAGCCCCAATCCGAAACAGACCAGCGAACCGACACCGGAACCACGTGCCGTACACGCGATGCCACGCTCATGCGCAATACGCACAAAATCCCACACGACCAGAAAATAATTCGGAAAACCCTGCCGTTCTATCACGTCCAGTTCCGTGTCGAGTCGCCGCAAAACCTCCTCGGAAAACGCTCCGCCCGCAACGCCATCCTTCCAACGTTTCGGCGTATTGGCATACCGTCGTCGAAGTCCGTCCAAAACCACTTCCCGCAAATAGACAATCGATTCTTTCCCTTCCGGTGGCGTATAGACCGGGAAAAAACGTTGTCCACTGGGAAGCTCCACGTGACATCGAGCCGCGATTTCCGCCGAACGTGCCACCGCCTCCGCCTGACCGGGAAAAGCGTCGTACATCTCTTTCGGCGAACGGAGGTAAAACTCTTTCGTCTCCATCCGCATCCGATCTTTTTCCGCACGATATTTTCCCGTATTGACACACAGCAAAATATCCTGAATATCCGCATCTTCCGGGCGAATGTAGTGTACGTCGCTCGTCGCCACCAGAGGAATACCGCTCTTCCGCGACATTTCAATCATGTACCGGGCGGCCAGTTGCTGCAATTCGATTCCGTTGTTCTGAATTTCCAGATAGTACCGATCCCCAAAGACCTTTCGGTACCACTCGGCAATCTCATACGCCTTTTCCATGTTCGGTTCATTGGCGGAAATCAGTTGCTGGTTGATTTCTCCCGCCAGACAACCACTGAGTACAATCAGCCCTTCGCCATATTTTTCCAGCAATTCGTGGTCAATTCGCGGTTTGTAGTAAAATCCCTCAATATATGCCAACGACGAGAGTTTCAGCAAATTCTGAAAACCCTCATAATTCATCGCCAAAAGCGTCAGGTGGAAGGCCGTGGAACCACGTCCCACGGAATGTTTCATGAACCGACTTTCCGGGGCGACATACGCTTCATACCCCAAAATGGGGCGAATTCCCTCATTCTTGGCCGCCTGGAAAAATTTCCGAATCCCGTACAGGTTTCCATGATCCGTCAGTGCCAGGGCATCCATCCCCAGTTCTTTTGCGTGTTTTGCCAATCCTTTCACACTTCCGGCGCCATCCAGAAGACTGTACTCACTATGACAATGCAGATGAACAAATGGTTTTTCAGACATTTTCCACGATTCTCCCGGAATTTTCTCTTTTTCCCGCAACAGCACCTTTTCCGTAAACATCCCAGCAAAAGAACAACTGGGAGAAACCTATATCGAAAAATTATAGCAGATTTGAAAGACGCTGGCAGGGGTACCCGGAAGGGGAGCGGGAGGGGATTCCACAGCAATTATTTTTCTTTCCATCTTTGCAAAATTTCTTCCCGCGAAATGCCCTGAACCAGAAATTTTTTGTGCGAATCCGTTTCGCCGGACAGGAGACTCAACTGCGACTTTTTCAGTTTCAACCCTTTGGCAAGGACTTCCAGAATCGCCTTGTTCGCCTTCCCTTTTTCGGGAATTTGCGTGCAACAGACCTTCAGCATTCCCTGCGTTACCTCTCGAATTTCATTTTTTTTGGCACCTGGAAATGCTTTGACAGGAAGAATCACCCCCATTGCGGTCTCTTCGAGTGCCCATTCGTCCATCCCGATACCTCCTGGAGAAAACAGGCGGAAAGAGCGTCTCCCCTTTCCGCCTGTCTCGAAAATTTAGGGTTTTTCAGCATCCACTTCTTCGACCGTTTCCTCAACCGCTTCGTCGATAGCCTTCTCGACCGCTTCGTCTGCCACTTCTTCCGTACTTTCTTTCGGAAGCGGACCATACGCTTTTTCCAATGTGTCGAGCAGTTCCATCAACGGCATGTTGGCAGAAACGACCTTTCCATCGGTTCCTACGAAAATTTTCAATGGAAGCGACGTAATTCCAAAATACTCCGCCGGGGAGACCACTTTTTCCTCTCCCTCCGCATCTTTTTGCGACAGATTCACGACCGTGTTCCACTTGAAACCGACTTTTTCCAGCATTTGCCGCAACTCATCGTTATCCTCATCCACCGTCACCGCAATGACTTCCAGACCTTTTTCATGATAGAAATCATAGAGCTGCATGAGCAACGGAATTTCTTCCAACGAATTCTGATCGGAAATCGCCCAGAAAACAATCAGAAGATTCTTTCCAGCAAAGTCTTTTACCGGAATCGCTTTTCCGTCCATTCCCTGGAACGTATAATCGAGTACCTGTCCCGTCATTTCGAGCCGCTTTTTCACCGATTCCAGCGAATCCGCCAATTGTTGCATCGGTTTTTCTTCCGACGAACGAAGCACCTCCAAAAACTGATTGAAAACAGCCACCGCCTCTTTTACCGGCAACATCTGCTCCGAAATCATCACAACTTGAGCTACCGTTCCCACAAAAGCCTGATCCAGACATTTCCACTCGATTCCCTTTTTCATGTGATCCAGCAGCTTTTTCACATGACTCTGATATTCTTCCGCAGTGGGCATTTCTTTCGTCTGGCTCATTTCGTACTGAATCAACATGGCATCGACGCTCCAGGAAAGTTCCTTGTCGTCCCCTTTTCGCAGTTCCTCCGCCAGTGCGTACAACTTTTCCGCGTTGGCCGGGTCAATCTGCGAAAGTGTCAACAGCGACATCACCTGAATCGACAGCGCCGTCCGCTTCAGTTCCGCCGAAAGCTCTGTATCTTCCAGCATTTTGTCTGCCGCGGCAATGCGTGCCTCAAAAACTTTGGCCAGAAATGCCTTCACCTGAGCTTCCTGTTTGGCAGGGTCTTTTTCTTCCAGATTGGCAGGACGCAGGGAGTCGGTATCCCGGATGAATTGCAACAGTTCTTCCGCCGTCGCTTTTTCCGGCAGTTTCAACGCTTCCGTCAACTCCTCGTCCGTCACCATCTTCCACTGTGGCATCTGGAACGGAATCGGAACCGCGGGAGCTTCCGCACCTTCTTCGGTGGCTTCCGCAGCCGCTTCTTCCGCTATTTCCCGCTTCGTTTCCGCTTCGGCTTCCAGAGCTTTTTCCTCGACCGCGGCCTCGATTTTTTCCGCCGCTTTTTCCGGTGTGGGGAGTTCCTCACTCCAACCCGCAGAGAGTCCCAAACATCCGCCCAACGCCAGCGTCCATGCAATACTTGTGATTTTTCTCATCAATCTTCTTTCTAAAAATCAGGATTTTTCCAATTCCGCGGCATGTCCCTTCCTGAAAAACATCCGCATCTCTGGTATATCATAAAAAAAACATTCTGTCAAGAATGAAAAACAGTCCAGCCCCTGCCTGGGGGAAAGGGGGTTTGGTTCCTGCCTGGGGGAGGCACATGGTTTATTTATATTTTCTTCTGGAATTTCCACGCCCCACACCGACACTTCTTCCCATCGCCCGAATCCGCTCTTGGAGTTTCCGATCAAACGTTTCCGCCGCCTCCAGCGTATTGGCCTTGGAAGGATAAATTTCGTAAAGCTGCCGATATTGGGGCGGAGTAACGTTGGGCATGATGACGTTTGCCCCACGCGAAAGCCCCCGTTCATGCCCGGATTCACGGTCGATCGCGGCCAACGCGGTGGTTGACGGGATATTCACCCTCGGACAAAGCAGCCGCGTCAGAGCAATGGTCTTGAGCGTCGTCAACTCATCGTTAAACGTCGGCTTTTCCACCCCCATCGGCGTTTGCGGGTGGGGCAAAAAAGGGCCGACCCCCACCATGTCCAGCTCCAGCGTCCGAAACATCTCAATGTCCGCCGCCAAATCGTCCCACGTCTCTCCCGGAACGCCGATCATGACACCGCTGCCCACTTCGTAGCCGATTTCCTGTAACTGTTTCAGTGCCGCCAGCCGAAATTCCCATCCCGGATGCTGGGGGTGCAACTTCCGAAAGAGCGTTGGATTGGAACTCTCCATCCGCAACAAATACCGATCCGCCCCCGCCAGCCGCCACGTTTCAAACGCCTTTTCACCCCGTTCTCCCAGACTCAGCGTAATGGCCATTTCCGGTGCCCGACGCCGGATTTCCCGAATCACCTCCGCCACCCACTCCGTCGGCAAACCTTGCGACGTTTCTCCGGCCTGTAGGACAACCGACCCATAGCCAAACTGCTGCGCCAACGCCACACTCGCCAGAATCTCTTCCAGACGCAGGGTATAACGCGAAATCGTCCGGTTTCCTGCCCGAATGCCACAGTACGCACATTGCCGCACGCACTGATTCGACACCTCTACCAGCCCACGCAAATGCACCGCGTCTCCCACTTCCCGACGTCGCACCGCGTCCGCTTCACGCCAGAGACTCTCCAGAGCCGCCTCGTCCGAAGTCCGCAACCAATGGATTATTTCTGCCCGGTTCAAATCTTTTTCTCTTGGACTTCTCGGGCAAAGTTTTCAAAACTGCGGTCGTAGCTCGCCTCTCCCTCTTTCGAGAAAAAACAACCCGGCACCTGTCGCCGTTTCAGATGGTGTTCGACACACTCGCAGCACATCCCCCGCCGGGAACAACTCATGTACGTACAGGTACAATGTTTCTCATTCTTACTTTTTTTGCATTCCATCATTCAACTCTCCTTTTTTGACAATATCCTTGTTTTCATTATAATTAGGCGGGATGAAATATCAAGGAGTGGGGAAGAGACTTTTCCTGCCCGCTTGACTTCTCCGGGGAAATGGATTAGGATGGGTAGGTGTGGTTTGGATAAACCTTCCCCCTGGTATTTTTCTCATGAAATTTTTAAGGAGAACCGATGAATCGACGAAATTTTCTGAAAAACAGTGCCCTCGCGGCGGCAATCGCGGCCAGTCCCCTTTCTTTGCGGAGTGGTTTGGGCAGTGAGACCGCGTGGAAAACGAAGCTGAAAAAGGCACTTATCGGCGGCTATCCGACAGAGGATGTTCTTTCGCTGTGGAAACGCAACGGCTTCACCGGAATGGAATCGACCGACTGGCAGGCCGGGACGGAAAAAGCGGAAAAAGCTCGTCTCGTGGCAGAGAAGCTGGAAATGGAAATCCACTCTGTGCTGCGTGGCTGGACGAATTTCAATAGCCCCGATACCGCTCAGGTGCAACAGGACATCGAAAGTGTGGAATTGACGCTCCAGACGGCCAAGGGTTACGGTGCCAGTGCCGTTTTGCTCGTGCCGTGCCGCACGGGGGGTGTTTTGCCGAAGCCGGATGAATTTCGGGTGAAGTTCGACCCCGATACGCTGATGGTTTCGCAGGTGGTGGAAGGGGACAACACGCCGTATCAGGGATATATCGAAGCTCAAAATCATGCCACAAAAACCTCCATCGAAGCGGTTCGCAAACTGATTCCCATGGCGGAAAAGACCGGCGTGGTCATTGCGTTGGAGAACGTCTGGAACAACCTTTGGGTCACGCCCGATTTCTTTGCCGCGTTTGTGAAGTCGTTCCGCAACCCCTGGATTAAGGCGTATTTCGACCTGGGGAACAACGTCCGCTATGCCAAAACGGAAGATTATCTCTACGCACTGGGAAACGAGATTGTGAAACTGCACGTGAAGGATTTCCGAATTGACCGCAGCCTGCCGAATCATGGGCAGTTTGTGGAAATTCGCACCGGCAGCGTCAACTGGCCCAGCGTCCGCAAGGCGATCGACGACATCGGTTACAACGGTTACATGACCATTGAGGGTGGCTCTGATCCGATTGAGAAAAAGAGTGCCGATTTGGATTTGATCATTGCCGGGAAATAGTAGCGCAAAATAAAAAATTAGCCGCGCAGCGGCGGACAAAAGTCTTTGGAAGGGGAGGGGCTGGGGGGGAGAACTCTTTCTTCCAGAAAGGTTTCCCCCCACGACCGTTGTGATTTGACGGGCAAGCCGCTATCGCCTTGGTGCAAGCGGCGCTACACCTGGCAAAAAGACTTTTTCAAATGGCGCAGAACGATCGTTTTTTAGAACCTGTTTTCCTTGAAATTTTATGAAACATTTATCCCCCCGCCTGAAGAAACAGCTGATTTTCTGGTTTCAGCTCGGTCTGACCGTCTTGATATTCGTTGCCATTTGGGGAACGTTGGAGAAAGCGTGGACGCAGTTGACAACTTCGCAGTACACGATCCATATTTCCCCTTTTTGGCTGGTTTTCGGAGCGGTGAGTTACGCTATTTCACTTCCGTTTCCGGCAACGTACTGGTACTTTGCGCTACGGCATTTGCGGCAACAGCCACGTTGGCTCCGTGCCGTCCGTGCGCACCTGGTCGGGCATGTGGGGAAGTACGTGCCGGGCAAGGTTTGCGTCGTGCTGATTCGCACCGGGTTGTTGCGGGGGAAAAACGTCGATACGACAGTCTGCGTGTTGAGCATTTTTCTGGAAGGGCTGCTGCAAATGGCGGTCGGAGCGTTTCTGGTCACGGCTGTTTTACTCTGGTGGGTCTGGAATCGGGGCCAGGAAAATTTGCTTATCTGGGCGATATTGCTCTTTCTGGCGGTGGCGGTTCCGATTTTGCCGCCGGTTTTCAAGCGGATTATCCAATTCATCGGCGTGCGGAAATTCAGCGAGGAAGTCCGTCATGTGAACCAACTTCCCTGGAGTACGTTCCTGGTTGGCATTCCGCTGATGATCGGTTTCTGGCTCTTTCTTGGCTTGAGTTACTGGGGCATCATTCGCGGCATGGGACTTTGGATTCCCTTTTCGGAATATCCGCTCTGCCTGGCGGCAATTGCCAGTTCGATGGTGGCCGGGTTCGTTTTCGTCATTGCGCCGGCGGGTTTGGGCGTTCGTGACGCGTTCATGATTTATCTGACGGTCCCCATTTTTGCGCACTACACCTCGAATCCCGAAGCGGCAGCGTTGGTGGCGGCGGTGCTGTTGCGGCTGGTTTGGCTGACGACGGAAATGGTTTTGGCAGGCATTTTTTACACCCTTCCGATACGAGAGGAAACGTGATGAAACTTTCGATTGTGATTCCGGTTTACAATGAAGAGGAGAGCCTTCCGCGACTGCTGGAACGGATCGACGCGGTGACGCAGGCCAACGGTTACACCACGGAAATCGTTCTGATCGACGACGGTTCGACCGACACCTCCTGGCAGGTAATTACCGAATTGCGACAGAAATATCCAGGTGTGATAGGAATCCGATTTCGGCGGAATTTCGGCAAGGCGGCTGCGTTACAGACCGGTTTCGAGCATGTTTCGGGCGACTTTGTGATGACGATGGATGCTGATTTGCAAGACGATCCGGCAGAAATTCCACGATTTCTGGAAAAGATGGCGGAAGGGTTTGATGTCGTGAGCGGCTGGAAGAAAATCCGGCACGATCCGTGGCACAAAGTCGGTCCGTCGCGAGTTTTCAACAAAATGGTGAGCGGTCTGACAGGCGTTTCGCTGCACGACCATAACTGCGGGATGAAATGTTACCGGGCGGAAGTGCTGAAAGAAGTCCATCTTTATGGCGAACTGCACCGATTCATTCCCGTTCTGGCAGCGTCACGGGGATTTCGGGTGAGTGAGATCGTCGTGACGCACCACGCTCGCGAATTTGGCGTTTCCAAGTACGGTTTCAGCCGTTTTCTGAAAGGTTTTCTCGACTTGCTGTCGGTGAAATTCGTCACGTCGTTTGGCCAGCGTCCCAACCATTTTCTGGGTGGTTTCGGCGTCGTTTTGTTTGGATTGGGAGTGGGGTTTGTCTTGCTGGCTTGGCTTTTTTCGCTCTTCTGCATGGCGGGTTGCCTGGGAAACGCTCTTTGGCCGATGTGGCTGTGTGGTCGGGTGGAAATTTTAGGCTTTCTGGCGATGATTTTAGGCGGACAGGGACTTGGTTGCGGACTGGTGGCGGAACTGGTGACGCGGAGTCATCAAAATCCGACAGCCAGCAACTGTTCCATCCGGGAGATATTGGAAAAAGTGGAATAACGCAAGAGCGCTACGCCTGGTGCGATAGCTGATTTCAAATAGTGTACCAACCTTCTAATAAGAAAGGAAGAAACGATGAAAAAATGGATGGTAGCCATGGGATTATGGCTTGGATTGGGCATGGTGGCGACGGCGGTGGAATTCGAGAAGATTCCGTTGACCGACAAGTTTTACGCGGAAGGGGCAGCGTGTGGCGACTTCAACCGCGACGGTCATACCGATGTTGTCTATGGTTCGCACATTTATCTGGGACCCGATTTCCAGAAAACGGTGGAATTCGCTCCTGTGGCGGAATGCAATCCGGAAGGCTATTCGGAAATGTTCGTGGTTTTTGCGGAAGACCTCAATCAGGATGGCTGGTGCGATATTCTGATCATGCCGCACCCCGGAAAGGATGGTTTCTGGCACGAAAACCCGCAGGGAAAAGAGGGGCATTGGAAAAAGCACTTTTTCTCGCAGGAAGTCGGGAACGAGTCGCAGGTCTTCGTCGATGTCGATGGTGATGGGCTGCGCGACGCGGTTTTCAACCGGATTGGCTATATCGGTTTTGCCTCTTACGATCCGAAAAATGCGACGCAACCGTGGAAGTGGACGGCCGTTTCGGAAAAGAACGATAAATACCAGCGCTATTACCACGGAATCGGGGCTGGCGACGTGAACAACGATGGACGCTGCGATATTATCGAGTCGCAGGGTTGGTACGAAAATCCCGGCAAAGACCATGTGGGACCGTGGAAATGGCACGCTTTCCCGTTCGCTTCGCGGGGTGGCTCCACGATTCTGGTTTACGACGTCGATGGCGACGGTTTGAGCGATGTGGTGACTGCCGACAGTGCCCACCTTTTCGGCCTCCAATGGTGGAAGCAGTCGAAAGACGCGGATGGCAACATTACGTGGGAGAAAAATGTCCTCATTTCCGAAGACCCCGACCCGGCAAAGGGGGAACTGCGGGTTTCGCAGCTGCACGCGCTGGATGCTGGCGACCTCAACAACGACGGCCTGACCGATTTCGTCACGGGCAAACGTTTTTGGGCACATGGTTCCAAAGGGGATGTGGAACCGAACGCTCCGGCGATGTTGTACTGGTTTGAACTCAAGCGGCAGGATGGCAAGGCAACGTTCATTCCGCACCCGATCGACGACAATTCCGGCGTCGGCACGCAAATCACCATTGCCGACCTCAACGGGGATGGCAAAATGGATGTGATTTCTGGAAACAAAAAAGGGTGCAATCTTTTCATCCAGAAATAGGTGCCGTGGGAAACGTACCCTCTACGCGGTGGGGTGGAGACTTTCTAAAAAGGGTTCTCCCCCCCCCTTTTTTCAATAATTTTTGCTTGCTGTCTCGGTTTGTCTCTCAATAAAATGCTCACCATGAGACTTTCCCACTCCCAGGGTTATGTCACTGCTGGCAGATACAGTCTGCTTTTTTCAGGGGAGCCAGGTCGATCTCCTTTATCCGATTTCGCCAAAAATCGAACGTCACCAGAGCGGTGTGGACGCAATCACGGTTCCCGGAGAGGAACTTCATCGCTTCGAGAGCCTGAAAAGAGGCAATCATCCCCACTGCCGGGCCAAGGATTCCCGCAGGTTTGTCCGGTTCCGAGCATTCTCCCGCGGCAATCCGGGCAAGATTGGGGAACAGGCACTCCAGACAGGGCGTTTCTCCTGGCACGATGGAAAAGACTTGTCCCTGCGCCCCCGCGACACCGGCATGAATCCAGGGAAGGGAGTTTCGTATCGCGGCACGGTTGAGATGGAATCGTGTGGCATAATTATCCGTCGCGTCGAGCATTAAGTCGAATCCCGAAACGAGAGATTCCCGATTGTCGGCACCGATTTTTTCACAAACGGGTTCGTATTGCGTGGAAGAGGCGACTTTTCGCAGGTGTTCCACCGCCGCCAGAACTTTCTGACGGTTTTCGTCTTCTTCGGCAAAGAGAATCTGACGGTGGATGTTGGAGAGAGAGACGGAATCGTGATCGATCAGTCGGATTTTTCCTACGCCAGAGCGTGCCAGCCACATGGCCAGCGTACACCCCAAGCCCCCACAGCCGCAAATGACCACGGAGGCTTTTCGCAGTTTTTTTTCAGACGCGACACCGAAAGGAGGAAACGCGATTTGTCGTTCGTAACGATTCATTTCAGGACTTCGGTAGAAAATGCTCTTGCCAGTCGAATGGAAATAGAGTATAAAACAATCGGGACAAAAGCGGAAGTAGCCCCTTTGAGGAAAATTTGGATAGAGGAGACGGCCGTGGGAAAGGGTGAAAAAGAGAACCCCTTTTCGGAGAGGCGATTTGGTAGTATAATAAGGAGAGGTTCAGGTTCCTCCCGCTCCCTGTCTTCCTGACCAACACGCGGGCGGGAAAAGTTAAAATCATTTCCGTAATATATGATTGAAAGAACGTTTACATTGCCGGCGACGCTCTCTTTGACCGCGTTGTTTGGTTTTCAGGATCGTTTCCAACGACGTGTGAGCGATACGTTGGGAGTGCGAATATGGTCGCGTGGGAATGTGGTTTTCTTCCACGGACCGTCCCATGCGGTGGAACTTTCGATGGAACTGTTCCGCCAGATGAAAGAACGGTTGCTCCGACATCACGAACTGACGGACGAGGATGTGCAGTGCCTGCTTTCACAAGTGGTGGAGGAGCCGCAGGAAGTGCCGACAGAGCGAATTCCGCCGCTGGAAGTTTTCAACGGCAAGCGTTTTCGTCCGCGTACCTCCGGGCAGGCCAAGTATCTGCGTACCATTCGGGAAAATGAGATCGTTTTTTGCGTGGGGCCGGCAGGAACCGGGAAAACGTATCTGGCCGTTGCCGCTGCGGTGGCTGCCATGAAAGCGGGCGAAATCAAGAAGCTGATTCTGGTGCGTCCCGCGGTGGAAGCGGGGGAAAGTCTCGGTTTTTTGCCGGGAGATTTGAAAGCCAAGATTGATCCGTATTTGCGTCCCATTTTCGATGCGCTTCGGGATATGATGGATCCGCAACTCCTGAAACGGTTGACCGAGGATGAGGTGATCGAGATGAGTCCACTGGCGTACATGCGAGGCCGGACGCTCAACGACGCGTTCATCATTCTTGACGAGGCTCAGAATACGACACTTGCCCAAATGAAGATGTTTCTGACACGTCTGGGGGCACGCTCACGCATGATTATTTCCGGCGATATTACGCAAGTTGACCTTCCCCGAAACACTCCCAGTGGATTGCTCGATGCTGTGGAACGCTTGCAAAACATCCATCATATCGCCGTCGTCCAAATGGGCGAAAAAGATGTCGTACGGCATGACCTGGTGCAAAAAATCATCAATGCCTATGAATGATATAATGATATAATGATTCATGGGGAAGAACGTTAAGGAGAGGTAGCTTGTTGCCTGGATAGCCGACGGTTCCCGGCTATATTGCCAACGAGCGGCGGTAAAAGAAGAATCCATGTTACTATAGGAATCGCTCCCGGTCGTACCGGGCCGAGTCGGGTTGTACTAGTATAATTTTTATGTCCACAGAAACTTCCAAGGCACGAACGCGACGTTTGGCATCCATTGCCATGCCATCCCGATTGAATAAAACGTTGGCTCATCTGACCCACCGGGATGTGATTCTGCGCTTTGTGTTGATGTTGGGAATGATTCTTTTCATGGCAGGAACCATGCGGGTATGGAATCCGCCCTTTTCGTATTACGTAGGGAAAATCATCCATCGGGACATTGTGGCGCGGGTGCCGTTTGTGACGTATAATCTGGACGAAACGGAGAAAAATCGGGAAATTGCGGGGAGTCGTGTACCGTATATTTATACCCGCAACAACGACAATGAAACGCTCGTCTCGAACATGAACCGGATTTTGAAGATTCTGGAAGAGGCGATGGACGCGGAATCCCTGGAAGCTCTTCCGCCGGAGTTGCGGGAACAGTTTTTGCCGTTGGAGGGGATGGATGGAACACTGGAATCCCAGGAGGAATCCCGCGTTTTCTTCAAATTTTTGCATTCCCGAAACAAGCCCGTTCCTTTGCCACCACCTGTTTCACCACCTGTTTCGTCGCCGGAAAGCAGTGGAAAATCCGAAACGGAGGCCAAGGGTGAAACCACCCTGCCAGCCCCACCCTCCCCCGCACCTGCCGGCCTGGAAAAGTCGCTCCCTGTTCCAGCCGCTGTTTCGCAGTTGCCAGCGAATCTTTCCGCGGACGGGAATGTTGGAGGAAATTCGGAATCGAATCGGGTTTCGGAGGAGAAACCACGTACGGAAGTGGTGATACCGCCGTTGGAGAATACGTTGAGTCGCGTTTGCAGCAACATTGCCCAGGCGATGGAACCTTTTTTCCGACGTGGGCTTTTACACGTTTCGGAAGTGGCGGAAGACCCTCTGGGACGAGGTTTGCAGAGCCAGATCGACATTTTGGAAGCGGATGCCTCGCAACAATATTCGCTTCAGTCGCGTCGTGAAACGGTGAGTCTTTCGGAAGTGTTGATCGAGCGCAATCCCGCGATTCGGGAGGCGATTCGCCAGGCGGTCGGATCGGATGAAGAGGGGGATAACATCTATTATTGTCTCTGTCGGAACTGGAAGTCGAATCTTGTGCGAGATATAACGTTGACGCAGCAGGCAATCAAAGAAGCGGAAGATGGCGTTGCCCCGGTGGTGAAACAGTACGAATTTTCGCAGCGGATTGTGACCGCCAACGTTCAGGAAAACGCGATTGTGGCAACGCCGTTGACGCCAGCGATGGTATCGCTCCTACGGATTGAGAATCAGGAGTGGAACAAAACGCAGCGATGGTCGCAAAAAGTCACGCGGTCTCTGGCGGCAGCCCTGTTCATGATCCTGTTGCTGCTTCCGACAGGCTATTACATTTCGCTGGTGGCTCCGCGAATTGTATCGGATTTTTCACGTCTGACGTTTGTTTTGTTCCTTTCCGTGGCAGCCCTGACCGCAGCGATTTTTCTTTCCACCGACACGTTTCGTTACGGCCTGTTTCCACTGATTTTGTATGGGCAGTTGATGACGATTCAGTACCGTCGTCGCGTGGGAATTGTTCTGGCGGCGATTTTGGCCATTTTCGTAGCGATGGCGGTGGGGATGAGTTTGCTGGAACTGCTGTTTTATCTGGGTGTTTTGCTGGTGGTGATTTTGCCTTTGGATCGGCTTCGCGGGCGGATGCAGTTTGTGAAAATTGCGATTTTTGCCACATTCGTGACGCTTCTGCTTGCTTTTTGCATTCGGATTCTCGGCGGTGCGCCTCTGGGGTACAATCTTCTGGAAGCGTCGTTGTACAATGGTTTGCAACTGATTCTGGCCGGATTGCTGATTCAGGGACTGTTGCCGTTTCTGGAGCGTTGGTTGGGAGTGCTTTCGGATGCGCGGTTGCTGGAATTGTGCGACATTTCCAACCCGCTTCTCAATGAGTTGGTCAACCGGGCACCGAGTACCTACAACCATTCGATTGCCTTGGGAACGATTGCGGAAAAGGCTGCCGACGCGATTCATGCCGATGGTCTTCTCGTTCGGACGGCCGCGTATTATCACGACATCGGAAAGATTTACAAACCGGAATATTACGCGGAAAATCAGACGCCGGAAACCGGAAATCCGCACGATGTTCTGGAGCCGACGATGAGTGCGCTCATCATTATCGCCCATGTGAAAAACGGGATTGACCTGGCTCGTCAGTACAAACTCCCCGAACCAATCATCGACCTGATCGAGCAACACCACGGTACCACCCTCGTCAGCTACTTTTACACCCAGGCCAAAAATCGTTCGGCACTCGATTCGTCGATTCCCGATGTGGAGGAAGTTTCGTTCCGGTATCCGTGTACCAAACCCCAGACAAAAGAGGCGGTGGTGCTGATGTTGGCGGATGCGTGTGAAAGTGCGTGTCGTTCGCTGGTCGATCCGGCACCCGCAAGAATCGAAAATATGGTCCGAAAAATTTCACAGCAACGACTGGAAGACGACCAACTCGACGAAAGTGGCATGACTCTGAGCGAATTGCGAATTGTCGAAGACAGTATCATTAAAGGACTCATCTCCTACCACCACGGTCGAATCAAATATCCCGAACGGATTGTCGTCAAACCAACGTAGGATTTAATTGATAATTGATAA
>JAUNBF010000035.1:0-20090 GCA_030527185.1 Planctomycetia bacterium | reverse complement strand
ATGGGTGATGGGTGATAAAGGGGGAGGGGAAGGTGAGAGATGTTGGAAATAGCGATTGCGAATGAGCAGAATCGGGTGGAGATTTCGGAAGAGGAACTGCGGCGTGCGGTAGAAACGGCCTTGCGTTTGGGAAAGGTGGCCGACGCGGAAATTAGTCTGGCGTTGGTGGACGACGCGACGATTCACGAGATTAACCGAACGTATCTGCAACACGATTATCCGACCGATGTGATCAGTTTTCCGTTGAGTGAGAGTGCGGATTTGCTGGAAGGCGAAATCGTCGTCAGTACCGATACTGCCGCACGGGAAGCGGAGAAAATCGGCGGTTCGTGGGGCGTTCGGGAGGAGATTTTGCTCTATTTCATTCATGGAACGCTACATTTGGTAGGATTTGACGACCATCAGGAGGCGGATGTGGCAGCCATGCGTCAGGCGGAAGCGGAGGTTTTGGAAGCGATGGGAATTTCTCTGCCCAGGACGACAGAAAACGGTTAAGGAGAAGTGGCTTTAAGCCCGAAACGACGATGATGGAACTGTTTATAGGAAGTTGTGCCGTTCTTTTTTTTCTGTCGATGGTGTGTGAGGCTCTCGTGGAATTTGTTCGGCACGACTTGGAAGAATGGTGTTCTCGCGGCGAAAAAACGGTCTATTACGCCGACATTATGGAGAACTACGAGCGTGTGGCTCAGGGACTGGGAATCCTTCGTGGACTGGCACTTTTTGTGGTTCCGTTGATTGTTTGGAACATGCTTGGCGCAATTTCCTGGGAAATGCCGGACGAGAGTCGAAAAGAAATTTTTTCCTGGATCGGTTGTCTGGCACTTTATCTGGCCTGTTCTTGTGGCTGTTCCCGCCCCTTGGGAAAGATTTATGCCACGTCGCTGGTCTTTCATGGCTGGTACTTTTTCAAGTTTCTGGCATTTTGGACGGCACCTTTGCGTTGGTGTGAACGTTTTCTGGAAATTTTGATTTTTCGTCTGGCCGGGTTGCCGACCAATGTTCCGCAGGAAGATCAGTTGGAAGAGGAAATTCGCTCTATCGTGACGGAAGGTCATCGGGATGGTTTTCTGGAAAATGACGCGCGGGAAATGATCGAACGGATCATGGAACTGGATGAATCAACCGTTTCGGAAATCATGACGCCGCGAACGGAAATGGTGGCTTTGTCGAAAAACGCTTGCCGGGAAGAGATGCTGCAATTGGTGAATGACTCGCAACTTTCCCGCATTCCTGTGTTCGACCAGAACCGCGACGATATTGTCGGCATTCTTTTCAGTAAAGATTTGCTGATAGACCCGCAAAAAGATTGGACAACGACGCTTCACGCCCCGGTTTTCGTGCCGGAAACGAAGCAGATACACATTCTCTTGCGGGAATTTTTGCAGACGCACAATCATCTGGCCGTGGTGTTGGATGAGTACGGAGGGGTGACGGGAATTGTGACGCTGGAAGATATTCTGGAGGAGATTGTCGGGGAAATTACCGATGAGACGGACAAAATGCCGCGGAAAGAAATTCAGGTCATGGCGGATGGCACGGTCGAGGTGCTTGGGAAGACGCATATCGATGAACTAAACGAGAAGTTTGGGCTGGATTTGCCGGAAGATGGGGATTTCGAGACCATCGGCGGATTCCTTCTGACGCAGTTGGGTCATGTGCCGATTCATGGCGAAAAACTGGAATACGAAGGAACCCAATTCCTTGTTTTGGTTGCTACGCCGCGTCGCGTGGAGCGGATCAAGATAGTTCGTCCTCAGGGAGATTCCCGGAATGGTTGAGGGACGAGGTTCTCCTGAATGTTTCTGAGAATTTCAGGTAAAATTCTTATAAAAAAGAGGTTTTTTCTTTTTTTTAGACAAAATAGTGGGATTGCCCATTGCCAAAAAGAGGGAAAAAAGTATAATTATTACACTTTATTTCGGTTTACCCGTGAAAATTTCCCCGCCTGTTTTTATTCTTAATTTTCGGAGGTAATGATGGTGACGCTTTCCGACCTGAAAAAAATGACCATTCAACAACTGACACCGTTGGCCAAGAAATACGGGATAACACGTCTCCACAGTATGCGAAAATGTGAGTTGATGGAACGGTTACTTTTCAAAATGAACGAAAAAGAAGATTTTTTGGAAGAAACGTCGTTGAAAGATTGTAAAAAAGATTTGAAGAAGAGTCTGATGGAATCGTTTTCTGCCGCTACGCCCCCTCAGGAAGCAGAGCCGATTTCCGAAAGATGGCGTTTGGAAGCGACCATTCCCGTCCCCACCCCGGCCAATCCCTCCCAGGCACTCTCCCGCCCCGTCATTCCTTCCAAGCAGTCGCAGTTGATGAATCTGGCCTATCTCCCCGATGCGACGGAGGATATTCAGGACGAGTCGCTTTCCGTAAAGATAATCGATCCTTACTGGCTGCATGTGACGTGGTGCATTCGGCGGCGTTCGCTGGAACGTGCCAAGGCCGCGATGGGACAACTCTGGTACGAAGCCAAACCGATTCTGCGAGTCACGGTTCTCAGTGATGGCGACGCGGGAACTGGGGCACGCTATCGTCACGATCGGGATATTTTGATTCATGGACTGGTGAACCACTGGTTTGTGGCGGTGAAGAATCCTCCCGCGACGTATCAGATTGAAATCGGCTATCTCGCCAAACAACGTTTTTTCTCCCTGCTGAAAGGAAACGTCGTTTCCACTCCCCAAGTTCGTACTGCTCTGCGGTATGAGGAATCGACCGACGTTTCGTGGATGCGCGCTTGCGGATTACAACCTGCCCAAACTCCGGCCTGGTCTCCCAGCAACCATCACCTTTCCAAGAAGTGGGCGTCCAAAGTTCATTCGCTTTTTGCCGTCGATTCGGTAGAAAATGAGAATCTTGAAAACAACGTCAAAGATGCGTTTGTGGAATACCCCTTCCGTATCGAAACGGAAATGGTCATTTACGGAAGTACCTCTCCCGACAGCCGCGTGACGGTGGATCAGGAATGGGTGGCCGTGCAGCCGGACGGGACGTTCATGCTACGAATCGACATTCCTGAACAGGGAAAACAGGTGATGACCATTGATTCCATCAATCGGAAAGAGAGTCGAAAAATGATTCTCTCCCTGGAACGAACGACCACCTTTCTCAAACCACAAAAATTGGATACGGGAAAAAAGAAAAAACAAAAAGCTGCGGAAGAATGGTAGAAAAAGCGGTTCTTTCCCCGAAAATTCAGGGGAAAGAGGTTGTTTTCACTCCCCTCTCTATCTCCCGAAAAGAGAGGGATAGGCCTCCAGCAAGGATGTCAATACCATGCCGGTTCCGTAGTAGGGATGGTAGTCGTAGAGCGGAAAATCCCACCAGGAACCATCCTTTTCCTGCAAGGCCAACTGGAGCGACACCAGATGATTCGCCAGCCGCCCACGATCTTCCGGCTTTTCCAGCCACGCCAGATTCCGGGCGGCATAGTAGTGAGCGTAGTAGTAAAAATACGCCGCAATCTGGTAGTGCGACTCGTGCGGAACAGGCCGTTTGCGAGCAATGTCGAGCCACCCGTTCTGAGCCATCAGCCGATCCATCCAGTCGAGCAGAACCTGCTGCGTCACCACATCGGAACGTCCCCACCGCAAGAGTGCCTCGTGACATGCCTGCGAACGTCCCAGACTTCCCTGAGGCTGATTGATCGACGCGGGAAATCGAATCAGGTATTCGCCGTAAGCATACGCTCCGTCGGGACGCCGTTGCCGCAGGATGGAATCGATTCCCCGTCGAACCAGCACTTCCGGCACATCCACCCCGAAATCCCGCGCATCCGCCAGCCCTACCAGCACCGTGGCGGTCATGAAACTCAGCGAGGAACCAGCGGTTTTTTGCGTCTGGAAGTCGAAATCGTAATAACACCACCCACCGTCCAGGCACTCGAAACGTTGGAGCAGTTCCACCTGTTTCCGCATCTGCTCCCGGATGGAATCGTGGCGTTGAGCCAATTCCGCCGCTGGAAGAGACACTTTCCGCTCCCCCATCCCCTTCAACGCCTGAAGTCCGTAGGCATGTCCCCAATTGTTGTAGAGAACATCCGGCGACGAACGGCGAAGTTGCGGCAAATGCTCCAAAAGCCAGTTTTCACATCGGTCGATCGCTTCGGTGAGTTCCTCTTTTCGCGAAAGGAGCGTCTGAAGTTCTTCCGAAAGTCCTTGCCGAGGAAGCGTTTGCAAAAATTGCTCCGTCCGCAACAGCGATTCCAGCACCAGAGCGGTCGTTCCTGTCCGATAACCGTCGTGGGAGGAGCCGGGAGCGTAGATGTTGAGATGTTTCGTTTGACGCGGAGAACCCCACGAACCATCTCGATTTTGACGCTTCAGAAGGAAGTCCACCCCACGCAGCACCGCTCGTTCCCAGGCCACCTTCTCCACCGGAGCCTTTTCCGCCGGACGGGGAATCTCTCCTCCGACGCATGTCAGCGACAGTCCTGCCCACAAACCAAGCCACACCCACGGATTCTTCATGGCAAGTTTCCTTTTCCACTCGTTTCGGCTTACTTACTCTCCATCGGCTCCGGGCGGCTGGCATCTTTCAGAACCTGCATCCCGACGTCCAATCCGTCCACAATTTCCAGCTTGTCCTTCTGGCGAATCCCCACTTTGACCGTCCGTTTGACCAACTCTTTCTTCTCCTGGTCGTAAAGATAGACGAATCGGCTCAAATCCTCCTCACGCTCCACCGCCGACTCGGGAAGGAGAATGGCATTCGTTTTCCGAACGGCAAAAAGAGTCACTTTCCCCTTCATCCCGCCAGTGATTTTCAACGCGGGATTCCACAGGCACGTCAGTTTTCCCTGGCAGACTCCCCCCAAGGGAACGTCCTGAAAGGTTGTCAAACAGGCCGCCCAATCTTCATAGGGATACGGATTCGCGGTGAAAAATCCACGGCAGCCGGATCGCAAATGCGTAAAATCCTTCTCCGCAAACGAGGCCAGCAGGAAAACTTTCTGCGGATTGAGAATCGTTAAAAAAGGTTGATTCGCGGGAATTGTCCCGTCAGGCTTGAGGAATCCTCGCACTTTCTCGAAACCCTCCCATTTCCCATTCTCCATCGTGCCGTAAATCACCATGCCGTCGCAGGGAGCAAGACATTCCAGAATTTTCCCATCTTCCACCAAACGCGCAAACTCTTTTTCCAGTTTTTGCAGCTTGATTTCTTCTGTTTTGGCTTGAATTTCCGCGATTTTTCGCTCCGGGTCGATTTTGGCAATGGCAGCATCGATTTGAGCCAATTCCCGTTGGAGCGTCTCCTCCTCATTGCGAATAAAACGTGGATACATCCGCGTGTTCATCCACTCGAACCGCGCCTTGGCTCGTTCCAACTGGTATTCCGCCGATTCGACATACCGTCGTTGCCGTTTGAGAACGATTTCCTCCGTCGCGTCGGTCAGGTCGTCCGCCAGATACATCTTTTCCAACTGTTCCAGCTCTTTTCGCTGCGATTCCAACGCAAATTCCGCGTCCTGATAGTCTTTTTTATACCCTCTTTGGATCAACGGAAAGTCCCATTTTTTCGTAAATTCCGATTTGTCGAGCGTCTCCTCACGGCTGCGTTTCGTAACCATGGCGTTCCACTGGGCAAGCTGTTGCTGCAACTTCTGCTGAATGACCGTTTTCTGGTAATTCAGCCGAGCCAGTTCCAGTTCCAACCGTTTGTCTTCCAGTTGAATCTGGTAATCTTCCAGATCGAGCGTGACCAGTTTTTCCCCCTTCCGAACCATCTGTCCATGCGGCACCGCGCTTTTCACCTTCAACGCTTTCCAGACTTTCGTCGGAAGCTGCACCAGCGTGATTTCCTCCGACCATATCTGTGCGTCGGCAGTGACATCCACTTTCAACGGCTCGGACTTCACCTCCACCGTATCGTACTTCTTCTCCGCCACAGGTGGGGTAGGCAGGGGCTTTTGAGAAACTTCTGCCGGTTTTTCCACAGGTTTTTCCGCCGGAGTTTCGGTGGGGTTTTCTACCGGAGTTTCGGCGGGTTTTTCCTCGGAAGCCTTTGCCGCCTCGACAGGAGGAGGCGTTTCCTGAGGAATTTTCTCGACTTTCTCCTCCACGGGAGGTTTCTTCTCCTCCACGGGTGGTACTTCTTCCCCATGCAGAGTACTCCAACCCAGACAAAATACCAGCATTGCACCTGTACAAATCTTGCCTATCATCGATAACTCCCGTTTCTTGAAATATAGGAACAAAAGAACATTAATATTCCATTTTACACATTTTCTCTATTTTCGCAAGGGTGGTTTTCAATTTTTTGTAAAAAAGGTTGTGAATTTTTGAGAAATAAGGTATAATGCCCTTCATAAGAAAAGGAAAAAGCGAGGAAACCATGCGATTTACACTTCTGGAACATCGTCAGGGAACAGAGAAACATTGGGATTTGCTTCTGGAATGGCCAGGAGAAGAACGTTTGCGGACGTGGCAGTTTGAGGAACATCCCTGGGAATCGACGTTGCCGGGAAAGCGGATTGGGGACCATCGACGGATTTATTTGGACTATGAAGGTCCTATTTCCCACGGACGTGGCGAAGTGCGGCAGTGTGGCACCGGAACGTATCGAGTCGTGGCGGAAACGGAACGCGGCTGGCAGGTAGCCTTAAGCAACGGCCGTACCTGTCTCCTTTGGCTGTACGATACCCCCCCGCCTTCGTCATCAGGAACCATTTTATAGCTCCCCCCTTGTTGAAAATGAGGGTTCTTTTAGAATAGGAGAGAGTGTTTTCAGGCCATTTTTCTGGCTGATTCTACAGATGGATGATTCCCAAGAAGGAAGCGGTTCGATGCGTTGGACAAAGAGTTTGATATTGACGAAAAAAGAGACACCGGAGGGTGCCGAGATTCCGAGTCATATTTTCATGATTCGCAGCGGTCTGATTTCGCAGGTGATGGCGGGGGTGTACGCCTATTTGCCACTCGGTTTGCGGGCATTGCGGAAGGCGGAGGGAATTGTTCGTGAGGAAATGAACCGTGCTGAAGCGGTGGAGTTGTTGATGTCGGCCATCAGCCCCCAGTCGCTCTGGGAAGAAACGCACCGCGTGGAGGCATTTGGGAATGTGTTGATGAAGTTCGCGATTTCACGAGGGAATCGAACGGTGCCGTTGGTGTTGTGCCCGACGCACGAGGAACCGATTACCGACCTGATTTCGCGGGCGATTTCCAGTTACCGCCAGATGCCGATCACGCTTTACCAAATTCAGACGAAATTTCGCAATGAAGAACGGCCGCGATTTGGCGTCATGCGGACGAGCGAGTTCCTGATGAAGGATGCCTACAGTTTCGACACGTGTGTGGAAGGGCTGAACGAGAGTTATCGCAAAATGTACGAAGCGTATCACCGGATTTTCAACCGTTGTTGCCTGAATTTCCTTCCGGTGGAGGCGGAAAGTGGTCCGATTGGGGGGGATGCGAGCCATGAGTTCATGATTTTGAGTGAAAATGGGGAAGATAACATTGTCGTTTGTCCCACGTGCCGTTACGCTGCCAATACGGAAAAGGCGGAAGTGGGTTCTTTCGAGCCAACCATGCCGAGTACGGAAGAACCGGCCGCGTTGGAAAAGGTGATGACGCCTGGAACCAGCAGTATCGAAGCGGTGTGTAAATTCCTGCAATGCCCGCCGGAAAAGATGTTGAAAACGCTGATTTTCGAGGCGGACGGAAAGCCGATTGTGGTGGTAGTACGTGGCGACCATGACGCGAATGAGAACAAAATCCGTCGTTTTCTGAATGCGGAAAAAGTGGAACTGGCGTCGGAAGAGGTGATTCGGCGGGTGACAGGGGCACCGGTTGGATTTGCCGGACCGGTCGGATTGAAGGAGAATGTCCCGGTCTATGCCGATTTTCAGGTGCGGACGGTGGTCAACGGAATTACCGGAGCCAATTCGGCGGGCGAAGAGGCACACCTGACCGGAGTCCAGCCAGGACGCGATTTCGAGCCGGTGGCGTATGCGGACTTGCGCAACGCGGTGGCAGGCGACCCCTGTCCGCGATGTTCGGGAACGCTCCAGATGCAGAAGGCACTGGAAGTGGGGCACGTTTTCAAACTGGGCACGAAGTATACCGAAGCGCTTCAGGCACGATTCCTTGATGGTGATGAGACGCTCCAGCCGATTATCATGGGTTGTTACGGAATTGGGATTGCCCGGATTCTGGCGGGGCTGATCGAGAACAGCTACGATGAAAAAGGGATTCTCTGGCCGGTTTCGCTGGCACCCTACGAAGTCTGTCTCGTTCCCATGCGGGTGCAGGATGATGCGACCATGGCCGCGACGGAGAAACTGTACGAAGAATTGACCGCCGCCGGGGTGGATGTGTTGATCGACGACCGCGACGCGCGTGCCGGGGTGAAATTCAACGATGTCGATCTGATCGGCTTCCCCCTGCGAGTGGTGATTGGTCCCAAAGGGCTGGCGAATGGAGAGGTGGAAGTCAAATGGCGTTGGGACGAGAATGTTACGATGTTGCCTCTCGAACAGGCGGGTAAAGTCATGGGCGAATGGATTGCCGCCGAGCGAACCACGGGCGAACGGTATCGCCGGGTTGTCAAGGGTGAAAACGACGAATAAGAGAGGGACAGGAAGCCCTCCGCCGTACGATTCCCTCCCGACTCCCAGGGAGGGTTTTTATTTCCTGAAGATTCCCGGAAAAAGAAAAAAAATTAAAATTTTTGAAAATTCTGGAGAAATTACTTGACAAATGAAATATCTCTGTTTATACTGATGAATAAGGAACTTCCTGTCGGGAAGAGGACTCACCTGGGTTAACATATTGGTAAAAAAGGAGTTGGGAAAATGATTCTGAAAAACAATGGTGTCCTCCGCGTGTTAAATTGCAGGGGGGGGGGGGATAGGAAGATTTTCTCCCAAATTCCATCGAGCGGGTTTTACGCTGGTGGAACTTCTGGTTGTTATTGCGATTATTGGAATGTTGGTTGGTCTTCTTTTGCCTGCCGTCCAACAAGCACGCGAGGCGGCGCGGCAGATGCAGTGCAACAACCATCTTCGCCAATTGGCTCTGGCGGTCATGAATGTGGAGTCGTCGCTGCGTTGTTATCCCGGCGGAGGTTTTGGCTACAACTGGATTGGCGACCCGGAGTGTGGTCAGAATTTCAAGCAGCCTGGCTCGTGGATGTATTCGATTCTTCCGGCGCTAGAGCAAAATGCTCTGTATCAGAGTGCTTCGGACAATCTCCTTCCCGAAGAGACGAAAGACAAGACGGTCTCGAAAACGCTTCAGGAAACGCCGCTTCCTGTCTTTTACTGTCCCTCTCGGCGAGCACCGCAACTCTACAAATCCAAAGACCGTTCGTTCGACGCGTATATTCTTTCCGACCCTTGTTGCAAAACGGATTATGCTGGCAATTGCGGGACGGTAACGTATTCCACCTGCCAGTACGGCTCTCCCACGTATCAATATCCCACTTCGGCACAGCTGAAAACATTCCGCAATGGAACGGCAACGTGGCCTTCCTTTTCGGACAAGTTTACGGGGATTTTCTATCTAATGTCGCGCACGCAAATCGGCGAAGTCCGCGACGGAACGAGCAACACGTATCTTTTGGGCGAGAAATTCGTCAGTGCCGACTACTACGAAGATGGAAGCACGATGCCGGTGGACGATTACAATCCGTACTGCGGGGCGGATCAGGATTGCCTGCGGACGACGTACGGCGGCTCTTTCAACGGAAGCACTTTCGTGGCGGCAGATTCTCCCTGGCTTCCCATGCAGGATCGTCAGGGGGTGGACTCGAATTTTTGCCGTCGGTTTGGCAGTCCGCATTCGGGGAGTCTGGGAATGGCCATGTGCGACGGTTCCGTTCAGCGTGTTTCCTACAGTATTGAGGCGGAAGTCCATCACTGCAAAGGAGAACGGGCGGACGGACAAAAAGGTTCTGGCGTCGCGTTTTAGTGGTTTGTAAAGAAAAAAAGCCACGCAGCGCCTGGCCGACAGATTTTTTCAAACAGAATTTTCATTTTCTAACAACAAAGAAAGAGAGAGACAATGAACAACAAATACCTTTGGGCAGGACTTTTTTGGGGAATGACCCTTCCCTGTTGGGCAGAGGTGGTCTACAATCCCGATACCCGAACGTATTCGGGAACCGGAACCTGGACGGATGCCATTACCATGAATGCGGACACGACGTTTGTGCCGGACAGCACCGGAACCATCTCCGTGACTGGCGCACTTTCGGGAAGCGGCAAACTTCTCAAAACCGGAACTGGAACGCTCTCGATCGTAAATACTGGCAATAAATCGTTTTCCATCGACATTCAGGGAGGACTTCTTCAGTATGCCTCAACAAGGGACTACAACTTAACAGGAAACCTGACCGGATCGGGAACGCTCCATTTTGTTCGTACCTCCAGTGGCGGGTATGGAAAAACGGTCGCAGGCGGGGACTGGAGCAATTTTACCGGAACGATAATCAATGAAACGGGGAGGTGGATCGAACTTCGGAACAATGGTACCGATTTGCATTATATCGGCGGCGGCCAGGCGGTCTGGGACATCCGTACCATGACGACGGGAAATAATCGCAATGAAGGGATTGCCATCGCGCCGCATGGCTCGTCGGCAGATACCACCACCGTTTCTTTCGGAGCCATTACCGGAAGCGCGGACGTGGTACGGAGTGGAGGGAGTGATTCGAGTTACACGAAACTCCACATCGTTGTGGGAAATGCCGCAATTACGCAAGATTATACTTTTTCCGGCGACATTCGGATGAATACCCAAAGTACAGAGGGAAATGCCATGGTTTCGGTGGAGAAAATCGGACCGAATACCTGGACGCTGCTGGGAAATAAGAATTATTCGGGAAAGACGACGGTGACAGCTGGAACGCTCCAGTTGGGAAATGGGACGACTGCGGGAAGTGTCGGTTCGACGGCGTATGAAGTTGCTGAAAATGCCACGCTGCGTCTGAACAGTCCTGCCGCCACCACACGGACAGCCGCGTTCACCGGAACCGGAACGATTGAAAATGCGGGAACGTTCCGGGAAACGCTTGTTTTGACCAACCAGCCAACGTTGACGTATCAAGGAGAGAATACGATCAACACGGCCTATTATTTTCCCAATTCGGTCTCGATTCCCAATCGTGGAACCGTTCGTCTTCAAGCTGGCGACAGTCCCAATGGAATCTTTTTTGCGGGAAAATTGACGGGAAATGGAACGCTGGAAAATTCGGGCAAAAAACTGGTTCTGGCAGGCGATTTCAGCGAATTTACCGGAACGTTTTCCACCGCGACGAACAATTGGCTGGAACTTTGGGACACTTCTGCCGTGGCGGATATTTCCGGCTCTTTCACCCCTCTGTGTGCCAATTCCAACGGAGCCCCCAACGCAGTCTTTCAGTTGAATCATCGTTACGCCATGGCACTGCAATCCTGGTCGGACACCCCGGTGACGTTTTCTCTGGGAGCCATTTCCGGGCTGGGAGATGTTCGCTATACCACCCGCAATAAATCGGATGTGATTCTGAAAATTGGCCGGGACGTGGAGACCGATAACTACGTCCACACCGGTTATTTCTATGCGACGACGCAAGCCGATACCGATAAACTGTCCCTCGTCAAAACGGGGAAAAGTACATGGACGCTGGCGGGAGACCACACGCTCATGAAAACTGACGAATATGGCTACACGGGTAAAACGACGGTGGAAGATGGAAAATTGATTCTTTCGGGAAAAATTCTGGGCGATTTGGATGTCCTGGCTCCTGGCGGGGAAACGTCTCCCGCGTTAGAATTGACAGGATCGGTGGGGGGCGACTTGCGAGTGGCGGGAAATTTGAGCGTTTCGAGAGATGGTGTGGGAAATGTGCTGACAGGAACGGTCCTGGGAGACATGTTTCTGGAAAGTACGGCCAGCCTCATTCTCGATTTTGGAGAAAATTACGTTCCCACAAGCGATGAGTGGTATCTTCTCTACGATGTGGCGGGAGAAGTCGATACCACCGCGTTTCCCAGCCTCGATGCCCTGTTTGCCAATCCGACCGACGCATATTACTGGAATTTGGCCGTGGAGGGTGGGAATTTTATCCTCAGCGCAGATTCCAGTGCCGTTCCAGAGCCGGGAAGTGGGGCTTTGTTGCTGCTGGCATCCTTGTATCTGGTGTTGAAATATCGAAAAAAGTCTTTCAAGGAGATGGAATTATGGTGAGAATTTTCATTGGTTGTTTGGCGTGGACAATGGTGGTAGCGGGAATGGCGGCAGACACAGCCATTTCTCTGCCGCAGCGGGGAATTTGTGCCCATCGGGGAAATAACGCTCATTTTCCCGAAAATACTCTCCCCGCGTTCCAAAGTGCTATCGAATTGGGCGTGGCACAGATCGAACTCGATATTTACTATTCCCGCGACAAAAAACTCGTCGTCATCCACGACCATACCGTCGATCGAACCACGCTCGGAAAAGGGAAAGTGACGGAAAAGACGCTCGAAGAACTCCAGTCGCTCCCTGTCGTTTTTAAGGGAAAAGTGGTGGAGGGGGTGAGGATTCCGACGCTCGAAGAAGTCCTCGAAATCTGCCCACGGAATATCTGGCTCAACCTGCACGTGAAAGGAACCGACATGGCGTTGATTCGGGATATTGTGGCGTATCTGAAAAAAGAAGGACGGATGGAACAATCGTTCGTCCTCTGCAACCGCACCCTCGCTCTGGATGCCAAAAAGGAATTTCCCGAACTGAAAATCTGCAATTCGCCTGCGGACAAAACGTTTCGGGAGTACGTGGACAGCACCCTTGCCCTCGGCTTTGAGTTCGTCCAGCCCAATCCGTGGGCATATCCCGAAATGCCTGCGGAGGAAATCCGGCGACTGCACGACGCGGGGGTCAAAATCAACTATTTCGGCGTGAAAAATGCGGAACATTGTCGCCAACTGTTCGCGCAGGGAGTCGATTTTCCCCTATGCGACGATGTAACTGCCTGCGCAGCCGAGCAATAAAGTCCACCTCTCCCCAAGCCCCTCCTCTCCGGCAGGGGCTTTCGCGTTAGTCCTGAACCATTTTTCACGTGTCCTCAAACAGCCCGGCACCGAAACTTTCCCGTGGAGCAGTTTCCCGTGACGGCGTGTGGGGCGGACGGATTTTTTCCGAACGATCGACGGAAACATGCACATCCTGATCGTACTGCATGGTGTCACTTTCATAATCCAGATCGAAATCGTCGTATCGGGAAACGTAACCGGGAGCCTGGGCACGAATCTTTTCTTCCTCATACGCGGCAATGACTTCGCGCTGAATCATCTCCCGCGCCGCCGTGTTGATCGGGTGAGCAATGTCGGCGTAGAGTTTCGCGCGTCCCTCCCCATCCCGCGCCGGCATCTGCATGGGAAGTCGGGTACCGCACTGGTTACAAAACGCTGCCCGAATCGGATTTTTGTACCGACAGACCGGGCAGTGGAATGTCAGTTTTCGACTTGGCATGGCTACGAAATAACCATTCACGCCGTCGATAATCTTCAAATCGCGAATGACGAAACAGTCATCAAAGGTGATAGAGCAAAACGCCTTCAGACGCTCGCTCACCTCTTCCATCAATTTAATGCGGACTTCTGTGATTTTCACGGGAGTATCTCCTTGTTTTTCTGCTACGCGAATCGATTCCAGACCCTGGCTAGGGGGGCTACCCACAGGAGGGAGAGGAAAAGCATTCCTGAAAACCTGTCCCACTCTGGACCACCCAAACCATTCCCAACGCTTGCTTTTGAAGCTGCCTGGCTGCCGTGTGTGCGGAATTTTCGTCCCAGTACACCCCGAAACAGGTCGAGCCACTTCCCGTCATCGAAACTCCGACGCAGGGAGGCTCCAACTCCGCCAAGGCCTTTTCCACATCCCGCAATTCCGGCAAAAGTTGCTGGGCAGGCTCCTTCAATCGATTCCACAAATTTGCGGCAAAATCTTCCGAACGACTTTTCCGCCACGCTTCCAGCAAGGTTGGGATGGATGCTGCCGAACCATCCGCTTCTTTTGTTACGGATGCACGCGGTAAACAGTTCCGGTACACTTCCGGCGTCGACAGCCCCTGCCAGGGACGAATCAACACCAGAAAAAGCGGTGGCAACGTCGCGGAATCCGCCACCGGTTGGAAAACCTCGCCTCGTCCGGTACAAATGACAGGAAAATCGGACAAAAACAGGGGGACATCGCACCCCAGTTCCGCTCCCAGAGAGGCCAACTCCGAAGAAGCCAGCCCCAATTCCCAAAATTCGTTCAGTACCCGCAACGTGGCCGCCGCATCGCTCGAACCACCACCCAACCCTGAACAGGCCGGAATACGTTTCTGTAGTATTATATTCACACCGCAAAGTTTTTGCGACGTCTGACGCTGTAACAACCGTGCCGCCCGCATTACCAGATTCGTTTCGTTGTCGGGAATCGCGGCGGTCGGAAAAAGACTGGCAAGAGGTTCCTCCGTGGGAAAGACCACTTGCAACGTGACTTTTTCATCCTCCCGTTTCTCAAAAAGAAGCCTGTCCGAGAGCGAAATCGCGGTTGCCAGACTTTCGATTTCGTGGTACCCGTCCGCACAACGTCGGAGGACTTCCAAAAAAAGATTGATCTTTGCCGGTGCCGTAATTACTTTTGCCATCTTCTTTTCCTGATCTGTTTTCGGAGACCTTCCGTAAAACTTCCTTAATTTTACACATTTCCCCGCCCCACGTCAAGAACCGGGAACTAAAAAATAGAGATGATTCATGATTCATGAAAAAGCCCCTTCCAGAAGTAGGGGCTTGGGGGGGAGTCTGAAAAACTCAAGAGAATAGAGTATTCGCGGTGACCGTGGGTCGCCAACAAAAGTCTCTGATTCTCAACATTTTGTGGAAATGCGGGATTGTGAGGACGAAAAAATACGTCTCCAACCAATTCCCAGGCCTGCCAGCAGGAACAGAAGCCAGGTTGCCGGTTCCGGTACCGTCGCGGGATTCACAACCGCGTATCCATTTCCAAGATACCGCACCACCATCCCCTGCTCCATCAGGGAATCGCTTAACAGGAACGTTAGCCCTTCCAGGAGGTCGGTTTGGAGGAATTCATAAATCTTGAGCGAATCGAGCGTTTCCTCGGTGTCAAGATAAATGATGCTATCCTCAAAGGTAGCGGAACCGTTGAGAGCGAGAAGTGCGGAATGGAGTTCGGAGATAGTGAAATAAAGATCCGAACCCGTTGCCGACGTAAAAGTGTCGGTGACGGAAACCGTTCCCGATTTCAGCGTTAAATCGGAATTTTCCCCCAGTGTCAACGACTTGAGGTTCTGATCGCCCGTAACTTCAAGCGTGCTATTGTTTCGGAGTGTCACCGTGGAATTGCCGAGCGTATTATTTCCCGTTGCCAATAGACGGAGACCTTGGTTGACGGTAACCGTCCCGGTAAAATCGCTGTTGTCGCCCGTCAATTCTGTGGTTCCAGATGCCGCAGAGATACTTCCCGAACCGGAAATATCGTTCGCGTACGTCGCCGTCGTCCCACTTGGAGCATATCCCAACGTCAAATTGGCACCCGATTCCACCGCAATCGTGCCGTAGATTTTGGAAACGCTGGAATTAAGGGTATTTCCCATCTGGAGCGTCGCACCATCCTTCACGACCACGGAAAGCGGATTCGTGGCATTGCCGACGGCATTGTTTTTGTTGATCACCAACCCCTTCGCAATCGTCAATGTTCCGGTCAGGCCAGTAAAATCGGAAACCCGATCGGACGCCACGTCCTGAAGAAACAGGATACCGTTACCTTCATTGGAGAGCGTAAGATTGTCTCCAGAAACCGTCCCCTGCAAAACGAGGTTTTTGGCACCGTAATTGGCGATCGTACCACCGTTACTGATGGTAATATTGTTGGCCAGGTTATAATTATTTCCGGTGGCATGATTCAGCCCAAACGTTCCACCGTCGGAAAGCGTAATGGTATTCGACGTTCCCAGGCTTCCCGTACTGCCACCAGTACCGAGCCGCAAGACGGAAGAAGTGTCATTCACGGTGATATTTCCCGTAATCGCAGCCGTGGAAACCAGCGTCCCCGCCGAAACGCCGACGGTTCCAGCATAATTTTGGGTGAGCGTGACCGTGCCAGTTCCGATTTTGACCAGTCCGGTACCTGTAAGTGCTCCACTAAATGTGGCGCTACCCGTATTGGAGGTGATGTTTCCGCCGTCGAACGTGATCGCGTTTGTTATCGTGCCGCCAAAAACAGAAAACGTGCCACCCGTATGGATAGTAATGGCGGTGGAAGCATTCACAGAACCCGTGGTCGAAAAAGTTGGCGAACCGAGCTGGAACGTGCCGCCCTTGTTGACGGTGATGGAGGTGGTATCGGCAGTCATCGTGGCTTTGTTGGCGAGAATACCCTCATTGACAACAATTTCCTCAACGGTAACCGTCGCGTTATTATGGGCTGTTCCCCCCTGAAAATAGGCCGTTCCCGTACCGGTTTTGGTCAGTTTCGTTCCCGCAATCGTCCCGCCCAGGTTCACCTGCCCTCTGGTAATCGCCAGCGTTCCGTCGTTGAACGTGATCGTGTTGTGGGTTCTTAATGTTGAAGTCTGGTTAAAAGCAAGTTTTGCTCCTGCTTCCACGGTAATCGCGGTAGGTGTCCCGGAATACGCACCGTCTACATATAACATTCCCGCTAAAGTTCCGGTACTCCCCCCATTCCCCAGTTGAAGCGTTCCCCCGGAAATGGTCGTCGCTCCCGTGTAGGTATTGGCTCCTGTAAGTATCCAGGTTCCCGTGCCGACTTTGGTGACAGAAAGAACAGAGTCCCCCTGATTAAGCATTTTACCGGTGAACGTTCCACTAGCGTTCGTTCCACCCACCTGAAGAGTTGCGGGATTCACGCTTCCCGAAGTAGCCCGGATTTCTGGCGTTCCTGTTCCCGAAGTAATCATACCGAAGGCGAAAACGTTACTACTGGCCGAAGGAGTGAGAACGAATCCTGTCCCGCCGTTGAAGTGAACCGTTCCTGAGGAAAATGTAGCGTTGCTATTTAGAAAATTTATCCAATTGTTGGAATGGTTCAAGGTTCCGGTGTAGGCGGAATTGTTACCCGAAAGATGCAATTGCTGGCCGCCTGTTTTGGTGACCGTTCCAGAGCCGGAGAAGGCTCCGCTCATATAGGTATTGTTACTGCCGGTACTACTGTTAATGATGCTGCTCGTGTTTGCCGTAAAAGCAGCATTACGTGTAATGGTAAATGCAGCGGTCGAATCCACGGAGAGTGTTCCACCGGAAAAGATAATGTCATCGGGAAGGAGAGTCTCCCAGTTCGATCTGTCGACGGTGATCGTCGTACCAGGCCCAATCTCGACAGCGTGTGCCATCGTTCCGAACCCCATCATCAGGATCAGACCCAAACCGATCCATAAATCAACGCTCCGCCAATGTGAAGATGCGGGGGGGGGGTAATCCTGGCAATCTAAACGAAATTTCATTTTTTTCTTGTCAAAGGTACCTTTATCGAATACGAAATTATTACACAACATCGTACTTTCCTCCTAAAAATCGCGGAATACGGTCTCTCTTGATGGGTCGTAAGACTCAGTTACCTTTTTCCATGGACAACTTCCCCAAACCTCCTCTGTCGAAGGGCATACACTGAACACATTATAACATGGGCAAATCCAGTTGTCAAGTAAAAATACAGAGAGAAAGAAAGATTTTTTGGAAATTTTTCCGATTTTACCCTATTTTCCAAAAATTCCAGACTTGGGGAAGGAAAAATTATGGCAGCCCCCGCCTTGATTTTTTTCTTGATTTCATCACAATAGTAATTAAGGGGGGATTTCTTCAACTCTTTTTTTAGGAAGAGATTTCCCATAAAATTTTAGAATGAATTCGTTTTGAACAGGAAAGAAAAAAATGACCAATCCCATCGAATTAAAGGCATGGAAAACGCTTGAAAATCTCTCGCAGGAGAGGCTTGTCATTCAAGAACTTTTTGCCGCCGAACCAAAACGGGCGGAAAAGATGACGTTGCAGGCTTGTGGATGGTGGTTGGATTATTCCAAAAACCGGGTTAATGACGCGGTGATGAAGGGACTTCTGGAACTGGCTGCCGAAGCGGGAGTGGCGGAAAAACGGGAAAAAATGTTCTCCGGCGAAAAAATCAATACGACGGAAGAACGGGCCGTACTCCACGTCGCGCTGCGGAATCGAAGCAACGTGCCGATTTATGTCGATGGCAAAAATGTCATGGATGAAGTGAACGCGGTGCTGACGAAGATGGCTGTCTTTGCCTATGCGGTTCGCGATCGCAAGTGGCTTGGCTTTACCGGAAAACCGATTAAAAATATCGTCAACATCGGCATCGGCGGCTCCGATTTAGGCCCGGTGATGGCGGTGGAGGCACTGAAACCTTATACCGACCGGGAATTGAATTTTCTCTTTGTCTCCAACATCGACGGAACGCATTTGGCCGAGGCACTGCGAGACCTGAATCCCGAAGAGACCCTCTTCATCATTGCCAGCAAAACGTTCACGACGCTCGAAACGATGACGAATGCCCTCTCCGCACGTCGATGGTTGCTCGACGCGTTGAGCGAAGTGGGGACGGAAGATTCGGCCATCGTTGCCCGCCATTTTGTCGCCCTTTCCACCAACGCTCCGAAAGTCGCGGAATTTGGAATCGATACGGAAAACATGTTCGCGTTCTGGAACTGGGTTGGAGGCCGCTACAGCCTTCCTTCCGCCATTGGACTTTCGCTGATGGTGGCGATTGGCCCGGAGAACTTTTTCCGCCTTCTGGACGGTTATCACGCCATGGACAACCACTTCCGCACCGCTCCGTTGGAGAAAAACATGCCGGTAATTCTGGCGTTGTTGGGAATCTGGTACAACAATTTCCTCGGCGCGGCCAGTCATGCCATTTTGCCGTACGACCAGTATTTACACCGTTTTCCCGCCTATTTCCAGCAGGGGGACATGGAGTCGAACGGAAAGTCGGTTACGCTTGAAGGGGAGAAAGTCTCCTGGCAGACCGGCCCGATTCTCTGGGGTGAGCCGGGAACGAACGGCCAGCACGCTTTTTATCAGCTCCTTCACCAGGGGACGAAACTGGTTCCTGCCGATTTCATTGCGTTTGCCCGTTCGCACAATCCGATTGGAGAGCCAGCCGGAGAGCATCATCTCAAACTCATGGCCAACGTCTTTGCCCAGACCGAGGCGTTGGCGTTTGGCAAAACGGCGGAACAGGTGCGCGACGAAGGGGTGCCGGAAGCGCTCGTGCCGCACAAGGTTTTTGAGGGGAATCGTCCGACCAACACGCTTTTGGCCGAAGAACTGACTCCCGAAACGCTCGGTTCGCTCATTGCCCTTTACGAACACAAGATTTTCGTCCAGGGTGTCATCTGGAACATCAACAGCTACGACCAGTGGGGCGTGGAGTTGGGCAAAGTCCTCGCCACGAAGATTTTGAAAGAACTTACCGCCGAAGAAGAGCCGCCATTACGTCACGACCCCTCCACCAACGCCCTGATTCGCTGGCTGCGTGCCAAAAAATAACCCCAATAATGGTTCCTCATGAGAGCTTTGTTAAATTGATAATTATTAATTGATAATTGATAATTATGGATGTTCAGGCCGTATTTTCAAGGGTTTGTTTACTACAGTTGGCATTTTGAAGAATCGGTGGAGAAGTTGGCAGCGTAGAAGATTTTCCACAGAAGATGAAGATGGAAGTAAAATCATCTGCGGACAAAAAAAGGAAGTGGGGGAAAACGAATTTTTTAGAGAGAATTTTGGATAAATCCAACAATTTCAATAACTTCCAACGTTAATATTTATCCGCAGATTACGCAGAAGACGCAGATATTTCCATTCCCACTTTTTCCTCAGCGGATAATGGAAACGAGGATTATCGATAAGATGAATTTAGGGAAAAAGATTTGAAAACATCGGTGGAGAAGTTGGCAGCGTAGGAGACTTTCCGCAGAGGATGAAGGTGGAAGTAAAAATCATCTGCGTCTTCTGCGTAATCTGCGGACAAAAAAAGGATGTGCGGAAAAACGAATTTTTTAGAAAGATTTTTGGATAAATCCAACAATTTCAATAACTTCCAACGTTAATATTTATCCGCAGA
>JAUNBF010000121.1 GCA_030527185.1 Planctomycetia bacterium | reverse complement strand
GGCATGCCTGGCAGGCGATCCAGGCGGAAGTGGCGAACCTCAGCAAAACGACCACGGCAGCCGAAACCCTGGGCACGGCAGTGAAAACGGCCAATACCGCTGCGACGAGTGTCAACACCACCACGACAGGAGCCAGTGCCGTCGCGTGAACTGGGTAAGATATAACGATTAACGTTTTGGAGCTTATTTTGCCGAAGAATAGTGGAAAAGGTTCAGAGAAGGGAGAATTAAAATAGGCAAAATGGGTAAGGTTGAGGCAAAAAATCATCAACTGTAAGACGAGGAGAGCTTTTTGGACGTTATTCGTAATGAGGGATTTCGGGAGGTCGAGAACGGTTTTGAAAAACGTGTCAAGGAAATTAATGAGGAAATCAAAGATGTCGATTTGCGGACGGCGAACAAGGTGCGGTATTGACTGTGCGATATTCTATTTATTGCGTTCGCGGCGATGATTTGCCAAGTCAAGTCGTTCACACAAATGGCCGTTTTTGCGGAGATGGAGACGGAGTGACCGTGGCAGTCACGCGATTGCCGGAGGGGAAAACGCCGTCGCGGGACACGTTCCGGCGGGTGGTTTCGATGCTGCGTACGGAGTTCCTCAAAGGTACGTTTGAGTCCGCAATTTCAAGGATCATCGGAGAATCAGACTCGTCGATCGACACCTCCCATATTGCCATGGACGGCAAGCCCGTGATCGATTTTTACACGCATTCGGGGAACAAAATTTTGCACTCGGTTTCACGCTGGTGTTCGCGGCTGGGCTTGTCGTTGGGGGTGGCTTCGACGAAAAAAAAGGGTGAAATAAAAGTGGGCAAAATCGAGGTTGCGAAGGAACTTTTGAAAGTTTTTGACCTAAAAAGAAAAGTTTTGACAGCGGACGTGAGTTTTTGTTGCAAAATTATTGCGGAGGCGGTTGACGAGGCTGGCGGGGAGTTGATTTTTGCCTTGCGTACAAAGCAGAAATGTACTTATTGTACTGTGCAATATGCACTTTGAACAATAATCAAAGAGGCTCTCATACCACCTTCGATCATCTTCACAGATGTTGCAAAATTCATATATATCAAACACGGAAAGTTCCCAGGAGAGAAGGGATGGAAAAACGTACGGGGTTTTGTGAGCGTGACTTCATCCCGTAAAATAAAGGATAAAACGAGTATTACGACCCGTTATTACCTGACGAGCCTTTCGCCATCAAACAGCCGTGCCATCGTGAATTACATCCGTTCGTATTGGTCGTTTGAAAACAATCTGCGCTGGCGTCTGGACCTCGTTTGTCGCGAAGATGCCCAGCGCAGCCGGACGGGCAACGGCCTCGAAAATCTCCTCATTTTCCGCCGCGCCGCCCTTTCCACCTTGAACACCTACGACCGCGTTATGCCCATCAATCACGTCCCACTACGAGCTTTCCTCAGTAGAAAACCTGCATCAAAAATAATCAAGATGTTTTTGAATATCAATGAAAAATGTATTGAATAAGTCAACCTATTTTGCCTGTTTGTTCATACGCCGACCCTAGATGAAGGAGATGCAGATAGAGTTAATTGGGATTAAAGGGTTATCCGTAAATAACAACAACTTTATTCAACGCCATCATCTCAGCGGCGAGGTGTAGGAGAGGGTAGTAGGATTTGTCGGTTTTTTCGTAGCGGGGGGGAGAGTTTGCGGAAGGGTTTGAGTCAGGAGTGAGGCGCTTTGACAATCCAGTGACAGGCCCAAAGTTGGGATTGTGTTCGAGTTCACACTTTTCCGCACCGCGAGGACGGATGTTAGGAACGTAACCGGCAGCTTCGACGAGGTTCTCTTTACCGACGTAACCCGTTTTCAGACAAAGATTTAGGGAAAGTGCGGCATCTTCATCTGAGGACACGAAACGTTCCGCGAGCAAGGGTTCCAGCATGGCCGAATCATGCCGATTCGCCCCGCAAACGACGATGGAGAGCGGGACATCGTGACCCTCCACGAAGACGTTGGTTTTCGACCTCATTTTTCCCCCGATCCGTCGGATTGACCCCGGCAAATTCCGGCGCGAAAGGTATTTTTTCTGTCGCGAGAAGTGCTTTAATCTGGCAGCCATCCGCCGATTGCCACTCCCAGTCAATCCCCTCCAGTTCGTCAAATTTGTTCAACCCAGCCTTCCAAATCCGCTCGAAAAGCCCACCGCGTTCCCAATGTTGGAACCGATGGTGTAACGCTGACGCCCCCAGTCCGCCCAACTTCTCCCGTGGCAAAGCGTTCCCAATAATTCCCGTCCGCAAGACGTAAACCATTGCAGCAAAACAACTTCTGTCATCCTACTTCCGCTTCCTACCCCCGTCTATACTCACCCTTTTTGTCCCGACACTCCTCCTTCGTCGGAATCAACAGCTCCACCTCCACCCAAAATTCGTCCGATATTTCCCATGGGTGTGTGCGTGGCATTCGATCTTCCTCCTAATATTTTTATTATCGGCAAAAATTGGGAGAATGTCTAATTGTTTTCGGATAAGGCCTTAGAATTACCATGGATATTGGGGCGAATTGTTTCCGAGGGGTAGCCTTTGTCACTGCAAATTCGGCTCCGTTGAAAATCTTGCAGGAACCTTTTTCTGTAAATGTTGAAATAGAACAACTTCCAGCGTTAAAACCTCTCCGCGGAGGACGTGGATATTTCCGTTCACAAGCAGGCACTTGAAAGGAAGACTACACTTGAGAATTTTCATGGGAATAGGGATGGGAGTGTTTATTAGGATTACACCTATCCACGTATCCCCCCTTGGTGTAAGGAGTTGCGATAGCAACGGCAGCGATAATGTAAAAAAAGAGCATGAGAGGCATTCGATAACGAGCACAGCAATCCACACCGGAAAGAGTCATGGTGAATGCGAAATATACGGCATAACCACCGAGGAAAAGCAGCATTGCCGGAGAATAGCCTTTCCGAAAATAGCAGATAATTCCAGGAATAGTCAAAAGAAGGAGGGAAATCTGGAAGAATAGACTCCAAAGAAAGAATGGGGCAAGTGAACTTCGTTCCCAGTGGTTGTCGTTTACAGGAATTTGGATGAGGTAGGATAAACAACCGGTTTCATGCGCCAAGAGCGACTTGGGAAGCCCGATCATTCCAGACTGTAGGAGGGCGACGGGATATTTGGAAAGAACTTCCCATTTATGTTTTCGCAGTTGAGTGTCCACCGCCTGAGGTGTAATGTCGAACGCATTGATATTATGGCACACGACGACAGGTGGAAGGTCATATTCTTTCTGAATCCTTTCCTGAGCCTCTTCCAGGTTGATGCGATGCTGAATTTGCCACGCTCCGCCACCAGTATAGTATACCATGACGATATTTTCATTTCCAGAAAGAGCAAAAATACCAAATGTCTGGTAATTTCGCAACATCCAGAGAGAGGGAAGGGCATAGCAGGCCAGAAAAATACCCAACGCTGTCAGGACGCGAATTTTGAGGTTTCGGCGTTCCCAAAACGTCGCCAAAAGGAAACAAATCAGCAAAACAATTGGGAGATAGAGACCAGTGGGACGTGTCAAAATGGCAAGCCCAAGCGAAGTTCCACCAGCAAGGATGGCAATCCAACGAGAGAGTGTGTTGCGTGGTTTCAACAGGACTGGCAGGAGAAAAAAGAGTCCGAGCATAACGAAAAAAAAGAAAGGAATGTCGGACATTGCTTGGAAATTATAAATCCAAATCAGTGGATCAAGGGTAAAAAGCAAGGCGGCAAGCCAACCTGTCGGGAAACCGAGAAATCGGGAAACCAGAGTGTAAAGACAGACACATAGGATGGCCGACATCAGGATGTTCATCCAGAAAATTCCCCGGACATGACATACAAGATCGCACGCTCCGGCAAACAGAGGATAGGTGGGGGTCCAGCAGAATTCAGCTTTATAAGGCGGCACGGAATTTCGCGAATATTCGCCATGGAGCCATATATTTCGTCCCAAGGTGATGTAGGTGGGGGAATCAGGATTAATCGCCAATCGATAGTCCTGAAGATAGTCTGGGTTTCGCAAAGAAATCGCCAGATAAAAAGAACCATTGAGAATAAAGTATATCAGAAATGGAAATAATATATATATTCTACGATGTCTTGCCAAACAATTCATTTTATATCTCTTGTGCCAGTAGATTTTTTCCCCTCCTCATCCATGTAAATCATATAAAGAGAGGCATTTTATAAACGCAAAAACTTTTAAAAGAAGCTCTGTCAATATATTCCAGCGTAAAAGTCTTTGCTAACCTGCAACGACAGGTACACGGTACCACTTCCAAAGCCGAAATACTGTGTTGTAAAAACTGTCGTGCAAAGTCCTATTTTCAACTTTCCATTTTACAACGACTACTATGTTTGTCAATAGTGCAGCGGATTTTTTAAAATTTAGAGAACCCCAGATTTAGGAATTATCCATAAATAATTACAACTTTATTCAACGCCATCATCCCAGCGGCGAAATGTAGAAGAGGGTAGTAAGATTTGTCGGTTTTCTCGTAGCGGGGGGAGAGTTTGCGGAATGGTTTGAGTCAGGAGTGAGCCGCTTCGACGATAGCTTGGCGAAAGACGTAACCCGTTTCCAGACAAAGATTTATGCAAAGTATATCATCTTCATCTGAGGACACGAAACGTTCCGCGAGTAATGGCTCCAGCATGACCAAACCATGCCGATTCGCCCCGCAAACGACATGGAGACCCCTCCACGAAGACGTTGGTTTTCGACCCCATTTTTCCCAAAATTCGTCGAGCTGGACCCGGCAAATTCCGGCGCGAAAGGTATTTTTTCTGTCGCGAGAAGTGCTTTAATTTGGCAGCCATCCGCCGACTGCCACTCCCAGTCGATACCCTCCAGTTCGTCAAATTTGTTCAACCCAGCCTCCCAAATTCGCTCAAAGAGCCAACCGCGTTCACACAAATGAAACCGTCTGTGTAACGCCGACGCCCCCAGTCCGCCCAACTTCTCCCGTGGCAAAGCGTTCCAGATAATTCCCATCTGCAAGACGTAAAACCCTGCAATAAAACAAGTTATGTCATCGCACTTCCGCTTCCGCCCCCCGTCTGTACTCGCCGTTTTTCCTCTTTCGTCGGAATCAACGGCTCCACCTCCACCCAAAATACGTCCGATATTTCCCATGGGTACGTTCGTACCATTCGATCTTCCTCTTATACTCCTTATTATCGGCAAAAATTGGGAGAATGTCTAATTGTTTTCGGATAAGGCCTTATAGAAGATGTCGATTTATCCGCCCTCTTTCTGTAACGTCACTTGTCACAACATGGCTTGTTTCCAGAAGTTTGGGACTTCACAAAATTGCTTCATCTGACAACAAATCACGTAACCCTTGTTTCCAAACGGAAATCCCTGCCATGAAACTGCAAATCATCGAGCGAAAAAGGCCGATTTTAGGAACGTCGAAACTCGCATGCCTGCGGGAAGTAGCGGCAGTGAACCTTACAACGGGATGTGCGCACCGTTGCACGTACTGCTCTGGGGAGGGAACGGTTTGTTTGTACGCGAATCTTGCGGAACGGCTGAAAGAGAAACTGCGTCGGAAGCGAAAACTCCCAAGACACGTTTATTTCCAACCCACGGGGTTTAAAACCCCCGCCTTCAGGCAGCCCTTTCAGGTTTTTAAATTTGTATTACAATGCGGGTATGGATAAATATCGGAGTTCATCGCATACCCGATTTGACATAAAGTATCACTTTGTGTGGATCACCAAATACCGGAAAAAAGTGTTAAGCACAGAGGTGGGGATACGCTTACGGGATTGGGTGTGCGAAATATGTCGTACGCATGATATAGAGATACTGGAAGGTTTGGTATCTCTATATCATGTGCGTGTGTTGCTGTCGTGTCCGCCGAGCATGTCGGCCAGTGATGTGATGCACGCGATAAAAGGGAAAACCGCAAGAAAACTCCTGGAGGAATTTCCGCATACGTGTCGTCAATACTGGGGCTGCCACCTTTGGGCACGGGGTATTTTGTGGCCACAAGTGGAAGATGAAGTCATCGCCGAGTACATACGCCTTCAGGATGGCGTGGAGCCGAGTGACGGCGGTGGAGCATTCAGTTTGGATATTCTTGTCATTTTAAATTTAAGAAATTGCCGATAAATTTGATGAAGGAGTTATCAGATGGAACGACACGGATTGACGAATGAACAATGGGAAAAAATCAGGCCATTTTTACCGGAACAGAATCGTGGATGTGGCAGAAGGTGGCTAGATTTAAGGACTTATGTCAATGGTGTTGAAGAGATTGTTGGAACTGGATCGTCGTGGCGGGATTTGGTGGAACGGTACGGGAAGTGGAAATCGGTCTATAATCGTTACGTAAGGTGGTCGCGAGAAGGGATTTGGGACAAAATTCTCAACGCACTTTACAAAGAAACGCAGCAAAATGGAGAGATCGACTGGGAGATATTTTTTGTGGATGGAAGTAACGTCCGCGCTCACCGCAGCGCGGCCGGAGCTTCCCAAAAAAATTTCTCCTAAAGAGCCGAAAAATCACGACTTAGGATATTCACGCGGTGGTTGCGGCACGAAGATTCATCTCGTCTGCGACGCGAATGGCAACTACATGAACGCCGTTTTATCGGCTGGTCAAGAACACGAAACGCAACATTTTGAGACCCTCGTTTCAAGCATTTCCATCCCCAACCCTTCCAAACGCCGTCCACGTCGGATTTGCGGCGACAAAGGTTGCTCCTCAGAAACAATTTGAAAATTTCCCGTTCACACAACATAACTCCTGTAATACCAATATGTTGCAACGAAAAGAAGGCCAAACTTCCCTTTGATCGTGAACGTTACCGCAAACACAACATTGTCGAACGTATCTTCTTAAAAATCAAACAGTTCCGACGAATCGCCAACCGCTGCGAAAAATTATCCTTCCATTACCTCGACAGGATCAAAATTGCCATCATTAAACGGTGTCAAAAAACATAAAAAATATTGGAAGCACAGTGCCTAGTATTACACTCATTCATTGCAATGAGTGTATTTACCCATTTTTCATGAAAAGC
>JAUNBF010000120.1:1108-7148 GCA_030527185.1 Planctomycetia bacterium | reverse complement strand
CGGGATTATCGCCGAGATAAAGAAGCGTAAAAAGGTGAGTATGTTTTTTAGAGGTACTCTAGAGCTGTGTTAAATTGATAATTATGGTTGTTCATGCAGTATTTTCAAGGGTGGTTGTGTTACGGCTCATGATATTTACAAGTTTAACAAAGCACTAACTTACCTGCTTACAGAGGGTCAAATATTTCTGGAGGGCATCTTGCCATGTGAGCATGGGAGGCCCCCCCAGGGAATGGTATTTCTGCGTGTCCAAAACACTGTAGAGCGGCCGAGGGGCAGGTGCGTTCCATTCGGCTGTCGAGATGGGTTCCATGGAAACATCGAGTTTTTCCAGCCGAAAAATTTCCGCGGCAAAGTCGAACCAGGTCGTTTCCCCCTGATTGGTGAGGTGGTAGAGTCCCCAGGTCTCCTTTTCCATCAGGAATCGCGTTGCTCCCACCAGAGAGCCAATCCAGGTGGGAGTGCAGTGTTGATCGTTGACCACTCGCAGATTTCGGCGGGAAAGTCCCAGTTTCCGCATCGTTTCGACAAAATTGCCGGGGGTATTGGGTCCCGGCGTCCCGTAGAGACCGCACGTTCGCAAAACTAAATGTTTCGGGCATTTCCGCGCATTCTGTTCCCCTTCATATTTGGAGCGGGCATACTCTCCCTGCGGGGCAACCGCGTCGGTTTCTCGAAGTGGCCGTCGCAAAGGCGTTCCGCAAAACACGTAGTCGGTACTGTAGTGGACGAGGGGAATCCCCGCTTTTTCGCAGGCCTGTGCCAGATATAAGGGGCCGTAAGCGTTCACTTTACGGCACAACGCCGGTTGTTTCTCGGCAGCATCCACGGCGGTAAAAGCGGCCGCGTTGATCACACCATCCGGTTTTATGGCCGCCATCAAATCTTCGATTTTGTACCGGTCGGTTATATCCCCTTCCGGCAAATCGACGCCGACCGCCGCTTCTCCCAACTGCCGACACCACTCGGAACCCAGTTGTCCCCCTTTTCCGAAAACCAGATATTTTTTCATCGTTTTCTCCCTCTTTTATTTTTCAGACGTCATACCCGTCAGCAGAGCCTGATATTGTCGTACCATTTCCGTTTCGGTCAGGCGTTCCTGATAGTGTGAGTGTGCCAAGTCTGCCATTTGCCGGGCTTCGTCGGGATTTTTCAGCAAAAAGTCGAGCGCGTCGGCAATTCCCCGGACATCGCCTGCGGAAACGAGCCTGGCTGTCCGATGGGGTTCCAGAATTTCCGGGATTCCTCCCACGGACGTCGCCACCACGGGCGTTCGGGAAGCCATCGCTTCGAGAATGGTTAGGGGAATCCCCTCACTCAAACTGGTCAACAGAAAAATATCTGCCAACGCCATCCAAACAGTCACGTCGGAACGTTCGCCCAGCAACCGGACATGATTCTGCAAGTTTTCCTGATAGATAAGCGACTGCAAAAAATCGTGCCGCGGTCCCCCACCAGCCAAAACCAGCCGTGGCAACGTCTCCTCCGGGCACCGATTCCACGGCTCCCGGCGTAGCAACTCTCCCATGGCACGAATCGCGGTGGGATGGTCTTTGATCGTGTCCAACCGTGCCGCCATCAAAAGAATCGGGCGTTTCCCCAGGCCAAACGTCTCCCGAAGTCGCATTTTTTCCCCCTCCGTCACGACAGGCTCTGGAACACCGTTGTAAATCACCTCAATCCGTTCGTCCGGCAGCCCCTCATTCTCCACCAAAGCACGTTTGACCGACTTGCTGACCGCCACGAGCCGATCCGTTTTCCGAACCATCCACCGATTGAACATCCGATGTTTCCAGTTCGGCAAATCGGGAAAAAAACGGCCATGCTCCGTAAAGAGAATCGGTGGCGTCCTTCCGAAAAAGCCTCTCGCGTTCATGGCATAGAAAAACGGCGTGTACTGATGTGCCTGGACGACCTCGACCCCTTCTTCCGCCCACCACCGAGCCATCTTCCGCATACAGCCAAAATCCCAGCCCGGCTTTCGTCCCAACGTTCTCACTTCAAATCCCGCGTTCCGCAGCCGTTCCCCCCCTGTCCCTTCTTCGTCCAGGCAAAAAAAGAGGCACCGCCAACCTGCCTCGCGCAGATTCCACCCCAGCCGCTGCGCCAGAATTTCCGCTCCTCCCACGTGGAGCGTATGCAAAAGCTGACATACCGTTTTCACATTTCCCCCCTTTTTTTCCACAGCCAGGGAATGTTCTCGCCCTTTTCCCGCAGGCGACGTAAATCGTCCTGGCAGAGTGCGTCCCGGGGCGAAATTTCCACCCAACCCTCCTGAGGTACGGAAACGCCCGCACGAGAAAACCAACTCCGATAAAGCCGGGAGAGGTCTTCCCGCACCGGTTCCGGCTCTTTTTTGAGCGTGGTGAAAACTTCCTCCCGCGAGGCCTCCACCACCACCGGATTTCGGGCATACGGCAACAAATCGAAAATGAATCGTTCCGGTTTGATCGCGAAAAGCTCCCCGTCCACCGTCGTTATCTTCTTCAACGGCACATGAAACGGCAAAAAATCGTCCTTTTCCCGCATCTGAAGAGCCATTCGTCGCAAAAAATCGACCTGAATCAGATGGATTCCAATGCTCCCCGCCCAGAAAAGGAGTTTTCCCGCCGCGTCACGCTGAACCGCCAGCGATTCGGGAAAATCAAGATATTCCACGACACAAACCCGGCCATCCTCCCGCTGTACCAGATTCCCCACCCGTTCCAACGGCTCCATTTTCTCCACCGCAACGGAAGTCATCTCACTCTCTGCCCGCAAATGAAAGTCCACCAACTGTTCCTGACCAACCGGCACGAGGGGATTGTCCACATGAAACGTCTGCAACGTCTCCACCCCCAGCGACTTCATCCGTTCGTACATTCCGTGCTCCAGAAGTGCCGAAATCAACCCCCCATGTCCGTCCGGGCCAAAGAAAAGGCGTTGCGGTGAAGCGAGAAAAAGCGTCCCATCCTCCGCACAAAGCGCCGGCATCTCCCCTTGGGGAAAAATCGTGATAGACGACGCGGGATACCCAAAATATCGATTTTGAGCAAGATATTCCACCGTTTCTTCATGCGTTACGCGGCTCGTCATCACGAACAACGGCAGCGGATTCCCATAATGTTTCCACAATCGGCACAATTTCTCGAAATGAATCTGAAACAGCGACTTTCCCGAAACGGGCGCAATCGGAAACGTTCCTTTCGGCAAATCGTGACCCAGCCGCGACCCCATTCCCCCCGCCAGCAGGAGCAGACCCAATTTTCCCGACGCGATATACGCCTCGGCCTTGCGGGAAAATCCAAACCAACGCCCTGTTTCGAGCCGTTCCAGACGCTGCGTCAGGGGAAGAATCTTCGGCAATGGTGTTTTTTGCTCTGCTTGAAATTGCCGAAAAATCTTTTCCAGCAAATTTGGATCAATCCGTGCCAAATCATGCCGCAAAGTTGCCGGAATCTCCGTATTTTCAGCCAATTCCGCAAAACGATGGGAGGGATTGAATTGCCGCAACAGCGAACGTGCTCTTTCCAGGGATGATACAGGCATCGTGTTCTCCTGATGTGGAAATCTTCAAAATTCCCCTGCCAACGGTGCCGTCGCCAGAATCGTGTACTGCGAACCGGTCCGCGCCATCTGGCTGGCAAAAATCGTGACGTGGCGGGCAAACGTCTTCCCCACATCCGCCGCGTCGTACTGCTGAATCAAGCGAGATAAATCAGCCAATTCCGCCGTCGTTCGCTGCACCCGACCCAGCGTCACATGAGGCACAAAAGGTCGCAGTTCCCGTGGAAAACCCAGTCCCTGCATCGCCTCATCGACCCGTCGTGCCAGTTGCGTCAACGCCTCCCGACCTTCGTCCACCCCCACCCAGACCGACCGGGGACGCTCCACCTTCGGAAAGGCTCCCGCCCCTTGGAGACAAAACGGAAATGCCGCAATCCCACGAACCGCACGTTGCACCTCCCGACAAATCGTGTACACCTCCACGTTCGGCACTTCCCCCAAAAACTTCAGCGTCACATGCAATTTATGAGCCGGTTCCCACTTCACCACGGCGTTCGACTGCGCCAATTTTTGCCCCAGTTCAAAAGCCTGCTGACGGGACTTCTCCCCAATCTCCAGCCCCACAAACGTCCGTATTTTATCATCCATTAAAAACACCTTAATAATGATTAATCCATTAGTGCTTTGTTAAACTTATAAATATAGGCAACCATTTCCATTCCAACCTGACAGGTTAGAAAACGAAAACACTGTTTGAAATCGGTCTATCGGCCAAGGCTACGCGACTCACGGCTAAAGCCGAGAGTGGCTTTCCCGTCAAATCACGACGGCCGTGGAGAGGAAACCTTTCTTGTAAAATTACGGCATTTTCCTTGACGAAGAAAGAGTTATCCTCTCCAGACCTCTCTTTCCAAAGACTTTTGTCCGCGGCTACGCCGCTATTATTTTGTGCGATTTTTTATTCATCTTTGCTTCTTTAACAAAGCACTAATCATTGTCTTCAAATTTTGCCAAAACTTTGTCGATATACTGGTCGTGGGTGATTAAAATGGCGGTATCGCCTGGCTGAAATTGGTAGTCGGCTCCAGGAACGCGGATACTTCCTCGGTGCGTCGCGACTAAAATCACACACTGCGGCGGTAATTTCGCATCCACTAACCTACCCCGCGTTATCAACGCACCAGGTTGAACCTCCAATTCCAGAAGGCGGATTTTCGCTCCAAAAATCCCGTCGTCCGAAATAATCGCTCCCATATTGAGGAAATTCATGATTTTCTGCGCCACTTCCTCCCGTGGACTGACATGAAAATCGATTCCCAATTTCGTCAACACATTGCCATAATCGGGACGGTTGATGACGGAATAGACCTCTTGGGCACCGAGTTCCTTGGCCTCCACGCAGACAAGCAGATTGTTCTCGTCATAACCGGTACAAGCCACAAAAACGTCCGCATTTCCCACCCGCTCCTCCTCCAGTGCTGCCCGACACTGAACATCGATATTCACCACCTCCACTTCGCGTCCCAGAATGGCGGCCAACTGAAGACACCGTTCCCGATCCGTTTCCAACAGCCGAACACGATGCCGATTCTGAATCAATTGGGCCAAATGCAGGCCAGTCTCCCCACCTCCGGCAATGACAATCTGTTTTCGTTGCGGCGTTTCTCCCCCTAAATTCTTTCGCACTTTAATCAAACTGTCGTGAGAACCGATCAGTACCACCTGATCCAATGGCTCCAGAAGGTCGTCCGCACGTGGAATAAAAGTATTCCCCTGCCGCAAAATGCACCCGACTCGCACGTCCGACGGAAACGATAACTCCCACAGCCGACGTCCCACACATTTCGCTTTTTCGGGAATCTGCAATTCAATCAGCTCAATCTCACCATAAAAATACGTCTCTAAATTCAACGCTTCCGTAAAATGGTCGATTTCGTGCGAAAGACGCAAGGCGGTCAATTGGCCGAGACTGATGATTTTGTCAATCTGAAAATGAGAGCAATAATCGAAAGCCGTCAGATTCTGCGACATGGAAGAATGGACTCGCGCAATCGAACGTCTGGCCCCCATCGCTTTGGCCAAACTTGCGCCGACGAGATTCACCTCATCCACCCCCGTCATGGCCAGGCACAAGTCCGCGTTCATCACATCTGCCTGGAAAAGAACCGCCGCGTGCGAAGCGTTCCCTTCCAGAATCATGGCGTCCAGAGAATCGTTCAATGGCTCAATAATGTCAGGATCGTTTTCGATCAGAATCACTTCGTGGCGGTGCGCACACAACGTTCTGGCAATGGAAGAACCTACCGTCCCGGCTCCCAGAATGACAATACGCATGGAAAAGTCCTAAAAAATAACCATCATCACAATAAAAATGGCCGCCATGGCTCCCGAAATCCATAAAGCAATCCTTGCCGCGTTGGCCAATACCTCGTGCATCGCCTCGTAACGCGAAGCTGCATAAACCAGGCTCGTCGCGGCTATCAACGGTACGGCATAAACAAAATCCAACATCGGTATACTCCAGGCTTTAGAATTGATAATTGATAATTGATAA
>JAUNBF010000120.1:0-1098 GCA_030527185.1 Planctomycetia bacterium | reverse complement strand
CAGGTTTCGTTGGTTTATAGAGTTGGTTTTTTTGTTGGGTTTTGGGTTGGGGGTTGGGGGTTTGGGGTGGGGTATGGGGGATGGGTGGGGTTAAAGGAGGCTTTTCTTCTTTTTTTCCTCTTCCGGGTCCACTGGGCCAAACCAGGCGTCGAAAATCGCAAAAACGTTCAGCAAACCTGCCACAACCGTAAAAATCGTCCCCAATTCGTAATGCCGATGAAGCCGTTTGCGGATATTGTCCAGCGTCGGCGCGTTCGGAGAGAACGAATTACTCCCCTCCAACCCCCACGAAGTCTGCGTCACGCCCGATTTCAAAAGCGGGGGTGCCATGAAACCACCCAGCAAAGGCTCCTGACCGGACGGGTCTTTCATGAATTGGAGCATGGCTGGAGACGCAGGAAGCCCCACCCACATCTGAGCAAAGTAGTAGTACCGCATATCTCCCGGACGAAGCGAAAAATAAACATCCCGCCCACCGCCAAAGGTACTGCAACTACCCAGATAAACGCCGATCAAAAACAGCCCCAGAATCGACGTTGCGTAGAGAATCGCCTTTCCAATCCGTCCCTGATAAAAATGCCCCAGCCCCGGCAGCATCCACGCCAAAAAAGCAGCCACATAAGGGTCTTTCAAATCAATCTCTTCCGAACCACGTTTCATCACTGCCATAAACCATACTCCCGAATTTTCATTTCTTTCATTCCTCCTATTATACATGGAAATGCCCCTCACGAACAGGGGGCAGCCAGGCCAGTTCCACGTAAAATTTCCAGAAAACGATGACTGCAAGTTTCTTCTCTTTAAACATAAAAAATAGCCGGGAGATTTTCATCTGACCGACTATTGAAAAAGGTAAACAGGGCATTTACCTTAAGGAGAGAGGTTTGCACCCCTCCCCTCGTTCCTTCAAAATTAGCAAGCGGGGGCACAAGCCGGGGCTTCGCAAGCGGGAGCACAAGCGGGTGCACAAGCACGGACGCAGCGCGGCTTACGGACGCAGCAGCGAACCTTCTTGCACTTGGGAGCACAAGCCGGGGCGCAAGCCGGTTCACAAGCAGCCGGAGCTTCACAAGCGGCAGCAGCCGGAGCTTCACAAGC
>JAUNBF010000034.1 GCA_030527185.1 Planctomycetia bacterium | reverse complement strand
TCCTTTGTTATTCCACCCTGCCCACCCCGGTAGCCTGACGACTACCACCCCTCCCCAAGGGAGGGGCTTTGTGGAGTGAATCCGAAAAACTCAAGTGACATTTTGAAAACATCGTAGGAGACTTTCCGCAGAGGATAGAGATGGAAGTAAAATCATCTGCGTAATCTGCAGACAAAAAAAAGGAAGTACGGAAAAACGAATTTTTTGGAAAGGTTTTTGGATAAATCCAACAATTTCAACGACTTCCAACGTTAATATTTATCCGCAGATGACGCAGAAGACGCAGATATTTCCATTCCCACTTTTTCCTCGGCGGATACTGAAAATCGGGATTGTCGCCGAGATAAATAAAAAGAGAGAATGTTTTTTATACCAGTGTTCCTTGAAATTTCCGGTTTCCGCACGAAAGCCCCTCCCAAAGGTAGGGGCTTTCTTTTCGTTTTCCTGAAATTCAAAATGGAGGGAGTGTACTTTTCCGATTTCTGTGTCGCAAAACCGTCATTCCCACCAGACTACCCACCAGGAGGAGCCACGTTGCTGGTTCTGGGACTTTTGCGGGATCGACAGCAAAGACCAGATTTCCGTCCACCAGCCCAATCGACCAAATATCGGCAAACGAGCCAGCCAGAACGCCAGCGTCGTAAAGCTCCAACATCTTGCTGAGAGCCGCTTCGGTATTGTCGGCCTGGAGGGTGTAGCGCATGTCACGGTTAAGCTCTTCCGTATCATCCGTCCAAATATCGAGCGAAGCATTGGCACCGAACAGGAGTTCGCCGTCGAGAATTCCAACAATATCCTGATGGGAATCATCGGTAAAATCGAGGATGAGTTGGCCTTCGATTTGAAGCCGTCCATCGATGGTTCCTTCGAGGATGATTCCTGGCGGCGTGTCGCTTCCCGACGCGGAAGTTTCCTTCACCAGAACCAGGTCGTCCCCGCCCTTTGTTCCGATTACGGCAGTACTGGCAATTTTCAGAATCCCATCTTCCACCGTCGTTCCCAATGAATAAGGAATGACATTTGAGTCCTTATCATCCAATGTTCCATGCAGGTTTTTGGTCAGCGTCAGCATTCCCGTTCCGGTTTTGAGCAATCCTACTCTCAGATTCTTCGACGTGTAACTTGCAAGGGCACCATCGAAGACCGTATCGTTATTGTTTCCGCCAACCTTCACGGTTATCTTGGAATTGTTCGTAGATTCCGCACTTGGACGAACCGTTCCAGTACCAGAAAGGCTTCCTAATTCAAACGTCTGCTCGTCCGATGCGATCGCCACCATCGTATGGTTTACATTATAATCTGCCAGGCCACTGGAACTCTGTGGCCCTTCGAGATACGTTAGAGTACGAACGTTCAACGTTCCGGCAAAGGCACTGTTATCGCCCGTTAATCGAGTCGTCTGTGAAATGGCTACCGTCCCGGTTCCGATGAGGTCGCCTGCGTAAATAAGCCCCGACTTGTTAAATGCAAGCGACGAACCATCCGTCACCTCGATCTGCCCCGTTCCACTCACATCTCCTGTCAGCGTCAACGTTCCGTTATTCTTTGTCGTTACGGTAAACGTCGTCCCATCCGCCAGAGAAATGTTATTAGCAAGCGTCCCCGAACCGCCTTCATACGCCAGATTTCCCGTTTCCGTTTCCGTTTTCTCCGTGGTAATCGTACCCGTTCCAATCGCCTCCACATTGGTAAATTTCACCGTTCCGTTTTTAACCGTGGTGCCACCGGAATAATTGCTACGGTTGCCGTCGCCACTATACCGATTCAACGTCAGCGTTCCCGTTCCCACCTTTTCAATTGCAATGGACTCATTGCCACCATTATTGAGCTTGGCGGTGAGGGCATCATCCTTGTTCAGATTCCCGATACGAAGCGTAATATTACTGTTGCCCGAGCTTGTCTCACCACTGAAACGCATATCCCAACAGGTACCGGACAAAGAGCCAAACTCGTAAATCGAATTATTAGCCGACGGCAAAAAAACGACACCAGTACCCGTCAAAACGTAAGCGGCATCCTTACTGGCGGTATTGGCATTGGTAAAAAAGAGATAGCCCCCTGTATGTTGCAAAGTTCCTGAAAAGCCGGAGTGGTCACCCGTAAGGCGGATGTAGTTGTTGGCAACATTCGTGTAAACATATCCGCTGCCGGAAATGTCGCCAGCAATATAAAGGTCGCCCCCGCCACTGCTCTTTTGGAATTCCAACCTCGTCCCGGCATCCAGAACGAAATCGTTAGAAATCGTTCCTCCTCCACCTTTGTAAACCACCTTCCCGGATTCCGTATACCCCGTACTTGTCTCATTGGGTGTACTGGTCAGCGTCACCGTCCCGGTTCCAATCGAGCCGGCATAATTCGTGGTGACTCCTTCAGAAGTCGTGCTGGTAGCTGGCTGAGTAAATTCCAGCGTCCCGTTTTTCACCGTAATTCCACCGGAAAACGTGGAGTTGTTGTGATTCAACGTCCATGTCCCCGTCCCAACTTTCTCCAGCGAAAGGGTTTTCAGACCAGTGGATGCCCTATAGTCCGTAAACCGCCCCGAAAACGTCTCGGATTTGTTCAAACTTCCGGTGGATACCGTGAAATTGTTTTGGGAATTTTCACTGGGACGTATCTCACCGGAACCTGTCAAGGAGCCAAACGAATACGTCATGTTGGCATTTGGCGAAAGAAAAACCGCCGTCCCATTCGCTACCAACGAACCATCGGCAAATGCGGTGTTCAACGCGTCGAAAAAGAGAGCATGACCACTGCTGGTAAACGTCCCGGTAAATTTGGAATTGTCACCCCGCAGGTACAAAAAGTTGTTACTTCCCATAGAAGCGTTAACATTTCCCGCACCCGAAAGAGAGCCATAGAGATTGGTCCCTCCCTTGGCCGTTATCTTGTAATTCTGCCCCGACGCCACGGTTATGTTGTTGTAAATATCCCCGGAACCTTCAAATTCCAACGTTCCAGCGTTAACGTTGATTTGCAACGCATTCGCTGTCGAACTGCCAAACGCGCTGGCATTCGTAAACTTAATCGTGCCAGCATTGATATTGATAGTACTGTCGGAATTTGAGGATAACGCTGCATTTGTGAACAGAATCGTCCCCGCTCCCGTCTTGGTCAGGGTAGAATATTTTTGTTGAAGCTCACCATCGGTCTCCTGAAACCGTCCCCTTCCCGAAACGGTTAATGTCGCCTCCTCTGCAACGTCCCATACTCGCGCTTTTAAGCCCCCAGTCCCCCAAGCTCCTCGAATGGTATAATTCGCACTGATTTCCGAATCCGCCGTCACGGTAATGTTATCCCGAAACAGAAACGCACCGTTGCTGTCGTGTCCCGTGCCGGAGATGGTTCCCCCATTGAAGGTGATGGCTCCAACATTGGCATGATTCCCTGTTGACATCTTTAATTCACCGCCATTTATTGTCAGCGTTTTATTCCATGACGAAACATTCAGAGCATTTTGCTTTTGGAGTTCCAGGATTCCATTTTCCTCTATCGTATAACCACTGCTGCCGGGAATAGTACCAATAGTTTTACCTTCATTAACAAAGCCCAGAATCAACGTCCCGTTAGTGACTGTGGTTGTTCCTGTGTAGTCCTGCGAGGCGGAGAATGTTACCTTCGCACCATTCGTGACTTCGACCGAATCGGTTCCCGTGACCGTATTCGCTATACTAACCGTCGTGTCCGTTGTATAGACCACTGCATGACCCGGCACAGAAAATGCCGCCACTGCCAGCCCCAAAAAACTTCCCACGAACACCGCCAATGTTAATTTGCGGGGGGGGGGGTAAGATGTACAACATGTTAATTCTCTCCATGAAAAGGATATTAGGAAACTACGAAACTTTCACTGTTTTCCATTTTAACCCGAAAGAATAGGAAAGTCAAGTAAAAAGGTCAAAAAAATTCCAAAATTTTCAAAAAAAACTCTTCTGTCGAGAAATATCAGTTCCAAGAGGAACCCTGGACGCCAGGCACCGCCCCCCTTTATGGAACACCGCTTGCCTTGCGTCCACAGTTCCTCTTGTACGACTTCGTTTATTGATGCTCCGCTTCGCTGCAAAGATTGACAAACGCCTCTTCCACACGAATATGCTGTTCCGGCGTCATTTTCACACAACGCACTTTCCCCTTCGCGTCTGCCGTGAAGCGTGTTTGACCATCGTCCAGAACCGTCACGTTGCCGAATTCCGAAACGGTGTAGTAATTCCGCTCCGCTTCCGGTCGCACGACAAATAAAACGCTCGTCAAATCCCACGTCATCTGCGTTTTGTCCAGCCCGTCACGATAGAACCGATACGATTCCTTCACAATATTATACGGAGCCTTATTGTAATCGTTCTGCATGGAACAGGGACGCATCAGCACCTCGAATCCCACCTCAAAACCACTCACCAGAATTTCCGTCGGCCACTGGGCAAAAAATTTCTGTGCGGCAGGAATATCCTTAATAATATTGTACTCCCGATGGTTCTTGAAACGGTCGTTGGGGAATGTGAACGCCCCTGCCATGGCAGAAACGAGCCGGACTTTTTTGGCTGCCAGCTCCCGTCCCGTCAGTGGCGAAATCGCGTCCCCCGGCGTATCGAGCAGACGTGCCAGATTGGTGGAAAACCCAACCTGCACGATCACCACCGAGTTATCCTTCGCTGCCGCCAGCAACTTCCGTAACAGCACCACCGAATCCTCCGGCACAAAATCTGCCGGGTAAGGAAAAGCAGACGTTCCATCCTCTTTTTTCACATTCAGTACGTTCGCCACATACCGTCCGTCATCCGGCTCCGGCCCATTGGCAACCAGTCCAATCGGAATGTCGGGGCGGCCATACGCCATGTTGAACGCCTTGCAGTACCGAGCCGCGTTGAGGTTCGACTTGGTGAGCGTAATTCCCAGCAAATCGCACTTCCCACGATCTATCATCGCGTGGATAATTGCCAGTGCCAGTGCGTCGTCCACATCGTTTCCCATGTCCGTGTCAAAAATCATCTGAACCGGCTCGTTCGGATCATCTCGAACAGGAACCAGGTCTTCCCCCATTCCTGCCGAAGTCCAACCCAACATGCCTGCCAACCCGATTGCCAAAATCATTTTTCGCATGATGTCTCCCTTTGTGAAATGAATAAAATATAAACAATAGCGGCGCAGCCGCGGACAAAAATCTTGGGAAGGAGGGGTCTGGGGGGGAAACGCTTTCTATAGAAAGGTTTCCCCTCCCACGGCGATTGAAGTCTTGACGGGTAAGCCACTCTCGCCTTTGGCGCAAGTGGCGCTGCGCCTGGCCGATCGACCGAGTTTCAAACAGCGTTAAAATTTTCAAGTTTATTACAATGCAGCGTTCAAGCCCCTCCCAAAGGGAGGAGCTTGGTTTGGTTTTCCTGAAATTTAAAGTAAAATCATTATATTATTCCTGAACCACCGAAATAATCTTACACTGAGGAAGTAATTTTTCCAACTCCTCCACCCCCTGTGGCGTCATTCCCGTGCGAGTCACATGTAGCGTTTTCAAATTTTTCAATTGCCCCAATGTCTCGACAGACTGATCCGTAATGGCCGTCCGTCCCAGATGGAGAAATTCCAATCCCCGCAAAGTGACCAGCCGAGCCACACCCGCGTCGGTCACGTTGGTTGCGTCCAGATTCAACCGCAACAGCGACGTTTTCCGTGCCAATGCCTCACAAGCGGAATCGTCCACGGCCGTGCCGTAAAGATTCACATCGACGAGCGTCGGAACCCGCACGAGTACCGCCACACCCTCCGAAGTCACTGCCGTATGGCTGATGTCGAGTACCGCCAGAGCCGTCGAATCGGCCAGCCGAAGGAGCGTCTTGTCCGTCATCCGCGTTCCCGCCAGCCGCAGCCGTTTCAGAGCCGTCAGCCGCTTGACCGCCGCCACCCCCTCATCCGTCACGGCCGTTTGAGCCAGAAAAAGCTGTTCCAGACAGGGCAGTTCCGCCACCTCTTTCCGTAGCGTCACGTCGGTAATCCCCGTTTTATCCAGAGCCAAACTCCTCAAATTGGCAAACTCGGACAAATTTCCCAACGTCTCATCCGTCACGCCGAGGCCGTCCAATTTCAAATCTTTCAAATACGGCAGATTCTCCAGCGTCTCCCCCGTCCAGCCACTTCCGCGAGCATCCAGAACGATCACGTTTCCGTCCGCGTCTTTCCGAATTTTCACGTCCGAATCCTCTCCGCCCCACGCCACCAGAGCGAAACACCCGACAATCCACCATCCTACCAGGGTTTTCATCATCCTTCCTCACCTTCCGCAAAATACATGACCTACACTCAGAGTAACACATTCCCCACGCCGCGTCAAGCCCCGCAAAACGACCTCTTGACGCAATCTTCCTTTTTTGTTATCCTGCTATTCCTGAAAAAGTCCTTTTTTATCCAACGATTTTCGCTTATGCTGTTCACCACCCGTTCCACCGAAGCCCAAATCCAGCAGGGAATGCGGATTTTGCACATTGCCGACCGGCCGCGACGTTCAGAAAGCTGGCTGGCCGCGGCCTTGGGAGAGGTGCAGGATGTGGAGTTCCACTTTCAGGAAGTTTACGGAACAATCGAAGGAATGCGGATTTTACAGAAAGAAAAATTCGACGTTCTGCTGGTTCAACACGCTCCGCCACGACTCGACGCCCTACGGTTCGCGTCCGGTTGCCGTACGGGTGGAATCCAGGAGCCAATCCTGATTTTGGGGATGATGCCGCACTGCGAAATGTATTCCCTCTGCTGCGAGGCGAACATCGACGACTACGTTTACGTCCCAGGCACCACCGCCAGCGACCTTCTCTGGATGATGACGCGAGCCATCCGCCGAAATATCCTCATTCGGGAGAATCGTGATTGGCAGCACAAATGGGAACAACTGTTGCAACGTGAGAGTGAGGAACTGGCCAAAGCGGTCTTTCACGACAACCAGATTCTGGAAAACATTCCCGACAGTTTTCCGCCGCGCAATCGCCTTCCGCAAGAGTTTGCCCCGACTTACGAAGCTCTTCTGCACAAGTACATTCCCCTTGAAGCAGGCGACCTCTCGGGCGAAATCCGCGAATTTTGCAAAAAACTGGCACAAAACCGCATTTCCGCCAAACAAGTCATGCTCCTCCACCTCCAGGCCATGGACAACCTCATCGTCCGTCTTGGCGGCCAAAACATCCGTTACCTCCGCCAGCGTGCTGAACTTCTGCGTACCGAAATCCTCTCGCTGTTGCTGGAAAACTATCGTATTTAAATTCCGCACACAATCCACAGAAAAACCCATGAGTACCAATATCTCCAAACAAAAACGGCGATAAAGGAAATGAGTACCTTTCCATCGTCTATCAGGACAATTCCGGGAAACAAAAACTTTTCTATCCCGATTACATCGTCTCGGTTCACGGGAAAATCTGGATCATCGAAACCAAGGGTGGCTTTGACCGCAGCGGCAACAGCCAGGATATCGACATGTTTACTTCAAAAAAATTCGACGTTCTCCAACAATACCTCCATAAGTACAACTTACAAGGAGGCATTGTCCGAAATGATGACCATAGCGACGAACTGTGTATCTGCCGAAATCATTATTCCGCCGATTTGTCCAGTGACCATTGGCAACTCCTCTCCAACGTCTTTCGTTCATGAAAAACAAGCCTAACGCTTTTTCGGCAGCGAAAGAATTTGCCCATCTTCCAAAAGCTGGCGGGAAAGTTTTTCGTAAGGAACGTCGCCTGCGGAAAGGTTGTTTTCCAACGCCAGGCATGCGGCAGTGGCGGCGGATTGGCCGAGAATCATGAAAACCGGCTCCATCCGAATGGAACCAAAGGCAATATGCGAACTGGAGACACAAACCGGCACCAGCAGATTCTCACACTCCTCCGCACGTGGCACCAGGGCATGGTAATCGATCACATAAGGCGACTTCGGATGAACGCCAATATCCCCTTCATTCTGAACGAACCCATTTTCCTGCACGTATCGGCGAACATTGTGCGAATCGAGCGTGTAAGACCCCATCCCCACCGAACCTGCCGGGTTTCCTTGAGCAGAATGTGGCTCTTTTCCGAAACAGTCATGTTCCGTCACCACGTACCGACCCACCATCCGACGCGCTTCCCGGACGTAAATCTGGTGCGGCCAACCGGCATTATCCTGAAACTCATCCTTCGCCAGCCCCCAGCGACTCATCGCCTGCCGCACATCTTCCGGCACACCAGGGTCGTTGGCCAGAAAGTACAACAGCCCACGCTGATAATTTTCATGCTCCTTCAGAATCTCCGCCCGGCGTTCGTAGGAGGCTTCGGGATAATCGTAATTCCTCCCGATAAAGTCGGAACTGAACGGGCCATGATTGTTCGTATCCGTTTTATGGTTCGGAATCCGATCGAATTTGTGAAACACTTCCCGCCAACCTGCCGCCAGGACACGTCGCAGCAACTCGTAATCGGCAGGATCGTAATTTTCCGGCCTGGCAAACGGAATCCGGTTTTCAGGACAGTCCGTCATGCAAAGTCGATAGCAATACGCCTGAATTCGGGAATCCCCTTCGCCGCGAACGCCTGGCAAGGAATCGTCCACATAGCGAACCTTCCCGCTCGCCGCGTCGCCAGGAATGTTGTAAGGGCTGATCGGCATGGAGAACCAGTGCGAATGGTGAAGCACTCCCACCTGATTTCCATTCCACGTTTCGCCATATTGCGAGTTCGCTTCCCTTCCGACGTGGTAGGAAACGCCTGCCGCCGCCATCAAATCCCCTTCGTAGGTCGCGTCGATAAACATTTTTCCGCGAAAACATTGTCCGTCCAGCGTCCGAATCGACCGAATTCGACCATCCACTTTCTCAACGCCCGATTCCCTGTCCAGCAAAACAGGACGGACGACCGGAATTTCCATCTCTTTCACCCAGTTCTCAAAAACCCGCAGAGCCATGTGTGGCTCGAAAATCCACATCGTGCGGTCTTCGTGCAACATTGCTTTCGTCCCCTGTCCGTGGGAGGTGAAGGTTTCCATTTTTTGCCAACGCCAGCTCTCCGGCTTTTGATATTCCGCGTAAATCCGACGGTAAAATTCCCGTGCCAGGCCACCGATCGTCGCCGTATTGCCCGAATCGGTATATCCCAACCCGGCAGAAGAAAGTCCGCCCAGATGTTTGTCCGGCGAGACGATGATGACCGAGTGCCCCATTTTTTTCGTCTGCACCGCCGCGACGACGGCCGACGAGGTGCCGCCGTAAATCACCACGTCGTATTCCTTTGCCGATGCCATAAAAATGCCGCAGAAATTCCCCCACAACCAGCCAAGTCCCACCAACCAGGTAAAATGTTTCATTCTTTTTTCCTCAAAAGATGTTTCTATTCCAAAAAACTTCCGAAACCATCCTGCCGATTTCGGAAGTTCCTGTTGTTTTCAACCATACCTCACAAACCCTTATGGCTCAGGATGAACCCAGGGGGCACGGTATTCACGCCGCAAAAGCTGGTTCGCTTTCTCATTATTCTTCACCAGGCATTTCTCCGGGTCCCATTCCAGCGAGTCGCCCCCCAAATGCTGCGAAATGTTCGCCAGAATACAGCAGACGGTGGAGATGTATCCTTCCTCAATATCGGAGTTGGGCCGGCCACGATCCACAATCCGCGCCAGGAAATTCCACATGTGAGCACGATTCGCCCCTGCCACACGCACTTCCAGTCCCGGTTCCGTTTCGTCCGACGGGTATTTGTCAAACTCCGTCACCGCGTCGACTTTCAGCCACGGATGATTTCCGCGAGGTTTGTAATCGTATTGCATAGGATTCGCTTTGAGTGTGCCGTTGGTGCCGAAAATTTCCGCTCCCCAACCATAGCGTGGGTCACGAATTTCCGACCAGTGACGATGTTCCCACGTGACGTTCAGATCGTCGAATTCCCACGTCGTATTCTGCGTATCGTCGATATTCGGCGTCCCTCCCTGATTCACGAAAATCCCACCGTTCGACGTGATTCGCTTCGGCCAACGCAGGTTCAAAAACCATCGCACCATGTCGAAAAGATGGACACCCATATCCCCCATCGTGCCGTTGCCGTATTCCATGAATGCCCGCCAGCGTCGCAGGTGGTACGTGTCGTAATACGGACGCAGCGGCGCGGGGCCTGTCCAAAAGTCGAAATCGAGTTCCGCCGGTGGGTCGCTCGGCGTCAAAATCTGCTTTCGCTGGCCGTAATCGCAGAAAGTGTGTACGTACGCAATTTTTCCCAAACTTCCCGAATCGAGAAATTTCTTTTTCGCATCGACCAAAACCGGCGTGCTACGGCGTTGCAAGCCAACCTGCACCACACGGTTATGTTTCCGAGCCGCGGAGAACATCGCCTGGCATTCCACCACATCGCACGCAATCGGCTTCTGGACATAGACATCGCAGCCCGCCTCACACGCCGCAATCATCGGCAGAGCGTGCCAGTGATCCGGCGTCCCGATCAGGCAGACGTCCAAATCCTCTTTCGCCAACATCTCCCGGTAATCTTTGTACAGTTTGGGCACTTTCCCGGACACCTGCCGTTGAGCGACCAGTTCTCCGGCCTCTTCCAGAATCTTTCGGTTGACATCGCACAGTGCCACCACTTCGATATGCTTTCCGCCGCACTGGATGATTCGGAACAGGTCGCTTTTTCCATACCATCCCGTCCCGATCAGCGCCACACGGAGGTCTTTTCCGTTCTTTTCCCAAAAAAGGGAATCTTCGGTGGGGGTGGTCTGGCGAAATTCCACCACTTCCTCTTTGGCCTGGGCGGGACTGGACTGTTGCAGGAACCCTAACCCCATTAGTCCGGTTCCGCTGGTCTGCAAAAATTGTCGTCGTGTCGTCATGCAATCAACTCCTGAATCTTGAAAATAAAGAAGGTGGGGAGGGTACGTCTTGAAAAAGAACTTTCAAAACGTATCCGAAAAACTACTCAAGAATTATAACATACCAGAAAACGGTTTGAAAAGGGCTGGGAACTCCCTTTCCCCGATTTTTCTCAAAAATATTCCAGACAGGTTTCCATATCCTTCAGCCGGTGAAACATGTTCGCAGAGCATTTTACCGAACTCTCCTGTGTGAAAATGTAATCCAGCCACCGCAAAGCGGTCACCGCCAGATGACTTTTCCGGCAGAGGTAGACCATTTCCCGCTCCTCAGCCGAAAGTGGCCGAACACTCTCGTACGCGGCCAGTCCCAAAACCCATCCCAACGGGTCACGCGTCGTCAGGCTTCCCAGAAGACGTGCCACATCGACCGCCACATTGTCCGCCTGCATCGCCTCAAAATCGATAAAGCCAGCCACCTGATCCTGAACAAAATAGACATGTTCCGCGTGAATATCCCGAATGCAAGGTTGCAACGGCACGGAGTAATTCCCGCACCGCACCAACTGAAGCAGCAAAACACGATGAATCGCTTCCACCGAATCGAGAATCCCCAAGGCCAACGTTGGCAGTGGATTTTCTTCCCAGGAAGGGAGCGGAAACGCAATCGTTGCCACATTGCCAATCCGACCCACACCCGAACCATTGGAATCAGAAAGGTCGGATATAAACAATACCTTCGGCTCTGAAAATGCCGTCGTCAAACGCCGGTTTTCCGTTTTCCGCTGTTCGATGGCGTGCCGTAACTGCTGAAAACGTCGGGAATTCCACTCCAAAAGTGCCTTTTCATGCGACAGAAGCAAAGAACTTCCCCCTTCCGATCGAACGAGCGGAAAATCTCTCACCGACTGATGGAATTCGGCCAGGGCAATCATCGCCGACGCAATCCGTTCGGGGTTGGGACGTTTGCGGAAATCCGCCGCCCCACGCATCCACGGTTCCAACTGCCAGAAACAACGTTTGTCCGCCACATACGAAAGATATTCCAACGTTTCGATCGGCTGCGGAACCTTGCGAAAACCTTCCTCGTGCGCATACCACAAAACCGCATGGATAAACTGCAATTGTTCCAGCGTCGGATAGAGCGGTGCCCATCGTCGCAGGCAAAATTCCCCTTTCGCCCCTTTTACCTTCCAGAAAATCGCACCACTATATCCCCCCGCGGTTCCCAGGTATTCCACCGGGCCTGCCACATAATCATCATGATAATGGCATAAAATATCAAGATGTTCTTGGGAAACGGGCATGATTCTTACTCTTTGGAAATAGCGTCAACAACTTGAAAAACAAGATTTTACACACTCGTTTTTCTTTCTCTGTCACTATTTCTATTTCGTCCCAAACCGCTATTTTTCTTTTGCGTAAGGTCTCTTTTTAGGAAAAATTCCCTAACCCGTTTCTTTTATCGAAAATCGCCGAAATTATTCCTCTTTTCCTCCAAAAATCGCTATTTTTTCTAATGACAACTTCTAAAAACTCCGTTGCAAGAGACTTCATGACGAGATGGATGGCAACCTGGTCAAATCGTGATGGCAAGCAAAAATACGGAATTGATCAGTTCCCTTCCCCGTGGTTCCACAAAGGAATCTCATTTCGCGAAAATTTCAAAAAACTTTTTTGCGACCCTGGCAGTAGGGTATCCTCCGGCATCAAATTCCCCAGCAACATGGGGGAATCCGGGTCGTGTCGCTTATAATTCTCAAAGGCTTTTTGTGGAGTCTTGTTCGCGTAGCAATACTTGCACCCATTCATGCACGTATCATACGCACCAATATCGCGGCTCTCGATACAATGACAACCTTGCCGCATTCCCTTGTGCTTCAAGTTGCGGAACTGCAAGTCGTTCGCATTTCCAAGAATCGCAAGCGTCATACAGCCGGAAGAATGAATCCCATAGCGGGTGTAATCACCATTCGTCCCGCAAGTCTGAATCGTCATTCCGTACTTTGCCGAAATGGCTCCCAAACCTTGTGCCAAAGTGTCCCTATCCTCCGTAGATAGAGGTATCAACTCCGGCATGTTGACTTCCAGTTTTTTGTACATTTCCACAAAGCTGAAAATACATCGGTCTATGGAGGACGTAAGCCGTTGTGTCATGCGTTCAAAGGTTTTCAGGTGCGTTTCTATCGTGTATTGGGAAGTCAACAAAACAGGATCGTACCGCCACGCAAGTTTCCCTTTGCCGATGATTTTGGACAGCCGCAGGAGTGTTTCCATACTCTCGTCGATGGCGGGAACTCCCGGCTCAATATCTTTGCCATAAGCGGTAATCGTGTAATGGCAATAGACAGGAAAACGAGCCGTGATATTCTCCATATAGGGAAGGATCGGCGCATAATTTTTGGAACAAAAAACCAGGCAATCCACCTTCTCCGGCGTCAAATCATAGCGTGTTACCTTATTCGGAAACAGAGGATTGCGGGAGTAAACATAGCCCTCCTCCAACCTCTTGAGCAACCATTTCGTATAGTATTGTACGGTATCTGTGCGTCCCCCGGTATTGATAATCATCCTTTGCCCTTCATTTTACCACTTGCCAAAGTGGATGACCGCTTTCACATCCGGCTCCACCTGTTCCAAAACGACCGCGTCTTCCCTGGGATAGCCAAGCCCGATGTAGCAGGGAAACAAATATCCTTCCGGGGCACCCACCGCTTTAGCCACATTCTCCCCCTCGTCGCCTACAGGAATCCGCATGGAGCAAGCCAATCCCTCCGCCGTCGCCGCGAGAAAGATGTTTTCGATACAGCACCACACCGCGGTAAGGGCATTGAAGGAGCTGACATTCGTTCCCCGAAACAAACCTTTTCCAGCCTTAAAAAAGGGCAAGATAACACAGCCACTTTGGAAAAGCATCGAATACTGTTTCGGCATAGCGTCCGCATACATTCTCTTCTGGGAAGACCCGGCCGGGAAAGCATCCATGATACTCTCACTTTGCGTCTTTGCCCGAGCTTTCACAAATTGCAACGCATTCTCCTTTTCTTCCGGGGTGCGCAGAACAATAAACTCCCATTCCCGCAAATGATTATGTGTCGGAGCTTTCAAGCCTGCGGCAATCACCCGTTCCAACACCTCTTGCGAAACCGCCTCTTCTTTCAAATCCCGTACTGTCCGACGAGCATTGACCACCTGATAAAAGTCCATCCTTTCATCCTCCCATCATGATTCAGGCACCTTCCCAAAACCTCCACTATTGGAATTTTTTCACAGAACGGATTATAACCTGAAGAACTTGGATTGTCAAGCAAAAAAGGGAGTCCTTTTTAGGATTTTTTTGTTTTTCGCAAAGGGCACCCTTGTGATCATGAAAGTCGTTCAAAGTGGGGGGGTGGGTTGCTTTTTCAGGAACTTTACAATTTGTCCGAAGTGGAAAGATGGACCCTTTTACAAGGACGATCTTTGTTAAAAAACCAATCATCCAAAAATTTTCTCGCCTTTTTGCTTGACAATCCGACTTTTCCATGTTACAATCCGTTCCGTGATAAAAATCTCCCAATGGTTGTGGTTTTTAGAAGGTGCCTAAAATGGTAAATCCTGATATAGGAAGTGGAAAGGTGCTGTCTATCAATGGCATAGATGTTATTGAGCAGGATATTGCCGATTACAGTTACCAACTTTTGGAAATTCTTCTGAGGGACCGAACAACCGGTCAAAATATCATTTGGGCATCCGACGACTATTCTCATCTGGGCCAATGCTATGAAGCCCGAAAACAGATGACCCCGGATTTAATCATCGGCAGCCATACAAAGCTTATCCAACCACGTATCGCGAAGACGAGAAGCAGTCAAATAGACAGAACGCGAGACAAAGCAGAAGTGTTCACTCCGGCTTGGATATGCAACGCGCAGAACAACCTGATAGACGATGCGTGGTTTGAAAGACAAAATGTGTTCAATACCCCTGATGGCAACACATGGAATACGACGATAGAGCCCATTACGTTCTCGAAACATAAAAACCAGACATGGCAAAAATATGTTGACGCGAACCGTATGGAGATTGCCTGCGGAGAAGCTCCGTACCTGGTAAGTCGTTACGATGCCACGACCGGCTGCACAATTCCACTGCGAGACAGAATCGGACTGCTTGACCGCAAGCTTCGCGTCGTGAATGAAAACACCTCACATGAAGTAGAATGGCTCAAATGGACGACCAGAGCGTTCCAGAGCATCTATGCCTACGAGTTTCAAGGCGATAATCTGCTACTTGCCCGTGAAAATCTGCTTTATACTTTTATTGACAACATCCGCTTCAAACTGCACCGGGAACCAACCTTGCGTGAACTGAAAGCGATCGCCACGGTAATTTCATGGAACCTCTGGCAGATGGATGGAATGACCTTCACGATTCCCTACGGTAAGGTGAGGGAAACATCTAATCAGATGACTCTCTTTGATTTTGAATATGCCGGACAGCCAGAACCACAAGACGATGCGTTTTCAAAGCTCTGCCAGATAAAGGATTGGCGATCTAAAGTGATTCTGGAATACAAATCTTTGGTGAAGGAGACGCGGCGATGATGGCAAAATTCGACTCGGCTTTCTGTTATAAAGTCATCTATGTATTTGAAATCAATGCAGAGACGCATAAAGGATTGGTGAAGGTCGGAGACGCCTCACTTTACACCGACAACCCCATAGATAGCCTTGCTCCGAACAGCCGGGAATTGAATCAGGCGGCTCTTGCAAGAATCAAGCAATACACGAACACCGCCGGGTTGACGTCGCATCTGCTGCATACCGAGCTTGCCGTTCGCACAGTGAAAAATGCCGACGGTCTGTTAGAGCTGAAGCCGTTCCGTGATTACGACGTTCATCGTGTGCTGGTTAATTCGGGCATACATAAAAAGCAGATAAAGAACACATCGGGAAAAGAGTGGTTTGAAGCCGATTTACAGACTGTCAGGAAGGCCATCGACGCTGTAAAAAAGGGGCAGCCCAACTTCATAAACGCCTCCGGCGATACGTTTGTACCTATCGTATTTAGACCCGAACAGGAGGATGCGATTGCCAGAACGCTCAAACAGTTCAAGACCGGGAATCGTATGCTTTGGAACGCAAAAATGCGTTTCGGTAAAACCCTGTCCGCACTGCAAGTCGTCAAGGAAGCCGGATATGCGCGGACTATCATCATCACACATCGGCCTGTCGTCGATAAGGGCTGGTATGAGGATTTCGGCAAAATCTTTCACGACGGCGGCGAATACATTTACGGCTCAAAGAACACCGGCGCAGATATCGGCTATCTGATTGACAGCGGTAAGAAGTTCGTATATTTCGCATCCATACAGGATTTGCGCGGTTCTGCCGCTGTCGGTGGTAAATTCGACAAGAATGACGCGGTGTTTTCTCTTGATTGGGATTTGGTCATCGTAGACGAAGCGCATGAAGGGACGACCACTGCTTTAGGCGACGATGTCATCAGGAAGCTCGTAAAGGACAACGGGCAAAACCACACGCGGTTTCTCGCTCTGTCCGGTACGCCCTTCAACATTCTCAAGGATTATGACGACAATATCTATACTTGGGATTATGTCATGGAGCAGCGGAGCAAGCGCGATTGGGATCAGGAGCATTTTGGAGACTCCAACCCCTATGACGAACTACCGGAGCTGCGGATTTATACATACGATTTAGGCAAGATCATTTCCGAGGCTTGCTATGTTGAGCTTGAGGACAAGGCCTTCAACTTCCGCGAATTCTTCCGCACACGGACAGGCTCTCTGCGGGCAGTCCGTGTAGGTATTTCTGCGGGTCAGAGCGTGGGCGACTTTTATCATGAAGCCGATGTGTGGAGCTTTTTGAATCTGATCACAAAGGACGATGAAAGCAGCAGCTATCCGTATTCCAACGATGAATACCGCAACCTGTTCCGCCATTCCCTTTGGATGGTTCCCGGCGTCCGCGAAGCGCGGGCGCTGAGTAAGCTGCTCAAAAAGCACCCTGTTTTCGGAAACGGCGTTTTCGAGATCGTCAATGTCGCCGGTGACGGCGATGAGGAGGAAAAATCCGAGGATGCGCTGAAAAAAGTCAGAGACGCTATTGCAGCGGCTGGCGACGACGGATATACGATAACGCTCTCCTGCGGCAAGCTGACAACCGGCGTAACGGTGCCGGAATGGACTGCTGTTTTCATGCTCGCCGGCTCTTTCTCGACCTCGGCCTCAAGCTATTTGCAGACGATTTTCCGCGTTCAATCCCCGTGTAAAAAGAATGGACAGGTAAAGCAAACCTGCTATGTATTTGACTTTGCGCCCGACCGCACCCTTAAAATGGTGGCGGAAGCTGCCGCACTCTCCACCAAAGCGGGAAAGGCCACGGAGTCCGACAAGGTCGTCATGGGCGAATTCCTCAACTACTGCCCTGTTATTTCGGTCAGCGGCACGCAGATGAAGCAGTATGACACCAACAAGCTCTTGCAGCAGTTGAAGCGTGTCTATGCCGAACGAGCCGTTCAGAACGGATTTGACGACGTTAATCTTTACAACGATAAACTGCTCAAGCTGGACAAGCTGGAGCTTGAACGCTTTAAGGATTTGAAACGCATTGTCGGCGCGTCGAAGGCCGCGCCCAAAACCGGCGAGATCGATATCAACCGACAGGGCTTTACCGATGAGGAAATTGAGCGCATTGAGAAGAATAAAAAGACAGAGCGTTTGTCGGAGGAAGAAGCCCGTCTGCAAGAGCTGAAGGAAAAGAACAAGCAGAAAAACGACGCGATCTCCATCCTCCGCGGCATCTCCATACGTATGCCTCTGCTCATCTACGGCGCGAACGTCAACATCACGGAGGATATTACGATACGTCAGTTGCCCACGCTCGTCGATGATAAGTCCTGGACGGAGTTTATGCCGAAGGGCGTAACAAAGGCAGTATTCAGGCAGTTTATCAAGTATTATGATCCCGAGGTTTTCATTGCCGCAGGCAGGAGGATCAGGGCAGAAGCGTACAGCGCCGATTCGCTGCCGCCGCTTGAGCGTGTGCAGAAAATCACAGCGTTGTTCTCTTGCTTCAAGAATCCGGACAAGGAGACTGTCCTGACGCCGTGGCGTGTGGTGAACCTGCACATGAGCGATTGCCTTGGCGGGTATGACTTCTTCGATGAAGCGCACAACGAACGCCTGGACGTGCCACGCTTCGTTGACCGGGGCGACGTCACGGCGAATACCCTTGGAAACCCGAATGCAGCGGTGCTTGAAATCAACTCCAAGACCGGACTTTATCCCCTGTATGTGACCTACAGCATTTTCCGGGCGAAATGCGCCGCGTATTCGGAAGCGGAGCTGGACGCGGAATTACAGGAAAAGCTGTGGGATGAAACCGTGCGCGATAACATCTTTGTGATATGCAAGACGCCGATGGCAAAGTCGATTACCAAACGGACGCTGGCAGGCTACAGAGATGCGGCAGTCAACGCGCACTACTTTGACGACCTTGTAAACATGCTGAAAAACAGGCCTGAGAGCTTCACGAAAAAGGTACTCAAGCGCAACTACTGGAATCAGAATGGTGGTGGGCAATCCGCCTTATCAACTGACAGACGGCTCTGGCGGAACAAACGATGCGCCTATATATCAGCATTTTGTGGAGTCCGCTCAAAAGATAACGTCAAGGTACGCCTCGCTGATTATTCCGTCACGGTGGTTTACAACCGGGCGCGAGAATCTGCTTGGCGATTTCAGAACGCATATGCTAAACAACCCCGGTATCCGTATGCTGTTTGCCTATACCAACTCCAGAGATGTTTTCCCCATGGTGGAGATAAAAGGTGGGCTGTGCTATTACCTCTATGATTCCGATTATTCGGACGATTGTCTCTATACGCTTGTGCAGGATGGCAAAAGAAGTGCGGCGAAGCGCCGCCTGGGTGATTTCGATATTCTGATAAGAGAACCGCGTCTTGCTGCAATCGTCAAGAAGGTCACGGAGCAGATCGGGCAGGATGAGGCAACGGTATCTTCACTCATTTCGACCGATACTCCGTTTGGTATTCCGACAAATCCACGGTCCAGTAAGAAGAATCCGATTGAGGTGTATTCCGAAGCCGGAAAAGGACATGAGACACAGCTTCTCTATCTTGAAAAGATGGAGCGGAAAATCGCATACATTGATGGCAGTAAAATTACGAAAAACGCGGCTGATATTGACAGGGACAAGGTATTTATTCCGAAAGCAGGCGGCTCCGGTACAGACCCATATGTGCTTGGCAAACCGGAATACTGCTCTAAAAATTCGGTCTGCTCACAAACCTTCTTATATGCCGCCTTTGACAGCAAAAGTGAAGCGGAGAACTTCATCACCTACATGAAGACAAGGTTTTTCCGCATCCTCGTTTCTGCATGCAAGATATCGCAGGATGCGCCGAGCAAAGCATACCGCTTTGTCCCGATGCAAGACTTCTCAAAGTCCTGGACAGACAAAGAACTATACGAGAAGTACGGCTTGACGCAGGATGAGATTAACTTTATCGAAGCGACGATTAAACCGATGTAGTAAAGAAGCGTTAGGGGAGTTGGCACCGCAGTGGAGTTTTTAGAGCGTTAAAGGAAAAACAACCGTTTTTTCCTCGTTTTGACGTTTATAATCGATTTTCAGCGAATCGCCCGCGTAATTTTGTGCCAGAACTTTTTCCACGTCGATTCCGCGACGGACGTCTTGACCGTTGACACGCAGGATTTGGTCGCCTTTGGCCAATCCCTGTTTCTCTGCTAAGGAACCTTTTTGCACCCAGAAAATCACGGTATCCGAGAAAACCGGGTTGGGATGGTTGAAAGCAACTCCCAACGCGGGGGGCGGTTCCAGATTGCCTTCCTTCAATCGCGGCAAAATAGCCAGTGCGTCTTCCATCGGAATGGCAAAACCGACTCCCGAATCGTACAACTCCACGCCGGAGTAGGGCGAATCGTTCTCCATACCAAACGGCGTCAAAATTCCCATCACTTCCCCACGAGCATTGACCAGCGGCCCGCCATAATTATCCGGGGAAATGGCCGCGTCGGTTTGAATGGCCAATCCAGCCATCCGTTCCACCGCGCTGAGAATCCCCACCGAAAGCGAAACCGCCTTTCCGTCCGCTCCTCGCCCCAGAGCCATGCAGTCCTGCCCTACCGCAAACGACGTTTTGGCCGCCACACGCACCACGGGAAGCGTTTTTCCTTCGGGAAGCGTCACTTTCAGAAGTGCCAACCGCCGATGTCCATCTGTGCCCACACGTTGTGCTGGCAGTCGCGAACCATCCGCCAGACAGACCAGAATCGCACTTGGTTCATGGGCAAATCCCACGCTGGAGGAGAGAATCCAACCATCTTCCCCCACCACAACGCCTGTTGTGACGGGAATCGCCCAGTTTTTCCCCACTTTTTCCAACCCCCCTGCCGTTTCGATGCGAACAACGCAAGGGACAACCTGATCCCGCACAGCAATCGTCGGAAATGCTGAACATAACATCGCTAGGAGGCACAACGTTTTCATGAAGCACTCACTTTCCCGAAAATCATCCTTCCGGCAGAGGTTTGCAGGACGCTCGTCACCGTAATTTTCACCACTTTTCCGATAAACGGCCTTCCCCCTTCCACCACAACCATCGTTCCGTCCGAGAGATACCCCACCCCCTGCGAAGCCTCCTCCCCCGGCTTGAGTACCTGGATTTCACACTGTTCCCCCGCCAGAAAAACAGGCTTCAGCGCATTCGCCAAATCGTTCAGATTCAACACTTCCACATCGTTCAACCGTGCCACTTTCAGCAATGCCGCGTCTGTTGTTGCCAGTTTTGCCTGAATCTCTTTAGCCAGCAACACCAGTTTCATCTCTGCCGATTGGTCTTTTCCCCCCGACACCTCCCCGTCGTAAATCCGAAACTCAATCTGCGGTTTTTTTCGCAATTTTTCCAAAACATCCAACCCCCGTTGCCCTCGAATACGGCAAATTTTTTCCGACGATTCCGACATCTGTTTCAGCTCCTCGATAATGAATCGGGGAATCATCAACGGTGTCTGAAAAATCATCGTCCCGGCCAAATCGAGAATCCGCCCATCGATCACCACGCTCTTGTCCAGCAGGTACGGATGAAGCCCTTTCCACTCCCGTGAAAGTTCCACGTACGGAATGATGAATCGGAAGTCGTTCCGCGTCTGCAAAAGGAGACTGATGGAAATGTAGCACATGAAAACGGTCAGCACCAGATGCGACGCGTTTTGAATCTTCCCCACCATCGACGCGTTGTCGCTGATGGAGTGATAAAACGGTGTCAGTCCGATATTAATCATATACGAAAGGAAAAATCCAACCATCAGGCCAAAATAGACTGCCGAAATGGTCTCCAGACGTTTGCGCGGTGTCAGAATATCCAGAATAATCACCACCAGAGCCAGAATCAGGATACTTCCCAACGTAATCAACGGTGCCCAGTCCGACGACCCGAGAAAAAGTCCCGACTGAATCATCGCGACGCCCAAGCCACTGGTGACGAGAATAAAAACTGCCCGAAGAAGAATCAGTGCCATCGGCTTATCTCATAAACAGGAAGGAATGCGGCCAGAATGTCAGAACTTTCCCAACAACATTTTCTGGCTCTATTACAAGTATTATAACCCGTCCTGCTCGTTTTGACAATCCAGTGCCTTCAACATTTGGCAAATATCCGAGAGCCGTTTCTTCAATTCCGGTCCGGCATCTCCGCAAGAGAGTTTTTCCGACAGACGTTGGTGGAGTACATCCAAATCAATCAACTCTTTTTCCAGTGTCTCGTCTGCCGCCAAATGACTCTCCGACAGAGGGTGCGCAACATCTTCCCGGTAATGAGAATCCGGCAACATTTCTACAGACGTTCCCCCCGCCTCCAACATATCCTTTGCCTGAATCGGCAATTTCCACGACGAATTTTCCACGGGTGGTTCCGAAAAACGTTCCTGCATGATTTTCCCCAGCGTAGACGCTCCCAAATCGTGCAAATTCCGCCACCACGAGGAGGGGTTGCCCGACAACCGCAAATCTTCCGCCTCTTTCGACAACGCTTCCATAATCCGATGTAAACGTGCCAGCGACTGGACGGTCTCTTCCAAATACGCCTGGCAAAGAACGCGATTGGTGCGTTCCGTCGCTTCGTGAAAAGTTGGTTCCGGCAGCAAACCATTCCGCCGAAACGATTTTATCCGCGATTCGCCCACGGAAAATGCCGGATGGCGGGGGGGAATGACCGGTGATTTCAGGGTGGAGGCTGTGTGATTCGGGGAAGAATACGCATCTTTCCAGCGCTCTCCATTTCCAGAAAGATTTTCCTCCTCTTTTTCCAAAGCGTCTTTTTCTCCTCCCGGTTCGCAATAAAGTTCCCCCAATTCCTCAATCGTCAACGTCTCGGAAGGACCCTTTTCCGCCAACTCTGCCGACAACGTATTCTCCTGATTTTTGGCTGTTTCCATACTCCAACACTCTGGAATGGCAGTCGTTTCCGCAACCGTCTGGCGAGCGATCTCCTCTTCATCCCGCGTCCACAGAAGCGTTCCTTCCTCCTCATTCTCCCCATTTTCAGGCAGTTCAAACCCAATTGAGGAATCCGACAGATCCGAACTGTCCACCGTATCCAGAACCGAGGATTCTTTTTCCTCCTGTTCCACCTGCTCATCATCCAGAGTGCCGAATTCGATAAAAGAGGTTTTTTCGTCCGTAGGTTTCATAGGGGTCGTCGAATCGTTTGCGGAATCGTTCAGGGAAAAGGTATTTTCGGAATCGGAAAAATGTTGTAAACTTCGCCACGCTATCGGGACACATTCCGGTGTCAATCGCTCCCACTTCTTCTGAGCCGCCAGCCAAAGTAAATGGTCGGCCAACTGATTGACAACGCGGGGAATTCCATCCGTCTGACGGTGAATTTCTCGACAAACCGCCTCGGGAAAGACCGATTCCACGTCCCCTCCTGCCTGGCGGAATTGTTCCTGAAGAAATGTCACCGTCTCGTCTCGCGTAAAGGATTCCAGAAAACCGTGCGTTGTAATGCGCTGCGAAAAAACCGACAACTTCGGATGAGCCAGTTTCTCTTCCAGGGCCGATGTCCCTGCCAGAACCAGCCGTACGCCCTCCCGAAAACTGAAAACCGCGTCGGCCAGAAGGCGAAGTTCTTCAAAAAGACGCATCCGCAGCCCTTGCGCATCGTCCACGATCAGTACCACGCCCGAAGGAGAGTATTCCGGCTGCGAAAGATATTGGGAAAATGCCAGTCGTAACTCCGTCTCACTTTGGGATACGTACGGAAATCCCAGTTGCGAAAGAAGCGTCTGGAACAGTGCGCGAGATGTCTGTACACTATTTCCGTTAAGAATTACCACCGAACGGGTTTCTTGAAAATCGTTTGCCAAAACCCGGCATAACAACGTTTTTCCAGTCCCTGCTCCCCCGATGATCAACGAAATTCCCTCCCCACGTTCCACACAGCGCAACACCGTGCGGCGAACCTTTTCCAGAGGACTTGCCTTACAATAGCTTTCCTCTTTCGGTTCCGCACTAAAGGGACGTTTCTTCCGTTGAAAATATTCCGTCATCATCGCAGAGCACTTTCCGATATACCTGGAATCCATTACTTCCCTTTACGTCGGAAAATCCTCGCAAAAACTTTCCTTCCTTTTTCACGATCGGAACAGTTCGACAGAATTGTCTATTTTGCCTTTTCCTCACTCTCATGCAATGCGGAAAATTTTACTTTCCACGGAATCGTCTCCGCTTCCGGCAAGCGGACTTCCAGAGGAGCTACCTTTCGGAACGTCTTCCCACTTTCTCGCCATTGCTGGATCAGTAATTTTCGCATTTCCCTTTGCCGTAACAATTTCAGAGGAAACATGTAGCGAAAGAGTGAATAAAGCGTGTGCAGTACCACAAAACAGGCCGAAGGTGAAAATTTTCTCGCCCACAAAACTTCGCGACAAAGATAGAAATGATTGTGCAAAACTCCAGAAAACCAGGCTTGTGTCTGACGGGAACCGTACGAAATGCCATGCACATCCGCGTGGTTACCACCGCATCTCCGAAAAGGCACTATCTTGCCCCCCCCCCGTATTTTGCCAGTCTTGTGTGTAGCTCATAATCTTCAGGAATAAATGGATAAACCAAATTCGTGTTGAAACCGCCCACTTGGAAAAAAACGTCGCGACGCAGGGAAATGTGCCCTGCCGCAAAGTTCCACGCGTCCGCGTTTCCCTTGGGTTGAAAAAGATAATTTCCCCAATAACATCCTGCCACGCCATAGACATCCGGTTTCTGATACCATTTCCGATGTTGCTCCACCACGTTCCCGACCGGTTCCAAATCATCGTCCCAGAAAAGTAAAACCTCGCCACGTGAAAAAAAAGCCCCCGTATTTCGCGCCTGGCCGGAGGATTTTTGGGCACTGTAGTAAATCGAAACGCGGGAATCACGCAACAACGATTCGTAAAAGGTTTTCGTTTCATCAGAAGGTGTTTCGGTTTGATCGACCAGAATCAACTCATCTTCCGGCCCCAGATATTCCTGGATTTTCGCGGCACTGACACGGATTTGCGCACCGCGACGATACGTCGGAATGATTACGCTGACCGCAGACTTTTTCGTTTCCACAACTCTTCGTTCTCCTGAAAATTCCCCATTATTTCCTGATTTTTTCCCAATCTTCAAAGAAGTGGGGATACGTTTTGGCCGTACATTCGGGATTCAGAATCACGACGCCAGGAATTTTCAGCCCTGCCACCGCAAAACTCATGGCCATTCGGTGATCGTTCCATGTCTCCACACGAATCTCCTTTTCCGGCCATTTTTCGAGCGGCCAGATTTTCAGTCCATCGGGAAATTCTTCCACCCGGGCACCCAATTTTCGCAACTCCGTCACAACGGCATGGATTCGGTCCGTTTCTTTCACACGCATGTTGGCCACGTTCCGAATCGTGGTGGGAGAATCGGCAAACAACGCCACGACAGAGAGTGTCTGGGCGGTATCACTAATATCGTGCATATCGACTTCCAGCCCACGCAACCGCGTTTCCGGCCTTCGACGCACCACCACTTCCCGCTCCCGATATTCCACCTCACAACCCATTTTTTCAAGACAATCGCAAAAACGAATATCTCCCTGAAGCGAATTTCGGGAGAGATTTTCCACCGTCATTTCGCCCCCCGCCACCGCCGCTGCCGCAAAAAAATAACTTGCCGCCGACGCGTCCGGTTCAATCACGTATTCGCTGCCGTGGTACCGTTGTCCGGCAGGAAGAAGGAACCGGTTTTCCCCTTCGACTTCCACCTTTCCTCCAAATGCCCGCATGACCGCCAGCGTCATCTCAATGTAAGGCCGGGAAACCAACTTCCCCGTCACTTCCAGTGTCGTCGGCTGTTGGGCATGAACCGCCGCCATCAACATTCCACTGAGAAACTGGCTCGAGATGTTTCCCGGCACTTGCGCGGTGCCTCCCCGCAGACCATTGGCCTGAATCACCACGGGAGGACAATCGTTTTCCGCCTCGCTGCGAATCTCCACTCCCAATTGTTGCAAACCGTGCAGCAAATCGCCAATCGGACGTTGCCGCATCCGCTCGATACCATCCAGTCGAAACGTTCCGTTCCACGTGCTGCACATGGCTGTCAGAAAACGGAGCGTCGTTCCGCTATTGGCACAATAAAGTTCCACCGCCCCCGCCATACTCCGATTTCCGCCACACCCTTCGACCCAAAGCGTTGCGGAATCGGGGTCGTGTCGCCAGGCAATCCCCAGCCGGGAAAGCGACTCCCGCATCACCTGCGTATCTTCACTGTCCAGAACGCCTTTCAGTACCGACGTTCCCTCGGCTGCCGCCGCAATCACCAACGCTCGATTGGTAATGCTCTTGGAACCTGGCGGAATGACGCGGGCATGAATGACCCCCGATGGAAAAAGCTTTTTCATAATGATTAATGGGGTTAGGTGATTCGGTTTGTTTCACGGTATTTTTTCAGTGTCATTCCGGTCATCTGTCGAAAAACGCGCATCATGTACTCCTGATACCGAAAACCCGCTTCCCGAGCAATCTGTTTGTGCGACATCTGCGTCGTGGCAAGGAGTTTTCGCACATGATCGAGACGCAATCGCATGATTTCCTGATAAATCGTCCTTCCCAGGAACTTTTTGAACCGTTTTTCCAACGACACTCGCGAAAGATGAACCTGATCCAGAACATCCCGGATACCAATTTCCTCGCAGGCATGTTCCCGAATGAATTGCAGCGCAATCGTAATTGCCTCGTCGTCCGTCGCGACCGTATCGCTGGAGACTCGCGGCACCACTCCCCAAGGTTCCACGTACGACGCATGGGGCACCTTCTCCCCACGCATCAATTTTTCCAGCAAAACAGCCGCTTCATAGCCGATTCGCTGGGGGTTCAAGTCCACGCTGGTCATCGACGGGTGTCCCAGTTCGCAAAAACATTCGTCATTCCCGATTCCCGCAATGGCAAACGTATCCGGTATCGCAATTCCCAACGAACGGCACTCCTCCAGAATCCGAAAAGCCATATCGTCATTGCACCCGACAATGGCGGTCTGCGGCGGGAGTTCCTGAAGCCACTTCCGAATCCGCATATACATATTTCGCTTGCGGGCAGAAAGACGATACGTATTATCCATCACGTCCGAAACAATCAACTGCGAATACTGTAATTTTTCCTTTTTCACCAGTTCCGCAAAACTCTTCCTCCGTATCGCCATGGAAGTATGCGGTTCCGCACGCACGCCCAGAAAACCAAACGAAAGAAATCCCAACTGACGAAAGTGGTGGAACAACAGTTCGGTCACTTTTCGGTCATCCGGCCCAATTTGAGGGATTTTCGGATGCAAAATCGTGCGACGCAAGTCAATCGTGGGAATCCCCGTTTCCAGAATCGTTTCCATGAAAGTAGTGCTGTTAATCCGCGCAAAAATCCCGTCGGCACGCCAGTCTTTCAACCAAAGGGAAGAATGATCCTCCAACCCACGCGGACTGAACTCCACCATCCAGTCGCCATGTTCCCGATTGTATCGTGCGATTCCACGAATCACCTCTCGGGAATAGGCACGGGTGGTTTCAATAATGACGACGACACGCCGTTTTTTCTTTCTTGAGAAGACCATGCTGACTACCTGACAGAACCATTTTTGGGGCATTTCCTTTTCAACCGTTCACTACCAACATTTTACCTGATAATTCACTCTTTGTATACCCGTTCCACCTCAATTTTTTCAGAAATGTGGGAATCTTTTCTCCCGAAGTCTTTATTTTCGACCTATTTTATAGTTTTTTTATCCGATATTATATAAAATCAGGGCTTGTAATTCTTCGGCGGAGATGATAAGATAAAACTTTACGGTGGAGAATGGTTTTATAAAATCTCAGGAGGTTGTCATGTTTCAAAACTATGGGTCTTTTTTCACACTTTGTTTTCTCCTGTCAGGAATGACGCTTCAAGGAGAAGAATTACCTTCATTGCAAAAAATGAAGGCCAAGGTAGACGCGGAATTGAAGCGGGATTTGCAGCTCTGGTATCCCCTTTCCGTGGACATCGAACGGGGTGGGTACCATTCCATCATTGATCGGGACTGGACGCTCCAACCCTATGAAACAAAAGGGATTGTGCAGCAGTCACGCATGGCTTGGGTGGCGGCGGAAGTCGCGTTGCGGCGACCGGAGTGGCGGGAGGAACTGACTCCTGTGGCGTGGAACGGTTATCGCTTTCTAGCCGAACACATGTGGGATAAGGAGTATGGTGGATTTTACTGGGAAGTCCAGGCGGACGGCACTCCTTTGAGTACCGCGAATTCGGAAATGAAACATGCCTACGGTATTTCCTTCGCCATTTATGGTCTGGCCAACGTGTATCGCCTGACGGGGAAAAAGGAGGTGCTGGATTTGGCTGTGGAGACGTTCCGGTGGCTGGATAAATATGGTCATGACGCGGAAAATACGGGTTATCGGGAAGCATTTTATCGGGACGGCACTCCCATGATGGCTCCCCCTGCCGACCGACCGGAGGTCACGAAAGGGAAGACGCGGGAGTTGCTCGGCTGCAAGTCGATGAATACGCACCTCCATCTTCTGGAAGCCTACACCGAATTGTATCGTGTTTGGAAGGACGAAACGTTGCGAGAGCGTCTGGAGGAACTTCTCGTGATCATGCGCGACAAAGTAACCACCTGGCCGGGAGCGATGCGGCAGTTTTTCCGTGCCGACTGGACGCCTGCAGCTACCTACGTCTCTTTCGGGCACGACATTGAGACCGCCTACCTGATGGAGGAAGCGATTGCCATTCTGGGCCGACCGGACGATGAAAAGACGCTCCGTGTCTGCAAAGACCTGGTCGATCATTCGCTGGAATTTGGCTGGGACAACACTTACGGTGGCTTTTATTACGACGGTGCCACTTTTGGTCATGCGGCGGACAAAACCAAGTTCTGGTGGGTCCAGGCGGAAGGCTTGAACACCACCCTGCGGATGTACTGGCGGTATGGTGAGAAAAAATATTACGAGGCCTTTGTCAAACAGTGGGATTTCATCGAAAAGTCCATCCTCGACGCGGAATATGGTGGCTGGTATCCCGTCACGGATGATGATGGGAGCAATCCCCGTGGTCTGGACAATCGATTTTCCCAAGTCACACGCGGTTTACAAAAAGCTCACCTCTGGAAAACGGCCTATCACGAAGTCCGAGCACTCCTGAACGTTTCGGATATGCTGGAAACATTGATTCAGCAAGAGAAAAAATAACCGCGATAGAGTTATCCGCCGTGAAACTCGATACACGGCGGATTTTTCCGAAATTCTTATTTAGGGAAGTGTGGCTACATTTCCATCACTTCGATTTCCCAAGTCCCGGTGGACTTCCCGATCAATGCTGTAAGTGATTCGGTGAACGGAACCGTCGCACATGGCCATTCCGAAAGAACCACTGTGCGTGCTGCCGAAAAATTGAGCAAAACTGGCATATCCGGCACGATCCTGCATGGGGGGAGCCAAATCTGTACTCGTACTTCGCGAATTATCCGGGTCGGTACCGCAGTAAACGCCATTGTCATCGGCAGAACTCCACGTTTCATAAGCGTCGTTTTTGATAAATCGCTCGCCGATAAGATAGGTATTCGTGGTGCCATCCCGGATTTCTCCCAACGGGACTTCGCTACAGGAGTAAATCACCCCTGTGGCAACTTGTGTTGGCCAGGTATAGTTCGCCTTGTCCACCTCCGCGTAACTCCCTGGATAGAAACGGTTTTCATCCACCACAATGTCCCCGTAGTTGGCAGCATAATCCCCTTTAGCCAATTCTTCCACCCGATTGCAATTGGAAGTTGGGGAAATGTAATCGGTACCATTGTAAGAAGAATAAAGTTTCGGCACGCGGCGGGACGGGCAGTGAAAAATACTCAAGGGCGTTTGCACCACTTGCGTAATTTTCGCCCGGTCGGGACTGCTGGGGTTTCCGTTGGAGCCGAGCATGAACAGGGCATTTTGTTCCAAATAGGGAAGAAGCGAAAACGGCCATCCTCCCGGTTGCTTTTTCCCCAGTCCACGATCGGGGTCGCCAGCCCAATTATAAACCCAACCAGCGGAAGGAAAAGACTGGTGGGAGGATTCGTAATTCAACGCCGCCAACCCCAATTGCCGCAAGTGATTATTGCACTGCATTTGCCGAGCCGCTTCCCGTGCCTGTTGCACCGCGGGGAGAAGTAGCCCCACCAACATACCGATGATGGCAATCACCACCAATAACTCCACTAACGTAAATCCCTTTTTCATTTTTTACCCCAAATTAGGAACACCTTGCCTCAGAAAACATTGCTTTTCCGTTTCCACTGTTTCCAACCCAGCAGACCAAGGAAGCCTCCTAACAGAAGAAGTAAGGTCGAGGGTTCGGGAACACTCATGTCGGCATAGAGAATCCCATTGTCGATATGATACGACCAGAATGCGGATGGAATGCTGGTATTCCCTGAAATGGAAAGAGCTACATCCGACAGCGTTTCCGCACTTAAAATCGGAATCGACGTTCCCATTTCCAACGTTTCCAGAAAAACTTCGTCAAAATCCAGAATAATTTCGCCGTTCAGCAATTGAACTTCTCCCGTAAATTCCAGGTAAGCATCTTTACCACCCTCCAGCGCTGAAGAAATCGCCACTTCCAGCCGACCACCATTCATGGCATAATCTCCGGCGGTGAAATCAATTCCCTGCGTGAACCGAATGACCGAATCGTCATTTTGCGAGATCGAGCCAGTGGAAAAAGTCCCCTTTTCCAGGTTCAATTCACTCGTGCCGTAAATGGAGAGTGCCCCGGAATTGGTGAAACTTCCCGACAGGATGTTGACCTCGCTCGTCTTTCCGATCTGGAACGTATTGGATGTGAATGTTCCGCCATTCAGATTGAACGTGGCACTTCCGCCATATTGTTGTTTCGTTGGATCCGTATCACCCCAATGCTGGCTGTATCCGATTTTGGTGGTGGTTGCGTTAATCGTCCCTCCTTCGTTGATATTGACCAACGCGGTGGTCGTGTCCTTGTCCGCCATATAGAAATTGTTCGTCTTGATTTTTCCACGATCCGAGACCTGGATTTCTCCATGAGCGCCGGAACCTTTTGAATCTCCCACATAAAGTTGACTGGCATCCAACGTTCCGCCGTTGTGGATATTCAAATAACCCTTGCCCGCATGACCAACAATGAAATAGCGGCCACCCGTCTGGGTAACGGTTCCTTTTTCGATATCGACCGTTCCCACACCAGATTTCTCTCTTCCTACACGGATGGTCAGACCCAGCGTATGATTGCCCGTAGAATTATAGTGCAAGAGACCCGTCCCCAGGTGTCCCACGTTCAAGGTTTTACTGGAATCACTTCCGAAATCAACCGTTCCCCCTTCGGCAATCTCGACTTTTCCGGTCGAACCTGCATTCTGGCCGATATAAACCGTTACGGAACCGGTACTCGAATCGACCCATGCTCCACCATTTCCAACCACCAACGACCCGCCATACGTTTCAATTCCCGACGTGCCGGAAGTGCCTGTCGCGGAAAAACCAACCGAGAATCCGACCGTTTCCAACTTGGCATTTTCCCCTGAAACAGTGACCGTTCCCAGCCCGGAAGCAACTGATCCCACTCTCAAAGAGGTGATATTGGCACTCCCGCCTGCGGTAATGTCCAGTGCCCCCGTGCCAGCATTTCCCACGGTCAGCGAAGATGCGGCCAACGTTCCCGCCACGGAGATCGTTCCGTTGGAACCAGCCTGATTCCCAACGTTAATGCCCACAGTACTTGAGAAAGAAGTTCCAGCGGCAATCGTTGCGGTGCCCTTTCCCGCTTCTCCAACGCTGAAATTACCTGCCGTATGATTCAACGCGGAGCCTGTCTCCAAAATCAGACTTCCCCCGGCAGTTTGTGCGTCATAACCAACGTAGAAGTTTTTGGTGACATCCAACGTACTGCCTGATTTGACGGTAAACGTTCCCGTGGCATTGATCCCGCAGCCCACTGCAACGGCTATGTCCAGTTTCCCAGCCGTGTAGTTAAAAAAACCGGTACTTTTCCGCGTATCTGTACTGCTGTCACCACCACCGACACGAATGGTGGTAGAGCCGGTGAGGGTACCGCCGTGCATATTGATCGTGCCCTCCGAACCGGTGTGATTTCCCACCTGCGTTGTGACATTGAGTTCCAGAGTGGCATTGTCGTAAATATTGACCGTCCCTTTTCCCGTACCGCTATCGCCGATGGTGAAAGAATTGGAGCCATGTTTCACATAAGCACTGTCACAAAGATTCAATTCTCCAGACCCGGCTCTCCCCAACAGGAAATAGGAGGCCATTTCGATACGTCCTGTCCCGGTAACATTCACAATAGAGACGGGATCTGCCGCAGCTTCTCCCACACGGAAATATTGGCCGGAAAGCCCCGAAAGCGTCCCTGCCGTGACATTCCAGATGCCTCCGTTCTGCAACGTCCAGTGAGTGGCAGGATCGGTGGATGCGGAACTGATATTCGCAGAGGAGGTAAGCGTAAAACCGTTCACCGTCTTGTTCGTCAACCCCGTGATGGCCGTATTGATAGTTCCTGGATTGGTAGCGGTAGGAAGACCGTTGCTCCAATTCGCCGCGTTCAGAAGATTGGTGTCCGTACTTCCTGTCCAGGTCGTCTGAGCCGGAAGAGAGGTAGAAAAGAACCACCCCAGGACAAATAGCAAGACGCTAGATGTTAAAGTCGGGGGGGGGGGTAAAATGCGGAATTAGTTCGAGACATGGAAACCTCCTTTGCCAGATTCACTTTTCAACGACAAATTATCGATAATGTTTATTTTAACCCGAAAAAATCTTTTGTCAAGAAAATTTCCCACCTTTTTTCCAAAAATATCGAAAATTCTTTTTTAGACCGCCGTCACAAAAGAATCTTCTTCCGCAGAATGACCGTTGCTGTTTAGGTGAAGGTTGTCCCAAATTTCATCCAGACGGCGTAATGTAGAAGGAAGATTGTAAACTTGATAGAAAAACTCCCCGGAATTTTCGTGGGATTGTGCCATCACCAACTTTTTTTCCATCAGTTTCCGCAAAGCATCGTCCACCTCAAAATCGATCGGATAACCGAAATTTTTCAGTAGCCACGCTTCCACCGCCGCGTCCAGTTCCTCCATCGTCCGGTGGATACCCTCCTTCTGCCCACGGTACAAGAGATAGTAGGCCAACAGTGCCTCCTTCACCTCCTGCGTTTCGGCCTGATCGACGAGCAGATGGACCGCCCCCAGATTGTTCGCCAGCGTGTTGTGGTACAGACTGCTGGAAAAAAGCTGCAAATAACGGGTGCGAATGTTGAAAAAGCCTAGAATTCCCTTCACGACCGCCATGACGAACGTTCCGAAAATCACGATCGCGACCCAGGGATTGACGACCAAACTGGTGAGAAACTTGAAAGCTGCCGTGGCAATCCCGGCCAGCGTCGTTCCGCCGATTTTCATCTTGTCCAAAAGCGGCATCAGAAGGCGAACTTCCGGTGCCACGATCTTCAAATTCTCCACCGCCACGTCCCGAAACAACTTGGCAATAATCTTCCCGTCGCGCAACTCCTCACGATACCGGGCAAGGACGAAAACCCGCTTCAATTCCCGCACATCCCGGTGCTTCTCGAAAAAATAACCCCACTTTTCCCTTTTCGGCACGTCCCGAATGCCTCGATAATAGACCTGAAACGACTCGAACATCTCGGTGTTCACCTCAATCGCCAGACCACCGAAAGGTTGCAATTTCAGGCACTCGTTGAACTCCTCCTCCGAAAGTTTGCGATAATTGCTCACTTCCAGCAAATGTCCGATTCCCTCCACCAGACGCACTCGAAAGGTGCGTTTTTCCTCCTCGCTGAACGTGATTTCATAAACACTTTCCGGGTCGGGATTGAACGGTGTGAAGCACTCTTTCAATTCCAGGTATTCGTGATGATAATCGTAATGATAATGTTCCAGAAACATCTGCGTCAGCGTCCGAAAATCCTCTTTTTCGCGTGCGTCCAATGCGGGATCGTTCAGAATTCGCTCCAGAATCAGTTCCAGCCGAATCGGGATGAAATGTTCCTCCTCTTGTCGGAGAAAATCAAGTTCCGTTCCTGAAAGCTGATTTTGAGAAAAGTAGGAAAAGAGTGGGAGGGAATTTCGTGTCCATAACATCCGAGGTGTCCTCAGGTAAAGGTGGGGGGGAAACGCATTGATAGGATAATCATACCAAAAATCCCCCGTTTTGTCAACGTTCCCATAAAAGCTCACTTTGCATTTCCGGCAAACGGAAGTGGAGAAAGTATCGTAGTTCCTTACGCCACGTCTGTGGGTATTTACTTTTTTTATAGTATTTTCGTCCAATCTTATATATTTTTATCCCTTGCATTTCGGTTTTGTTTGTGGTAGGATATAGTAATAGTGAAAAAATGTGAGAAACTTCCCTGTTGAAAATAAAAAAGAGGCAAATATGAAGATACGAAGGTGGCTGTTGGCAACGCTGATTTGCCTGACAGGTTGGATGGGCTGGGAGGCACGGGCACAGGAAACGCCGGATCTGCTTCCTGGGGAAAAGTACCAGCAGTGGTGGAACGCGGAACTCCAGCAGGAAATTGACGCTCGGATCGAGAAATACCGCAAGGCGGACGCGGAAGTGACGTTGCGCGACGTGAAACCGGGAACGGAAGTGTCGGTCGAGCAGGTTTCCCACGCATTTCTTTTTGGTGCCCATATTTTCAACTTCGACCAGCTTGGTTCGGAGGAATGCAATGCCCGCTACAAAAAGTTGTACGGCACGATCTTCAATTCCGCGACGATTGCTTTTTACTGGAAAGCTTTCGAGCCGGAACCGGGAAAGCCGCGTTATCAGGCATCGGAAGAGGATTCCCCGGAATTTTGGAATCAGCTTTCGGAACCGTGGAAACAACCGCATTGGCGACGTCCCGCCCCGGAAAAAATCATCGAATTTTGCCAGTCGAAGGGGATTGCCATGCACGGCCATCCGATTATCTGGGGAAACATGAAATGGAATCATCCCACGTGGATTTCCAAAGAGCCGGAAAAAGTCGCGGAAATGAAGCGTCTTTTTGAGAAACGGGTGGTGGAGATTGCCCGGTATTATAAAGATGTGATTCCAAGTTGGGATGTGGTGAACGAGAGCGTCGATCCGGTTCCAGGAAAACCCCGCTACGGCACGATTCCCGAAGATTATACCTTCCAGGCTTTCCAGCAGGCCGAGAAGGAATTTCCCGCGTCGGTGCAGTTGAATATCAACGATTCCTGGCGGGCGGTTTATCCTCCTTTTATCCAAGACCTGATCCAGCGTGGAGCCAAAATCGACGTGATCGGTTTGCAAATGCACATTTTTGGCTCCCAACCGATGTTGAAGATTATGGACGGACAGGATATTCTCACCAACGGCACCTCCTGGCATCCGCGAAATGTGGAGAAATATCTGGAGGAACTGGATCAGTTTCAGCGTCCGCTCCACTTGAGCGAAATCACCATCCCCGCCCCGGGCGAAGATGAGCGGGCAAATGCTCTCCAGGCTCGTCTGGCGCGGGATATGTACCGTCTCTGGTTTTCCTGGCCGAGTATTTACCGTATCACCTGGTGGAATGTGGTGGACGACTGCGGCGCGTCGGGAGAACCGTTGAAATCGGGACTTTTCACCCGGCAGATGGAGCCAAAACCGGTTTTTCACGCGTTGGATCAGCTGATCAACGAAGAGTGGAAGACGCGGTTCACACAAAAAGCGGAAAATTCGGAGGTGACATTGAAATTTCGTGGATTTAAGGGAAAGTACCGTATCACCTGGACGAATTCTGCCGGGGAGAAAAAGGTTCAAGAAATCAAAGTTCTCTAAAAGCGGAAAAATCGTTTGTTTTTCCGTCTGAAGGTTATTTTATAGGAAGGATCAATGAGAAATGTCTGACGATCAATTGCAACCAAGAAAAATGAATATCGAAAATCTACGCCATATCCGCGACGATGTGGAGATGGTGGAGCTTCCCATTTCGGAGGAAGAAATCATTGCTCGATATGAAAAACTTTATACCGGCTGCGTCAACGATGTGATGCGGGAAATGTGCCTCACCAACCAGGCTTTGCCGGAAGCGATCATGCCATTGCGGGACGAGATGGTTCTGGCAGGGTTCGCGTTTACCATTCGCTCCAATGCCGATCCTACGGTGTCGGGGGAGTTGGAACTGCGGGTGAAGATGTTGGAGGAACTGAAGCCGAACATGGTCTGTATTTGGAATGCCAACGGAATCGACCACGCGTCGCACTGGGGTGGCGTCATGACGAAAATGTCGATGAAACGCGGCGTTCGCGGAGCGATTATCGACGGTGGAATTCGCGATACGGGCGATATTCTGGATCAGAAATTTCCCATCTGGTGCCGTTATCGCACGTCCAACGGTTCCCTTTCCCGTGCCAAGATGACTGGCTATCAGGTTCCGATTATCTGCGGTACAGCGTTGATTAAACCGGGCGATTTGATTTTTGCCGATATTGATGGTGCGGTCGTCGTGCCACGAAAAATCTGCGTCCAGGTTCTCGAACGGGCAGAGTCGATTGTAAAAAATGAAGATGAGTTCAAAGACTGGATTTCCGCCGGACTTTCCCCCGAAGAAGTCCATGCCCGCGGCGGTTACTTTTAACATAGCGGAAAATTGATAATTATCAATTAAAACAAGGTTTAGGAGAGATACCATGTCCCCATCCACGTCCACGCCGACGCCCAATCCGATTCCCCGGCTTTACCCTTGGTACATGCTGATTTTTTTGTGGGGAGCGTTTTTTCTGAATCAGGGAGACCGTCAGCTTTTCAACAACGTCCTGCCGCTCATTGAAAAACCGATTTCGGAGGGCGGCCTTGGATTCGACGCGATTCAGTTGGGGCTGGTGGCGATGATTTTCACCATTTTTTATGGTGTTTTCGTTCCTCTGGCAGGTTTTGCGGGGGATGTCATTCAGAAACGGCTGGTCGTCTTTTTGAGCCTGATGGTTTTCAGTCTCGGAACGCTGGCGACGGGGATGGTGCCGGACAGTGAGTGGATTACGGCACATCTGTACGGCGGCGTGAATCTGTGGCTCGACGCGGCGACGTTTTCGCTGATTTTGCTGATTATCGTCCGCAGTGTCGCGACAGGAATCGGGGAAGCGTTTTATTATCCCGGCTCCAATTCGCTCATTGCCCAATACCATGCTCACACGCGGGCGACTGCCATGGCAATCCACCAGACGGCCAACTACACCGGTGTCGTTTTTGGTGGAACGCTGGCGGCCTGGGTGGGGTTTACGTTCGGCTGGCGAGCGGCGTTTTACTCATTCGGACTGGTGGGTGTTCTCTGGGCATTGGCGATTTATTTCATTTTTCGCAACGACCAGAAAGACCGCGTTTTGCTCGGCGAATCGGCTGTTGGCGACACGGGCAGAGTCGAAAAAATCCCCCTCGGCAAGGCTCTCAAAGCAATCCTCTCACGTCCGACGTTTTACCTCCTTTCGCTGGCGTTTGGGGGAATGTGTTTTGTCAACGTCGGCTTTTTGACCTGGATGCCGAAGTACCTGATTTCGCAATTCGACGTCAGTGGCACTGTCGCCAGCTTCAACGCCACGTTCTACCACCACCTGTTGGCCTACATCAGCGTTTTCATTGCGGCGGGCATTTCCGACTACTTCTCCGAGCGGATTCCCAAAATCCGAATGTACATGGAATTTATCGGGCTGCTGCTGGGAACGCCATTCATTTACTGGATGGGAGCGTCGCAGAACGTGGTGATGGTTTACGTCGCGTTGGCAGGTTTCGGCCTTTTCCGAGGTGTGTACGACTCCAACCTCTTTGCCGCCATGTTCGACGTGATTGAACCGCAATATCGAGCCACGGCCACAGGGTTGATGCTTTCGTTTGCCTTCATCATCGGGTCGTTTTCACCTTTGGTGCTGGCCTTGTTTGCCAAGCAACTGGAGGGGAACTTTGGGCCTGGTCTTTCGTATTTATCCGTTGCGTATTTTATTTCCGCACTATTAGTCTTGGTCGCGATCCTTTGTTTTTACAATCGGGATCGAGCCGCGGCGGAAAAAAATTGATAATTGATAATTAAAAACGCGGCGCGGTAGCTACTAAAAATTGGGGGAAAGAGGGGGCTGGGGTTGAAGTCTTGACGCCGTTATTTTGTGTTATTATTTTTGCAAACTTATGAAAATCAGCATGTTTTTACCGTTTCACCCCGATTCTCGATGGGAAATTGCCCGCCAGATCGGAGTGACGCACGCGATCGTGAAATTGGCACCCGACTTGACAGGTTACGATGCCCCGGATAAGATAGAAGTATTGGTGGAGGCAAAACGGCGTTTTGCGAAAGCTGGCCTGATTCTGGAGGGTCTGGAAGGAGACGCGATGGATATGTCGCGAATCAAACTGGGCCTGCCGGGTCGGGAGGAAGATATTGAAAAATACCAGGCCATGCTTCGGAATATGGGAGAAGTGGGGATTCCTCTGCTGTGTTATAATTTCATGGCAGGAATTGGCTGGTACCGGACGCGGACGGATGTTTCGGAGCGGGGCGGAGCGTTGACTTCGGAATTCGATTTGGCCGACGTGCCCTCGGAAGCGGTGCGTATTACGCCGGAAGCGGTTTGGGAAAATTACCGCTATTTTATCCAGCGTGTTTTGCCCGTGGCAGAGGCGTCAGGCGTACGGATGGGTCTTCACCCGGACGACCCGCCGATTCCGATGTTGCAAGGCTACGGCCGTTTTTTGACTTCTGCCGAAGGTTTTCGCCGAGCCATGGCATTGTCGGAGAGTCCTTCGCATGGAATCACGTTTTGCCAGGCCAATTTTTTTGCGATGGGGGAGGACGTTCCGTCGCTGATTCGGGAGTGGGGAAAGCGGATTTTTTTCGTCCATTTTCGAGATATTCGCGGAGCGGGGAACCATTTTGTGGAAGCGTTTCACGACAATGGCGACCACGATATGGCGGATTTGATTCGTGCGTATCGGGAGATCGGGTTCGACGGTCCGATTCGTACCGACCACGCCCCCAGTCTGGCAGGCGAAGGGGCGGGAAGCGGTTATGAGATGATGGGACACATTTTTGCTATCGGGTATTTGAAAGGTTTGCTGGCCGCAGAGGATTCCAGAGAAAGGAACACATCATGTCGAAAATAGCGTTGGTCACGGGTGGAAGCCGGGGAATTGGAGCGGAAATTGCGTTTGCGTTGGGAAAAGCGGGATTTACCGTTTTGGTGAATTATTGCCGTAGCGACTATGCCGCGTCGTCCGTCTGCGAGAGGATTGCCGACGCGGGGGGGGAGGCGAAAGCGATCAAGGCGGATGTCGGATTTTACGACGACGTGCAGAAAATGTTCGACACCATCGAGACGGATTTCGGTCCGGTTCAGGTGTTGGTCAACAACGCGGGAATCGAGATTCGACAGCCATCGACGGAATACGATGAGGCCACGTACGACCTGATCATGAACACGAACCTCAAGGGCGCGTTTTTCTGTTCGCAACGTGCTTTGCGGACGATGGTGACGGAAAAGTGGGGGCGAATCATCAATATTTCGTCGGTTCATGAAGAACGTCCGACCGCCAACCGCAGTATTTACAGTATCAGCAAGGCAGGTATGTGGCAAATGACGCGGGAACATGCCAAAGAATTCGGCCAGTATGGAATCACGGTGAACAGTATTGCTCCCGGCGCGATTCGGACGGACTTGAATCGGAAAGTTCTCGAAGACCCGGCGTATGAGGCAATGGTGGTGAAGAACATCCCGGCCAAATTCATTGCGGAACCAGACGATATTTCCGGCCTGGTTGTTTTCCTGACCACCGATGCGGCTCGGTATATCAATGGCGCGTCGGTTTATGTCGATGGTGGATTGTCGTTGAATTAAGATTCCGCTCCTTTCATACCCCTCTCTTTCAGAGGGGTGACTGCCGACAAGCAGACGGGGTGTTTCGGCACGGGAAAAAATCTTTCCACTTCCAAACCACCCCCGGCTAACGCCGTCCCCCTCCGAATCTCGGCGGTCATCTCCATCTTCTGTGGAAATTCTCCTACGCTGCTATACCAGTGTTCCTTGAAATTTCCGGTTTTCCGCACGAAAGCCCCTCCCTTGG
>JAUNBF010000033.1 GCA_030527185.1 Planctomycetia bacterium | reverse complement strand
AGCGTGGCACATCCACACACTCCGGCATCTGAATCAACGTTAAAACATCACACGGACGTTGGGCAAAAACGGTCAATCCCATGGCGGTGACGGCGGCACGAACCGCTTTTGCCAGAAGTGCGGTCTGTCGCCAGACATTTTCGATTCCGACTTCGCGCAGGAATCGCAAACTCTCCAGCAAAGCAGCCAGCATCGATCGCGGCGGCGTGTAAGGCGTATCGAACGTCCGGGCACTTTTACGATAAGCCTGCAAATCGAGATAGAACGTTGGTGGTGGTTCCAGGAAAGAGTCTCTTTTTCGCCACGCTTTAGGACTCACCGCCACAAAAGCCAACCCGGGAGGTGTCATCAAGGCTTTTTGAGAACCAACCGCCAGCAAGTCGATTCCCCAGGCGTCCGTTCGGCACTCCATCCCTCCCACACCGCTGATTCCATCGACGACGAAAAGTGCCTCGGTTTCCGCCACGACGCGGCCTATTCCCGCAATGTCATGCCCCACGCCGGTGCTGGTTTCACTTAATGTTGCGTAAACGGCCTCTATTTCGGGATATTTTTCCAGATACTCCCGAACTTTTTCCGGGCGGAATGCCTCTCCCCAGGGAACTTCGTAAAGAATCGGACGAATTTGGAACCGTTCGCACAGTTTTGCCCAACGCTCGGCAAATTTGCCGCTGTAAAGAACCAGTGCCGTCCCTCCACGCGGCACCGCATTCACCACGCACGCTTCCATCGCTGCCGTCCCGGAACCGCAGAGAATGGCAATTTCGTTTTGGGTACGGAAAACTTCCCGCAATCCCTCCTGAGCCTGGCGAAAGATTTCGCGAAAACTTTCCGTCCGATGGTGCCGAACATCTTTGGCCAAAGCCAGACGTGCCTCTTCAGGAACAGGGGTGGGGCCGGGAGTCATCAAACGATAACGATGCAGATTCTTCATGAAAGTCGTCCTGAAAATAGGAATTTATAATTTTTCACAGAATAAAACCCAGTAAGGAATCACTTTGGCTTTTCCCGCAGCGTCGGAAAATCCCAGGATTTCCACAAAATAGGCACGCCCTGGTTCCAGCGTAATTCCCTGCGGTCGAAAAATGACGCACATCGGAATTCCATACCCCTCCGTTGAAAACGAGACCGAATCGACAGGAATTTCATCTCCCGAAACGATACGAAACGTGCCTGTTTTTTCGTCAAACGCGGCAGGGGAGATGTGTACTCGAATATCCTCCCGACTGCTGGTCAGTTTGTACTTTTTCGGATGGAGCGAAATGTGCCACGCCCAGTTTTCCTCCAACAGATTGACAGGCGTCAGGCCACGTGCGGGAAACGCAATCGTGTCGTAATCGACCATTTTTCGACGCTGGTCAAACGACCACATGGCCGCAAATTTCCCAAATTCGCCAAACCCGGTGGAAAGCATTGCCGGATTCAGGCACCACCGACGATGCCCCAGAAAAGCAATGTTGGCCGGATCGGAATCGTCCATGAATTTCCGCACACAGTCCCGCATTCCTTCTCCCTGATAGAGATTGCTACAGGACGTTCCCCGTCGCGCAAACTCGTAAACTTCCGGCAGACAGTCGTCGGGTTGAGGGGGGGTATGCGAAAGGGAACCGTGCAGGTGGAGCAAATAGGCAGCCGCTTCCGCGTGAGCCGTCTGTTTGCGATCGAGCGTCAAATCCTCAAACGGAACCCCCGCGACAGCCCGATAGAGCATCAAAACCCGAAGTTCCCGCTCCGATTTTTTGGAAAAAGCCGGATTTTGCAACGTTAAAGCGACCGTTGTCGGAACACCTTCGAGATTTCCGGTATAACGGATTTTCATTTTCCGAATCGTCGCAAAGTCTTTCTGGAGTTGGGTTTTCGACTTAATAAAATATTGCGGAGAATAGGGATTGAAATTTTCCTTTTCCGCCTGTGTGGACTGTACCATCCGGGAAACACTCTGCGGAGCAGCCTGGAGGGTGGAAAAGGGGACGATGGCTGAAAATCCGGCCAGGAAGCAGGCGAACATTGATTTTCCATTCATAAATAGCTCCTCCGCCGAGGGAAATTGAAAATATTATTTCAAAATTATTGTAAATAATCAGAAAGAATTTGTCAAGAGAAAAATATTTCTCGGCATTCTCCTCTTGACAATTATTTCAAAAAGAGTATTGTTATCAATAGATAAGTTTTTTACACGCTCCCGGAAATTTTTGTGGATTGTCTGTTATTTGGGGGTGGTGTGCGCAGTATTTGGCAACCAAAATTCCAGAGGATGATTGGTGGAAGGATGAGAAAATGCCTGAAAAGAGTCCTATTGACAATGCGTTTATGAAACTTTTTTCCGTGGTGGATAAATTACGGGAAAACGTTTTGTTGGCAACATCCTCTAAAGAGGATATCGATTGGCTGGAATCACTGACTATGCGACAGACGAAAGCATTGTGTGCCGTTCTGGTCATGACGGAAAACAAACCGGAAGGGGTGAGTCTGAAACAACTGGCCCAGCGTCTCAATACGACCGTCCCCGCCACGTCGGTTCTGGTGGAGGCCATGGTGCAGAGTAAGATTTTTCTCCGAATACCCAGTTCCTCAGACCGCCGTGCCGTTTGTATCAAACCTTCCGCTTTCGGCAAAAACATCTTCGATTCGCTGCGGCAAAAAATGTCTCTTACCATCGAAAATCTGATGGGCGACCTTCCCGAAGCGGAAAAGGAAATTTTTGTTCATGTGATTGAGCAGTTCTATAATAAATTATTTGTGTCGGAAGAAGGGATGTGATATTTTGCGTTCTTCGGGATTTTTTAACGCTACAACAGGATAGCATTTGCGGAAACCGTTCTCAATAAATAGATGGAAAACGACCTCCGATGGATGAAAAAATACCAGTAAAAATGGGGCCGTACATTCTGGAAGCCAGAATCGGCCATGGTGGAATGGGAACGGTTTACTCCGGTTTTCATGAAGATACGAAAACTCCGGTTGCAGTAAAAGTTCTCTCCGAAAAGCTCTCCGCCGATGCCAGTTTCCGAATGCGATTCGAGAAAGAAATAGAGGCTCTGCGGCAATTGCGTCATCCCGGTATCATCCGAATGTTTGGGTATGGTCAGGAAGAACGGGCGTTTTTTTATTCCATGGAATTGGTGGAAGGGAATTCGCTGGAGGAAGAGATTGCTTCGGGAAGACGTTTTTCCTGGAAAGAGACGTTGGCTCTGGGAATTCAAGTCTGTTCCGCGTTGCGATGCGCTCATGACCACGGTATCATTCATCGGGATTTGAAGCCGGGGAATTTGCTTCTTTCACCCGACGGGAAGGTGAAGCTGTCGGATTTTGGGATTGCCACGCTTTTTGGCTCCAGCAAATTGACGGGGGAAGGGAACGTCATTGGAACAATTGAGTACATGGCACCTGAACAGGCCACGCTGCAACCGATTACCGTCCGTACCGATTTGTACAGTCTGGGAGCCGTCCTGGTGGCGCTGATGTCCGGGCATCCCCCATTCATGGGCAAGAATCTGCTGGAAATGGTTCACCAGCATCAACAGAACAAGGCCAAACGTCCCAGCCAGTTGGGAATCAAAATTCCTCTGGAATTCGACGCTCTGATTGGGAAACTTCTGGAACGTGACCCGGAGAAAAGGCCTCGCAGCGCGTATGTTTTGCTGCGGCAAATGGAGAGTATTATTGAGGAATCCTCGACCGATTCGCTGAAAACGTATCCCGTTTCGCTCCCTTCCGAAGAGAAAACGGGCGAATTTCCCGGAAACGTGGGCTGGTATCAGACGCTGGAAGAGAAAGAGGGGGAATCCGAACAGGTCGATTCGGAAATGGAAACGGGGGAGATGGCTATCGGTTCGGAAAAAAAGGCCGTACTGCCGAAAGTTGCGCCGTCGGAACTGCCGGAAAAGGAAGTTGACGAAATTCCCGCGGAACGAAAATTTTTCGCGGTGGAAGCGTCGTCACCGATGGAAAAACGGTCGTCGTTTTGGGGTTTTTGGGAGACACCCTGGGGAAGTCTGTTGCTGATTTTGGTGGGGACGCTTTGTCTGGGATGGATGATTTCGTGCGGAATTTCGTATTGGACGACACCCCCTTCTGCCGATGTTCTCTATCAGCGTATCATGGAAACAGCCGAACAGGAGGACTTTTCCGACTCGTACCGATTTGCCAAAGATGTTCGTCTTTTTCTGAATTATTACACACGCGACCCCCGGACGCAAAAAATCCAGGAACTTCAAACAGAGTTGGAATTGGATCGTCTTGAGAAACGTCTGCGAATGCACACACGCGGTTCTCAGGCACTTCGCACAACCCACCCGATAGAACGGGATTATCAGAAAGCCATTCACGAACTTTCGGCAGATCCGGGAAAAACGCTGCGTCGGCTGGAAGTTTTCGTGACGTTTTACGAAGCCATTGTTCAGTATCCGGCGAAGAATCCAGAGGATATTCGCGACGTGGCGTTGATGAAGCAGTATCTGGAAATTGCGAAACGTCAGATTTTTCGGATTCGTCAGATTTTGGCGCGAGAAACGGGAGTTCGGGAAAAACTCTGGGAAATAGCGAATCAGGAACTGGAGATTCTCAAGAGTGCTGGAGGAGAGGAGGAAGCGGAAAAAGCCCAAACGCTTCAGAAGGCACTCGACGCCATGAGACAGGAAAGGGACGTCTGGCATTTTCTCTAAATCCGTGTCATGGCGGAAAATTCCTGGCCGTACCTTTACGTTGGAGAAAATCTATGTTATGATAGAGGAATGTGTTTGGGTTTTTATAGCAGGCTCTTTTCAAATTGGAAAAAATGTCTTCACTGAAACGTATTTTGGTAACAGGTGGGGCGGGATTTTTAGGCTCCTGTCTCTGCGAACGGCTTTTGGATCAGGGGCATGATGTCATTTGCCTCGACAATTTTTTTACCAGTCAGAAATCGAATGTACAACATCTGCTCGATTTTCGGAATTTTGAGTTGATTCGCCACGATGTGACCGTGCCGATTTTTCTGGAGGTGGATGAAATCTACAACCTGGCTTGCCCCGCGGCTCCGGGGCATTACCAGTTCAACCCGATCAAGACGATGAAAACGTCCGTCATGGGAGCGATTCATCTGTTGGGAATGGCCAAACGGTGTCGTGCCCGGGTGCTGCAAGCCTCCACCAGTGAAATCTATGGCGACCCGGAAGTCCATCCGCAACACGAAAGTTATCGGGGTTGTGTGAACACACTGGGGCCGCGTGCCTGTTACGATGAGGGAAAACGGGCGGCGGAAACGTTGTTTATGGACTATCACCGGCACAACGGTGTCGACATTCGGATCGTGCGGATTTTCAACACGTATGGACCGCGAATGCACCCGTACGATGGTCGCGTGGTCTCCAATTTTATCTGCCAGGCATTGACCGGAAAAGAGATTACGCTTTTCGGCGACGGTTTGCAAACCCGCTCGTTTTGTTATCGCGACGACCTGATTGAAGGGATGATTCGGATGATGGAACAGGAAGAGCCAGGTTTTGTCGGTCCGGTGAATCTGGGCAATCCTCAGGAATTCACGATTCGGGAGTTGGCGGAATTGGTTCTGGAATTGACCGGTTCGCGTTCGCCGGTGGTGTATCGTCCACTGCCGCAGGATGATCCGACGCAACGACGTCCTGATATTACGCTGGCGCGGGAAAAGCTTTCGTGGGAGCCAAAAATTCCGCTGCGGGAAGGACTTATGAAAACGATTGAGTGGTTTCGCACCATTCGGATGAGTGATTACCGACCGCCAACGCCCCGGTATTGAAAATCGAATTGTTCGAAAGCTGTCGTGACTACCAGGAATTGAGAAAAATGGCATCCACTTCCCCTAAAAAAAATCCCCGACTCAGGAAGAAACCGAAACGGAGTGAAATCCCGCCAGGCGAGGATATTTGCCAATATTGTTCCGGGAAATGCTGCCGTTATTTTGCACTGGAAATCGACGCGCCGGTCGATTGGGAAGATTACGATCATATTCGCTGGTATTTGCTCCATGAGAACGCGGCCGTTTTCACGGAAAATGAAGGTTGGTTTCTCCTTTTTCACTCCCGGTGCAAATGTCTGGATGAAAACAATCGTTGTACCGATTACGAAAATCGTCCCAATGTCTGTCGCCAATACACGACGGATCGCTGTGAGTATGACGACGATTGGGTGTACGATCGTTATTTTGAAACGCCGGAGCAGGTGGAAGAGTATGCCGAAGCGGTTTTGGGACCGCGTTTGGACGATAACATTCGCACACCGCGCCCGGAACCCCCTGTCATTTTGCCGAAACCTGTTCGGAAGAGGAAAAAAACTTCCTGACACCCCTTTTCCCAAAAATGGAATGAGAAGATGTTATTGGGTCCCCTTTTTCATCGAGAATTGGCAATTGCCCCACGGCGGACGCGGCTTTATTTGGCCCGGACGGTTTATACGGTTCTGTTCCTGATTTTGACCGCCACGGCCTGGTTGATTCTGTCCGGTTCGCAACTGGTTCAGGATACCGGGGATATGGCGCGTTTCGGGAAGATGCTTTTCACGATTCTGGCACCGCTGCAACTCGTTTTGGCCATGTTTTTTGCCGCCCTCTTTTCCGCGGGAAATGTGTCGCAGGAAAAAGACCGTAATACGCTGGTGCTGCTGTTGATGACGCGGATGAATCGAGCCGAGTTGGTTTTGGGAAAGCTGGCGGCGTCGATGGTGCATTTGCTCTCCAATTTTTTGGCAACGTTGCCGATTTTTGGGATGATTCTCTGTTTTGGCGGGGTGGATGAACGGCAGATTGGGCAATGCCTGGGAATCACGCTGGCGACGATTCTCTGGAGTGGGTCGCTGGGAACGGTGATGGCATTTTGGCGGGAACAGACGTTTCAGGCCATTGCCATGACGGTGTTGTTTCTGGTCGTTTGGCTGGCCGTGGGGGAAGCGCTGGCGAGCGGCTGGTTGGGGGAAACGTGGTTGGGAATCCCCATTTCGCAGTGGGCGGTAACGTGCAGTCCCTGGCGAGCCATTTTGCAGACCACCGTTTCAGGAGAAAGTGCGAGCGGGTTTCCACTCCTGGCGACGGGAATGTCGGTAGTGGTGTTGGCGTGGGGAATGTTCCGCATTCGAGCGTGGAATCAGGGGGAAGCGGCTCGACGGGAAGAAAAACCGGCATGGGTGGGGAATGTGGCGGAAGAAGCGGAGGTGGAAAAGGTTCAGGAAGCGATTCCTCCGCAATCCCATCGTCCGATGTGGAACAATCCGATTCTGTGGCGGGAAATGCGGACGCGGGCGTATGGCCGGCGTGCCTTTCTCGTGCGGCTGGCGTACGGTGCCATTTTCCTGATGGCGGCTCTGGCAACACATCAGGCTCTGAACGATTTTCATCTGACATTCTATCAGGAAAACCGGGAAGCGGCGGGGTTTGCGCTGCAAATGCTGTTGCCGTTGTCGTTGTTGAGTCTGGTGTTGGTGAACGCTCAGGCCGTGACGGCCATTACCGGAGAACGGGACAAGCGGGCGATTGACTTGCTCCTGGTGACCGATTTGACGCCGAAAGAGATTGTGTTTGGCAAGTTGGGTGGTATTTTTTACAATACGCGGGAAATGGTTGTTTTGCCGTTGGCGATGATTGGTTATTTTTATGGTCGGGGGATTTTTTCGCTGGAAATCAGCCTGTATCTCTGGGGTGGTCTGGCGATTCTCTTCCTCTTTTCCGCCATGCTCGGAATCCACTCCGGGATGACATACGCCGCAAGCCGTTCCGCCATCGGGGTAAGTCTGGGGACGCTCTTTTTCCTGTTCGTGGGGGTGGCGGTCTGCCTGCGGATGATGCTTTCGTTGAGCCATTCGTTCCAGGCCCAATTACAACCTTTCCTCGCCTTCATGGTGGGGGGCGGTGTGGCGATGTACCTGGCGTTGGGGGCGAGAAATCCATCGTCCGCCATTGGATTAGCCTCATTTGGTTGTCCTTTTGCGACGTTTTACGCTATTTCCGCACTCATGATGAATTACACACTCGGCGTTTTCCTTGTCATTGCGGTCACTTACGGTTTCACCACCGCTGCCATGCTGATTCCCGCCATTTCCGAATTCGACATTGCCACCCACTCCAACGATGAAGTTCCTGGGGGCTAGCCGTGTTAAAAAAATAAATGTTAATAAACGCGGCACAGCCGCAAATAAAAGTCTTTGGAGCCGGTACGACCGGCAGCGATGTGGTGCTATCGCACCGTTCGCCGTAGTCCGTGTCGCGTTGCTGACACTGGTCAAGCGGTAAACAATTCGTTTTTCCCATCGTCATAAGGATGGAGAAATCCTAGAATTTTTTCGTTCACCCCTTGACAATCCTGACGGTTGCTTTGGAAAGAGAGGTCTGGAGAGGATAACTCTTTCTTCATCAAGGAAAAACAGTGTTTTCACAAGAAAGGTTTCCTCTCCACGACGGTTCCGTCTTTACGGGTAAGCGGCTATCGGCTTGCCGCAAGCCGCGCTACGCCTGGTGCGAAAGACTTTTGTCCGCTCCTTTAACAAATCGCTAGCCTTTTCGTGGATAATGAATCATGGATGAGGATTGGTAGATGGTTGGTGGTTGATGTTTCCTGATTTTCACTGGCTGATGGTATTGGGGCTGTTGATGGGCTGTTCGGCCTTTTGCTCCAGTGCGGAATCGGCATTGTTTTCCCTGAATCGGACGCAGCGTTTACGAATGACTTCGGGAACGCCGGGGGAACGGTGTGCCATTTCGCTGTTGCAGGATTCGGAGCGACTTCTTACCGCTCTGTTGTTCATGAATCTGGTGGTCAACATGCTCTATTTCGGAATCATTTCGGGGATGGTTCTGAACGTGCAGAATCTTTACGGTGCGGGACCGGCCAGCTTGTACAGTATGGCGGCACTTCTGGCGATGATTACGTTTTGCGAGATGTTGCCGAAGGTGATTGCGGTGCTGATTCCCGAGACGATTGCCCGATTTTGCTCTTTGCCATTACAATGGATGATTCTGGTTTTGCGACCCCTTTTCCCCGTTTTGCGAACGGTCATGCAACTTTCCAAACGTCTGCTGTTTCCCGGATTGCAAAACGAGTCGTCGCTGGATGTGGCGGATTTGGAACGTGCGGTTTATCTTTCCGATTCGCGGATTTCGACGCATAAAGAGAACAACAATGTGCTGCAAAATCTCGTCCTCCTTTCCGACATCACGGCGGAGGAAGTCATGCGTCCGCGAATGCTTTTGCCGACGTTGCCCGTTTCGGCAGAGGTGGGGGATTTGCCGGGAAAAGAGTGGGTTTGCGGGAAACTTTTCCTGACGGAGGAAAATTCAGGAGAAATGGAAGCGGTACTCTCCATTTCCGATTTGCGGGAAGAGCATTTACGGTTCCACTCCACACGACTGCGTCCGTTGGCTCAAGGTGTCCATTATATTCCGTGGAATGCCAAAGTGGCGAATATTCTGGATGAAATGCACGCGAAAGAATGGGAGTGCATGGTCGTGCTGAATGAGTATGGAGAGACTTTGGGGGCAATTTTTCTGGATGAGGTGCTGGAAGCTCTTTTCACCACGTTTTCCGGGCGGATTTTCCATTTGACCAACCAACTTCCCATCCGCCAGGTGGAGAAAAATTGCTGGCAGATGGCAGGACTGCTCACACTGCGGACGTTTTCCCGATTTTTTCGTGTGCCGCTCCCTGAAACCGACGCGACGACGTTGGGGGGAGTGGTGGCAGAGTCGCTCCAGAAAATTCCAGAGCCGGGAGATGAGTGTGATTGGGGCGGTTTTCACTTTCGCGTTTTGAAAGTCCAGCCGATGGAGATGAAACTGGAAGTGTCGCGAGGAGAAAAAAATGCTTCTTAACGGAATGGCGTTTTTCAGCGTCGGAATGCTTTTCAGCTTCCTTTTCAGTGGCTCGGAAATCGGATTTTACCGGCTTTCCCGCACACGGTTGATTTTGCACAGTCTGGAAGGTGGGCGGCGAAGTCGGTTTTTATTGTGGCTGGTCAATCATCCTTCCCTCTTCCTTTCGACGATTCTGGTGGGAAACAACGTTGCCAACTATTTCGTCTCGATGGGACTGGTACTTCTTTTCCAGTCGCTCTGGAGCCAATATTCCGCCGAATTTCTCTCCGCCATTTTGGGAACGCCGTTTGTTTTTGTGTATGGCGAACTTTTGCCGAAGAGCGTTTTCTTGCAGGTTCCCAACCGATTCATGAAATTCTGCGCTCCCATTTTGGCGTTTTTCATGATTCTGTTTTTGCCAGTGAGTCTGGTTTTGTGGGGTATCAACCAGATACTCTCCCGATTGCTGGGGCAAACGCCGCAACGATATTCCCTTCAGTTGACCCCCAAGGAACTGAAGACCTTTTTCGGCGAGGGAAAAATGCTCGGAATCATCCATCCGTCGCAGCAAACGATGATGGATACCGTCCTGGCAATGGAAAAACGGCCTGTCCGGGCATGGAGTATCCCGCTTTCGCAAATTCCCATCGTTTCTGAAGATGCCAGACGGGAAGAAATACTGCCGTCGCTGGAAAAAGCCTCGCTCGACTGGATTTTGGTGCGGGAATCGCGTTCGCAGCGTAATTCCATGCCGGAAGGTTTTTATACGCGGGAGGAGATATTGCTCACCGATACGGCAGAACCTCTCCCACAGCATCCGATTTTGATACTGGATGAGAAAACGTCTGCCGTCGATGCGTTTGCGCGTATGTTGCACGCCAAGGTGCCGTTTGCCCTACTGCAAAACCGACGCGGGGAACTCTCCGGGGTGGTGCGGATGAAAACGTTGCGAAAAGTTTTCCTCTCCCCGTTGCCGCGAAGTTGATTTTTTACCGTTCCCAGTATCGATAAACGAATCTTCCGTCCGGGGCGGCATCGCCATTCTGGTAAAAGTCCAGAATATCGCCATCGTTTTGGCTGTTATCGACCCATTTGAAACGGAGGTCGATTTTTCGGCCTTCCAGTCCAAGGCATTTTCGTGGAATCACGATTTCCAGCCGATTTTCCTCCACGGCATAGGAGACTTCCGCCACTTTCTCCCACTTCCAACCACCGAGAGATTTTTCCAAAACCGCCTTTTCGCCCGGATTTTGCCGATTGACGATAAAATGGAAGCGTTCCCAGTGAGGTTGCGATAAATCGTCGGAAACGTTCAGGAAAAGTCGCATCCAGTGCGGGTCGCTTGGAGGAGTCAGCGTATCCGTGCATTCCACCGCAAAATAGAGATTTTCCGCGTCGTGCCGAACGAAACATTCCGCCAGATCATTGCGTCCCGTCTCATTGACGTAATGCGTTTTGCCGTAACCTTTTGCGTCACGCCAGCGAGTATCCCCCACAAAATCCCGATACACCGGATTTTCCGTCGCGGACTTTTGCGGACGACAACCTTTGAACTGGCGAATGTAACTCACCATTTGCAGGTAAAAGTGATCCCGCAAAATTCCCGCGGAAGGTTCGATGTCACGGCTGAATTCCGGCGAATATTGGTCGGGGAAAGCACTTTCCGTCCCCATCCACTTCGGAAAACGACCGGCAATCCATTCATTCCAGCCCGTGATGAAGACAAAATCAGGGTCGATTTTTAACGCATGCTCCCACTGCTGCGCAAAATTATCGCCATAAAGGAAACGATCCGGGGTGGTACGGGGATTTTCATCCTTCCCATCCTTTCCAACCCGGTATCCTCTCCCGAAAACGTTCTGATCGTTCATCGCCGCCAGCCCGGAAGAACCGTCGCGTTTGCGGAGCGAGTGGTTCTGCGCCACGCCAACACTCATCATGTCGAACGTTCCATCCGAACGATGTCCGTAACCATTTTGCGGATAAACTTCCAACCAACTCCAATGGTCGGGACGTTCCGGCCCACAACGGTATTGCGGTTGGCCTGGCCGAAACGCGAAAAAGCACCGGATCGCCTCCCATTCTTCCTTCTCGGCTTCGGTTTCCGCCTTCTCTTTGGCATTTTCAGCCGCTTCGGGAAGGGCGTAAATCAACGGTTTCCCATCCCAGTAAAACCACAAATCACGGTACTTTCCGTCTCGATAGATGTCTCGATAGAGTTGCCGCAAACTCTCCTGCGTCCACTCTAAATTCCCAAACGGCAGCATGAACGCAACCTGCGGTGTCACCACTCCTTCCTCTCGGGCTTGCCGAAACGTTTCGAGCAATTTCCATGTCGAATCCATCCATGTCCAGGTCCCGTTGGTGCAGTCGAAAACCACCACGTCCACCCCCGCCACCGCCAGCATTTGGGCATGTTTGCGCAAAATCCAGGTGTCCATCGTGGTGTAAAATCCCAAAAGCGGTTCCCCCCAATGATGCCGATGGTAAAACGGCCCCCAGACAGGATGTTTTGGATCACCGTCCGCTTCAGGGTATGTTGCCAGCTTTTCTTCGTTGTTGTGAGGTTCGTATTGATAAACGTTGCCATCCTTGTCGTGCCACGTCCAGTAAAAAATGCCAACTTTCTTTTCCGATCGGGGCCGCCCCGTTTTTTCATGCGTCACGACCGGGCGATCCAGCGAATCCATCGCGTCCCACGTGTCGGCAAAAACATCCCGCGAATTTTCCATCGGTGCGGGAGGAGGGGAAGTCGATTTTGACAGCAACGTCCGGTATCGCTCCACCGTGCCCTGAAAAGGAAAAGGACTTCCCAGAGAGCCAATCGTAAATTTCAGAGTCCCCTCCATCCGCTCACCATCGCGAAAAAGCTCACTCCCTGAGGAGGTTTTCGGATAGTACCAGACGCCGACTTTTTCCGTCCCCCGCTCCAGCGTCAGGAGATATTTTCCAGCAGGCTGGGGAGGAATTTCCAGTTTCAAAACAGCATTGTCCGCAAAATCGTCAAACCGTTTCTCCGCCAGAACAGGTTGTTGCCGCGTCGTGGCATAGTCCTCTTTCCAGGGATAGAGCTTCAGCGTCAAACCGCCGATCGCATTTCCGTAACTGGGGCACGAAACCCTCAGAGAATGCCATGTTAGAGGGGCTGAAAAAACCTGCCCGACGACCGTTTTTTCATCAATCGGAATCGGTTGGTGGGGGATACCGGTGGGATACCCGTAAAATGCCGCTTCATACGTCCGCGTCTCCTCTGCCCACACCCAAAGAGGTAAAAAAGTGAGACAAAAACTCAAAAATAACTTCATCAAAAGCTCCTCCCTAAATCAAAGCGAATACTTCAGACGGTATCGTCGGACAAATTCCTGATAGTCTGCCGGAGTGTCAATTCCCACGCCAGCTCGCGGAATGACACCGACTTCGATAGCGTATCCATTCTCCAAAACACGCAACTGCTCCAGTGACTCCATCCGCTCCAACGGCGTTCTCGGCAAATCGCTGATTTTCAGCAAAAAATCCCGGCGATAAGCGTAAATTCCCACATGCTGGTAAAAAATCGGCGGCTCCGCTTCCAGCCATTCGTCCCGCCATTCGCCACGTGGAAACGGAATGCAACTTCGGCTGAAATAGAGTGCCTGGCGGTTCTGATTCAGCACTACTTTCACACAAGCCGGGTCGTCCAGCAACCGCTTTTCCCGAATCGGCGTTGCCAGCGTCCCCATCACCGCGTCGGGACAATCCGCCATGCGTTGAATCAGCGTATCGATCGTTTCCCCCAAAATTTCCGGTTCGTCCCCCTGCACATTGACCAGCAAATCGACTTCCGGCAAATCTTTCGCCACCACCGCGATCCGATCCGTGCCACACGTAATTTCCCGGCTCGTCATCACGCATTTTCCACCCAAACGTTCCACCGTCTGGAAAATTTCCTCATCATCCGTGGCAATCCAGACCTCCGACGCCAGCCGTGACGCGCAAGCCCCTTCCCACACGTGCTGAATCAACGGTTTCCCCGTCTCCGAAAGAAGCATCTTACGCGGCAATCGAGTCGAAGCCAGCCGTGCCGGGATGATAATGTGACAATTCATAAATACCCTCCATTCAAGCATTTCTACAATTCCCTCTCCCACCAATATACCAAAACCTTCCGAAGTTTTCCACCCCCCTTTACAAGTTCGGAAAAGAAAGTAGAATAGAAGTGAATTGCGGGAGTAATTCAGTGGTAGAATGTCAGCTTCCCAAGCTGAACGTCGCGGGTTCGAGTCCCGTCTCCCGCTCTTTGCCGCCTGGGAAGGTCGCAAAAAATTCCTGTGACTCGTGAGGTGGTGGGCGTTAGAGCCGCTATTTTACGGGTTTATCCGTGCCGGGGTGAAACCGGATTGTAGGTGTTGCCGCACTGAGGGTACACGGCGGGTAGGGTCAAAAAGCCGGGTGTAAATTCTTTATTTGCATGTCCGCCCGGCATTTTTTATTTCTTGCACCGCGTTGACAATGTTTTTTGTATCTACTCCCAAATTTTTATAAAGAACGAATAAATTTTGGGTGGATTAGTCCCCATCAAAAAATTTTGACACGCTTCTAACCGCTACAATCGGTACGATGTGACTTTAGACCGAAAAAATATCAAAAAAATCCCCATTTTATTGGCCTGGATACTTGAAGAAAATTTCCGCGTCTGGCGGTATGCTTATCATTTTTTGGCTCTGGCAGGGATGGAAAAGGTGATACCCATGGAGTACGGAGGCACAAGATTGCTGAATTAAATGCCGCGTGGCAGGCCGGAAACCCCGATTTTTGAGTGGCCGCACAGTGCCAGCGCGTTTGGCGGAAAATCATCCGGTAAGCTCGGATATCGCAAGTCATCCCAGGGTGCCCAGTGCTTCACTAAACATCCAGAAATCAAGGCTTTATCCGAAAACAACCAAACATTCTCCCAATTTTTGCCGATAATAAGGAGTATAGGAGGATAAACGATGCCACGCACACACCCATGGGAAATATCGGACGCATTTTGGGCGGATGTGGAGCCGTTGATTCCGACGAGGAGGAATGTCGGCACAAAAACGGCGAGTATAGACGGGGGTCGGATGCGGAAGTGTGATGACCGAAGTTGTTTTGCTGCAATGGTTTACGTCTTGCGGACGGGAATTATTGGGAACGCGGTTGGCTTTTCGAGCGAATTTGGGTGGGGTGGGTTGAATAAATTTGACGAACTGGAGGGTATCGACTGGGAGTGGCAATCAGTGGATGGCTGCCAGATCAAAGCACCTCTCGCGACAAAATCTGCCGGAGCCAATCCGAGGGATCGGGAAAAAATGGGGTCAAAAACCAGCGCTTTAGTGTATCCCGCTCTCCATCGTCGTTTGTGGAGTAAATCGGCATGATTCCATGATGCCGAAGCCGTTGCTCACAAAGCGTTTCATCTCGGCGGAAAAAGAGTCTGGCGAAGATAACACACTTCACCTATTGGCATTTCCATTGGCAGGCTCAGGGAGTATGCGTGGGAATGGCTACGGAACCACCGATTTGGGGCTGGACATCGGCAGTGATTCCCTTTTCCTGAATCTGGCGGACGAGTTGGGCACAACGTTGGTTGTAAGGCCCCACTTCCAGTCCACGAAACGCGGTATGGATGGCATCGGCATAACGACCTGCCTGATACTGTGCTTCCGCCAGTGCCAGAAGGACTTTTTGTTCGTCTTCAGGCGAGAAAAGCTGTTTTCCAGCCATTTTTTCCGTGGCTGCCGTGAGAATTTCCACCGCATCGGCATGGCGTTTCAGGTGGCTCATGGCCAGTCCTTCCCGATAGAGCATTTCGACCGGTTCCTGGCTGGGTGGAAATTTGCTCAACGCAACCTGGATGGTTTCCAAAGCACGTTGAGGACGTTGCGTCAACAGGTATTCGTCGGCCAGATAAAGAGCCGCTTTCGATTCTTCTGGATTGTAATAAATGGCCTGGTGAAACGCGGCAATGGCACGGGGCGAATCGTTCTGTTTCTGGAAGATTTTTCCTTGCAAAACCCAGGCATCGGCGAGTGTGGAGTTCTGCTGGAGTCCTTGATTCAGGTACTTTTGTGCCAACCCCCACTCCTCCGTTTCGTAGTACATCCAGGCCAGTTTCAGGAACATTTCTGCCGTGGCATCTTCGTGCTGAACCACACGCTGCATTTCCAGAATCCCATTTTCCACATCTCCATTTTCCCACAACGTATCCGCGTACATGGCACGAGCCTCGTAATTATCGGGATTGGCTTTGAGTGCCAGTGCCAGTTTCTGCGTTGCTTCCGAGTGATTTTCCAACTGAATCGCATCGACAGCTTGCTGAACGTATTGTCGGCTGGCAATCGTCGAAGCAGACGAAACCCCTGTACGACGCCAGAACTGACAGCCGTTTTGCAGGAGGATCAAAATCAAAAGCATTGAAAAAATCAATCCTTTTGAAGAAAATTGGCTAAAAAGGTGGGATACCTTCATCACGCATACGAAAAGGAATCGGTGGACAGGGGTAGGCAATTGCCCCCCAAAATTTTTCTATAAAACCAAAATACTCTAACATAAAATGAGATTCCTTTCCAGTGCAATATTGGAAATATCGAGTAGGAAAAACATGAAAATCCTGAAAAGAACAGAAGAAAATCGCAAGCAGCCCCTTGACAGAAAAGAAATGAAGGCTATAATAACTCCCATCATGAAGAGAGGAAATTCTTCTATTCATGTGTTTTATATCGCGGGGTAGAGCAGTCCGGTAGCTTGCGAGGCTCATAACCTCGAGGTCGCAGGTTCAAATCCTGTCCCCGCAACTAGACCCGTTTGTAAGTCCATGCAAGCGGGTTTTTTATTGCGCATAACATCAACATTTTCAAGGACTTCCGACGATTCTTGCTTTTTGCTGCATTTTTTCGCAATGCCGTGCTGGTGCCTATTTTGGTGCCAAGTGGTGTCTAATCTGGTACCGTCTGGTTCCGGGGAATTGTGTGGGGAATGTGTTTCATCGGATGAAATGCCGATATTGGAGAAAAGGTTTGTTGCTTCTTCGATTCCCTTGAGGTTGCGGCCTTTTGTCATAATTTGGTAGTGTTTCACGGCCACGGCGTAGGTGTGGTCAGTAATGGCTTCATACGTCTGTATATCCGTTACAATTGGGAGTAAATCACAGCAGAACGATTTCCGCAGGTTGTACCACGGGTTCAGCCGGCAGTTGTCGAGGGCACAGATTGTCTTTTTTTCATCGTGTCGGAAAATTTTGTAAGGTGTTGAAATTCAATGGTTTGCGACTGGATTGTCATGTGGTTGCGGCTTGCGGGAACGTTCACGATTAAAAGGAAGTTTGGCCTTCCTTTCGTTGCAACATCTTGAAATAACAGGAGTTATGTTGTGTTTCGGGAAATTTTTCGGATTGTTTCGGAGGAGCAACCTTTGTCACCACAAATTCGGTGTGGACGGCGTTTGGAAGGCCGCAACGGACTGCCTTAAAATGCTGCGTTTCATGTTCCTGACCAGTTGACAAAACGGCGTTTATATAGTTGCCATTCGCGTCGCAGACGAGATGAATTTTGGTGCCGTAACCACCCTTACGTAACGATTATAAACCGACTTCCACTTCCCCTACCGTTCCACCAAATCCCGCCACGGTGCCCCGGTTCCGAGAATCCCTTCAACACCATTGACATAAGTCTTTAAATCTAGCCACCTTCTGCCACGTCCACGATTCTGTTCCGGCCAAAATGGCCTGATTTTTTCCCACTGTTCGTTCGTCAATCCGTGTCGTTCCATTGGACAACTCCTTCACCAAAGTTATCAGCAATTTCTTAAATTTAATGGATTTATTTTGGATATTTTAGCCATCTTGAATTTGAGGCACAGTATCTAGCCACTTGTCGCATTCTCAAATTCTCATAATTCATTTTCCCTATACTTTTGACATTATGGGAAAAATCGCTCAAACACCGTAAAAACAGGGATGAAACGATTCTCATAATTATTTGACAATTATGACACGATGAGATAAACTGCCCATTTTAACAGCCAACCAACTGTGTCTGCCTCCGTGATGCCTTCGTGGGGCGGTTCCCCATTATTTCCTACGGGAGAACGTACCTGCCCGCATTCCCGACCCATGGGGAAAAGAATCCATGCTTCTGTATTTGGGTTTTTCCTACACTCTCGCCCGTTTAATGACGGCTTGTATTTCCGGCTGGTCTTTGATGTAGCCGGGCGTAAATCGTGTAGCTTTTCCAAGTCAGCGTTGGTGAGGCCGGGATTTTGTTCCGCGTAATGTGTAACCACTTTCAGTTCTGCGATTGGCGTCACCCTTTTGCCTCTTTACCGTTTCGGTGTGGCCGCCCCACCCTTTGCCTTGCCAGCCGTCCAAGCATGTCCACCACCTCCGGTTACACAATCCAGCGGCAAAAACAACTCCAGAATCTGCTTCTCCACCTCCAACAAGTACCCATTGGAGACTCCGCGTTTCGGGGTGGGTTGACCGGTTCGGGGTCTTGTTTCAGAAATTCCTCGCCGTCGATGGAATCCGCCACCCGTTGGTCTAAATTTTGTTCACACTACCCCCCTTTATCGGGAGTCTGGTTGCCAGATTCATCGTCAGGAAAATCACGGTTACGGGAACCATCAGGCACAAGTATTACACCCATCGACGCCACCATAAAGCGTTGTATCCTAACATGTTAGAAAAAATAACCAACATGACTGAATCATGCCGATTCGCTCCGCAAACGACGGTGGAGAGCGAGCCACCATGGCTTTGCACCAAGACATTGTTTTTGTCCTTTTTTTCACAATCCGTCGGGTTGGCTCTGGCAGATTCTGTCGCAAGAGGTGCTTTAAATCCCCTCTAGTTCGTCAAACTTGCTCAGCCCAACCTCCCAAATTCGTTGGAAGAGCCAGCCGCGTTCACACAAATGGAGCTGTTTGCGCAGTGCCGACGACTCCAGTCCGCCTGAACTTTTCCCGTGGTCAAGCGTTCCAGATAATTCCCGTCCTCAAGACGTAAACCATTGCCGCGAAATAACTTCGGTCATCGTACTTCCGTTTTCATCCGCCTTTTGATTTGTATCTGCACTCGCCGTTTTTGTCCCTGCCTCTCTCTTTCGCGGGAATTCGCGGTTTGACTTTCATCCAAAATTCATCCAATATTTCCCATGGATGTGTTTGTGGCTTCAATTTGTTCTTCCACTGATATTTCGGCAAAATCGGACGGTACGGTTCGATCTTTTTCTATTGTATTTTTGTCCGTTCCATACCCCTTTTATTGACTTTTCGGAGGAAAAACGGAAATATTTGTGTAAACACCCCCTCATTATTAATGGAACACAGCTCTGCCACAAGTGAAAAAATGGGAAGGTGTTGGGAGGGTGGAATTGTAAAAAAAAGAATGTGTGGTAGAATGAGGGTGTTTTTGTTGGACGGACATTCCCGGATGGCTTGGGAGGTGGCTGGGAATGGAAAGTGAATGGGAAAAGGAAATTTTTTGAAAAGCGTTTCTTTTCCCGGAAATGTTATTGGGATGGACGGATATGTATATTTCACTCGATTGGATTTCGGATTTTGTCGATTTGTCGGATATTTCACCCGAACGCATTGCGGATCGTCTGACAATGGCGACGGCGGAAGTGGAGAATTTTGAGGTCGTTCATCGCTCCGTCCGGGGACTTTGGGTCGGTGAAGTGGTGGCGGCAGAGAAGGTTTCTGTCACGCGGGAGGATGGTTCCCAAAAGACGCTGACGGTTGCTACGGTGGACTGTGGAAAAAAGGGCGTTTTTCAAACAGTCTGCGGGGCACCGAATTGTCACGTGGGCGTGAAGGCTCCGTTTGCGCCCGTGGGGGCGACGATTGCGGAAGATGTGGCAATTACAGAAAGTACGCTGGCGGGAAAAAAATCGGAAGGGATTCTCTGTTCCGCCAAAGAAATCGGGCTGAGCCGTTGGCACGAAGGGCTTTTCCTGATTCCGCGAGGGGTGGAAAATGGGACGCCGATGGAAGAATTGATTCCTGAAACGGATGTTTTGATTGAAATCGACAACAAAAGCGTCACACACCGTCCCGATTTGTGGGGGCACTACGGTTTTGCGCGGGAATTGGCCGCCATTTTTGAGCGGGAATTACGCCCATTGCCGCAGATGGATTTGAAGGGGTTCGACCATCTGCCGAAAATCCCGATTCAGGTGGATGATCTTGAAGGGTGTCCCTGTTACGGTGCGTTGTCGCTGGAAATGCCGGAAATCCCGGTCTCTCCTGTGAAAATCCAGCGTCGGCTCCATGCTCTGGGGCAGCGTACCAAAGATTTGATGGTCGATGTGACGAACTACGTCATGTGGGAGCTGGGGCAGCCAACGCACGCTTTCGATGGCGACAAAGTGGAGCGGATTCGCGTCGCGCGGGTGTCGCAGGTGCTGGAAAAACCGAACTCATTTCCGCCGGAAGGAGCGTTTTTCACGACGCTGGACAATCAGAAACGAACACTTTTCGGCGAAGACCTTCTGATTTGCAGCGACGATGGTCAGACCATTACGCCGATTGGTCTGGCCGGGGTGATGGGTGGATTGGAGAGTGAAATTACGGGCAACACGCGGCGAATTGTGCTGGAGGGGGCGAATTTCCATGCCGCCAGTATCCGTCGGACGGCTGTTCGGCTCGATTTGCGCAGCGACGCTTCGCAGCGATTTGAAAAAAGCCAGCCGCCGTGCAACACGCGGATTTCGATTGCGAGAATTTTGCAGTTGTTGAAAGATTCGGGGACACCGTTTGAGGTGACAAGTTGCTACAGCTACGACGGAGATGAGCAGACCGCGTTTCGGCCTTTGGAGCTTCCTGCCGGGACACTGGAACGGCTGGCGGGGGTCGATTTGCCGCACGATGTGGCGGAGGGAATCCTTCACCGCCTCGGTTTTCAGGCCAAATTCACCGCCGACGGCAGTTTGCAGGTGGGAATCCCACCATTTCGCAGTGCCAAGGATATTTCCATTCCTGAAGATATTGTGGAAGAGGTGCTTCGAGTCTATGGTTACGACGCGATTCCTCCGAAAATGCCGCAGGTGGAGATTGCTCCGTTGAAAGTTTCGGCGGAAATGCGGCGGGAACAGAAAGCTCGGCTCTTTTTGACCTCGGCACACCAGTTCACCGAAGTACACAATTATTCCTGGAGCGACGATCACTGGCTGGCTCAACTTGGTTTCACGCCGTATCAGCCGGTGGAATTTGAGAATCCGACAACCTCCAACCACCGTTTTCTCCGCACGACGCTTCTCCCTAATTTGCTGCAACTGATCGGGAAAAATCGTGGTTTTCGGGATCAGTTCCGGTTCCTGGAGTTTGGGCACGTCTATTCGCTGATCGAAGAGCCACTGCCGGGAATGAAGGTCGTCGAAACGGAGCGGGCTTTTCCCAAAGGGGCGATTGCACGTGGGGAAAACTGGATTGGCAAATGCCATGAACGGACGCATCTGGCAGGGGTCAGTTACGCGACGAACAGTGCTGGTTCGCTGGAAGACCATTACCGCTCGCTGAAAGGTGCCTTGGAAGATTTGGGGCATTTGCTGGGTGAAACGTTGACGTTCCAGGCGGGAATGCCGGAAAACGCGACAATTTCCGGGGCGGCGGCTCCCTGGATGGCGGATGGCTACTGGGTGGAAGTCTATCTGGGCGACGCGAAAGAGGGAAAGAAAATCGGTGCCCTGGGCGTTCTGGACAGTAAAATGCTGCAAATCGTGGTGCCGGAAGGGGGACAGGTGGTTTGGTTTGAGCTGGAATATTACCAGTTGGAGTCGCCTCTGTTTCCGCCCGTCCATTTCGAGCCGCTCCCGGTCTATCCCGGCTCGTGGCAGGATTTCTCCATTTTATGGAATCTCGACGACGGTTTCGCCAAATTGCGGGAAAAATTGGCCGAATTTCACCATCCGTTGCTGAAAAAGCGAGAGTTTTTGTATTTCTACAAAGGGAAAGGTCTGGAGAAAAATCAGGGAAGCTACACCTGGCGGCTCTGGCTCTCCACCCCCCAGCGAACGCTCAACAGTGAGGATATTGACGATTTCCGCCAACAGTGGCTCCAGTTCCTCGAACGAGAAAACCTCTCAATCCGTTAGGATCGGGAGATATGCGGGGTGCGAAAAGAAGCGAAAAAATTTTCAGAAAAACTTTCCCTCCCCCCCTTGAGAAAAAATGAAAAACCGCTAGAATACAGCCATCATTGAGGTATTTGATGAGGAAACAATTCAAGAACTTCATGTGGAGACGTAGCGCAATTGGTTAGCGCGTCGGCCTGTCACGCCGAAGGTTGCGGGTTCAAGTCCCGTCGTCTTCGTTTTTCTAAAATTTTGCCGCTTGTGAAAGTCGCAAAGGTTTTCCGTAACTCGTTGTTTTGCAATGAGTTGCCGCCGTTGGTCAAGGCCAACGATAGGGAGGGCTAACCCGAATGGTACGACTGCGGAGTCAAGAAATGCTGGGTGTATTTTCTACAAAGTATGGTGCCACCCAGCATTTTTTAAGACAATTGGAAATTTGCCACTCGTAAGAGCCGCAAGTGTTTTCCGTAACTCGTTGTTTTGCAATGAGTTGCCGCCGTTGGGAAACCAACGATAGAGGGTTCGAGCTCGAATGGCGTGATTGCGGAGTCAAGAAAAACCGGGTGTATTTTCTATAAAGTACGGTTCCACCCGGTTTTTTTATTTCTTGCCCCCCCTGTTGACAAAGTTTTTTGTATCTGCTATAAAACTTTTATAAGTGAAATATAAATTTTTTTGCGGACTCGAACACCACAAAAAATTTTGAACCGTGTCTAACCGCTATAATCGGTACGATACGACTTTAGACCGAAAAAATATCAAAAAAATTCCCCCGTTGGGCAATTGTGTACTTGTGCGCAGAGGAACTGCTGTGTATGGTAAGATATATAGTGGTGGCAAATTGCGTGTAATGAGGATGGTAAAATGATTGCAAAAAATATGACGATTGCGGAGATTTGCAAGGCTATGCCCGAAGCGAAAAAGCTGACTTTGCGGGAAGTGTACCGGGTGGCGGCAAAGGCCGACGGCAGGGATGTGGTCGATACGATGACATTGACGGAGTTTTACGTAAAGTGTTATAAACCAGATGTTTCGGACGCGAAAGACTTGGCGGATGATACTTACAGGCAGAGGGAAAGGGCACTGAAATACTGGGTGGAGGTGACGGGGAACCCGGCTCTATGCGACATCGACAAGCAGACTATGATCAACTTTGTGCGGGAAATGCGGGCAAAAACGCACTATGGCATCCCTCTCAGCTCGGCGACGATTAAAAAACGCTGCGCGGCTCTCATGTCCATCTTGAGCTATGCTGGGCCGAAGACAGAAAAAAACCGCGACGCGAAAGAGCTTATCCCCATGCCGCCGGCGTTCCCACCTGTCCACGTCTATCTCAATCCGACCGCAAAAACACCCTCGAAAGAGGAGGTGCAGGCGGTGGTGAAGGCGACGGAAGTGGCGGAATATCCGAAATTGCCGGAGATTTCCGCTCCGCAGTGGTGGCGGTGTGCTTATCTTTTTTTGGCTCTGACTGGGGTGCGAAAAGGGGACTTGTTGGGGATGAAATGGGGGCATGTGCGGCAGTGGGAAGGGATGTGGTGCGTCGTGATTCCGGCGGAAGTCGAGAAAACGGGGGTGGAGAAGGTGATACCGTTAAGTACGGTGGCGCAAGATGTGCTGAATCAAATGCCACGCGGCAGGCCGGAAGACCATATTTTTCAGTGGCCGCATAGTGCCAGCACATTTACGCGGCAGAGGCGGAAAATCGTCCGACAAGCCCGATTATCACAACTTATCCGCGGCACGTGGCACGCCATGCGGCGGTTCGTCGCCACCATGGTACAGGATGCACAACTTGTCCTTGGGCACACGTCCGCCGCTATCACCCGGTTGCACTATCAGAGTATGACGCGGGCAGCCGTGGCACTTGAAGCGATGGGAAATTTGCTGGTGGACTGATGGGAGAAAAGACGATAAAACCGATAGAATTTATCCACAGTCATTACAGGTGTTAAAATGGGTCAGATTTTCAGTTTGTTCGGATTTCGTCAGGATGTTCTAAAGAGTACCTGCAATTTAAACCTTCCCGATGTGGAGTATTATTTTCAGAGTGGCAATCCTGTTGTCTGCCTGAAAAAGGTGGTGGATTTTGGATCAGAGTCCTTAAAGGAAATCCATGAAATAAAGCAGAAACTATGGAATTATGGGAAAATCCCCTTTTTCTATGTGTATAACGATGTGGAAATTCGGATTTATGATTGCCTGGAAAAACCGGTGCGGCTTGATGAAATGACCGCTCTGGGAGAGACGCCGGCAGATGACAGCAGTAAACTGAACGCCCTTTTGCAGGTCTTTTCCGCGCAAGCCTTGGACTCCGGTTCCCTCTGGAATCAGCCGGAAGGGGAACCCTTTCGTAAAAAAATCAGTACCCAAAACCGCATTGACGCTTACCTCATTCGGTGTCTTACAAGAATAATGGACGAACTGAGGGGGATGGGGTTGAATCCGGATTTGATTCACCGTTTAATACTTCGTTCTCTTTTTTTGCTGTTCCTGGAAGACCGCGGAGCGGCGGACAAGAATTTCTATCGTAAAATAAGTTCCCGAAATGTGCAAAGTTATTTTGACATTCTGGATAATATTCAGGAAACCTATTCTCTGTTTCGGGAGTTGGAACATCATTTTAATGGGAACGTTTTCACGGTAGAAAAGGATGAGGAATCTCAGATCAGGAAAAAACATCTGGCCGTTGTCAAACGATATTTTCAAAATGGATTTGAAGAAAACAACCTGTTCCCAGATTTCCGGCTGTTTCGGTTTGAAATTATTCCGATTGAATTGATTAGTGGAATTTATGAAAGTCTGCTGAAGAGTATGGATGCTCGTCAGAACCGTGCCACGGGAACATATTATACCCCACCGGCTCTCGTCGAACTGGTTTTGGACGACAAACTTCCTGCCGATTCTGAAAATTACAAGATGCGCATCCTTGACCCCGCGTGTGGTTCGGGAATATTTCTGGTCGAAAGTTTTCGACGGCTCGTTCGCCGATATGAAAAAGCTCACGGGGAAAAACCACAGAATTTTGAAACGCTGAAAACCCTTTTAGTGGATCATATTTTCGGAATTGAGATCAACTTCCAATCCATTAAAGTGGCGGCATTCAGTCTGTACCTGGCACTGCTGGAAAATCTGGAACCAAAAACGCTCTGGCAAGAGGATTCTTGCAGATTTCCGTATCTCATTGACGCCCCTGAGATTCCCCTTGAAAAGCGAGGTAAAAACCTTTATTGCCGCGATGCGATTGAGGAGAATGAGGAGATTGACCAGCAGTCGTTTGATCTCATTGTCGGGAATCCCCCTTTCGGGCGTTTGCCTTCCGAGAAGCAGGGGAGCGTCAGGAAATATTGCGATGACCAAAAGTTCGCGCGGGAATATTCTCTCCCTTTCCTTCACAAAGCCGTGAAGTGGTGTCCCGCCGGGGAAATTGCATTTCTGTTCCCTGTGTCCATTTTAATGAATACCAGAGGCTCCTATGCAAAGTTCAGAAGTTGGCTTTTTAAGGAGTGTTACGTTGAAAAAATATACAATTTTTCGGTTCTGAGAAAAACTCCAAAGAATTTTGGTGGAAGTCTGTTTGAGTCGGCAACCGTTCCGGTGGGAGTTGTTTTCTACAGGAAGTCCCCTGACGAATTTTCAGACAGAATTCTTTATTATGCACCGAAGACCTACATAAAATCCAATAGTGGTTATGGTATTCTCATTGAAAAATGTGATGTTCGATATATCCGCCGCGAGGATTGTGGAGACTCCCGAATATGGAAGATTGCCATGTGGGGTGGCGATGGAGATTTTGCCCTGTTTAAACGTCTGGACCATCAATTCCGAACGCTTCAGGAAATGGTGGACGAGAATTCGGAATCCTGGATTACAGGAACCGGTTTTCATAAAGCAAGCCAACAGCGGATTCGTGAGGGAAGAGCGGTTTCCATCCCTGGAAAAATTATGGATACGGAATGTATTTCACGATTTTACACGGATAGAGATGCGCTACGGCGGGAAGAGAAGCCGTGTAATCCGCATGATTTGTCCCGCTTCCCCCCCCCATTTGTCCTTACCAAGGAAGGTCAGAAAGAACTCCGGTTTTGTGCGTCGCTGATCGATTTTCCCGCAGCTTTTCTGAGTTCTGCATTTGCGATCAAGTGTATCGATGATGATCGGAAAAACAAGGTGCTGTGCGCCCTGATCAATTCGGATTTTGGAGAATACTTTTTGCGTATGGTTTCCCCTTCATGGGGGATTGAAAGGGAGAGGGTGATTCCTAGAGTACTCATGCTACTGCCAGACATATTTGAAAAAGCCTCCGAAGAAGAACTGGATACCATTGCAGAAATGGTAGATTCAATCATCGCGCAAAAACAGAGAGTGCTTTCAGATTTAGATTCAGAAAATTTGGAAATTCAACTGAATGAGTATCTTTTTAAAACGATTTTGAAGTTAAATGATCGGGAAAAATTTGCCGTACAGGATGCCCTGAAGTACAATCTGGACATGTTCCTCCACCAAAGCGAATCCATTGCAATGAAACCAGTTACCGAAGAAATCCTGGAGGAATATGCACGTGTTCTTTGCAATACGATTAATGAGTTTGTGAACTTCCCACACTTTGCTGAGCCTACCCTTTACTCGTTGCCGCCTTTTTCGGCATTAATGATGATTAAGGTCAATTTTTCCGAACAACCCAGAGCGAAAACAACCTCCAATAAGAGCGTCGACAAGATACTGAAAAGGCTGGAACCTTCCTTGTGGAAGGCTCATGGAAATATCTATCTTCATAAAACACTGAATTATTACAACGAGGATAATGTTTACCTTATCCGTCCGAATCAGCAACGGTTTTGGACGAAATCCATGGCGATAGAGGATGCCGAAAGTTTGATCATGGAATTGGGAGGAACCGAAGAATGAATCGCAACAATCAGGAAATTATTCAGAAAGCTATTGTCAATCATTGCGTTCAGGTTCTTCTAAAAGCCTTTCAAAAGTTAAAAAAGACGGGGAATTTCAGACTGGACTGGGAGGAAGATGATTTTACCGAGAAATTGAAAACAGTACAAAGGGAAAGGTTTTGGGAAGAGAGTCTATTTCTGGAAACTCAAATAAATTACCCGAAACCGAAAGATTCATCCCCAGGATATGCCGCCCGTTCACCTTGTATTGACATTCATTTTGAAACCCATTTTTCCGGGAAATCGGTTCATTGTTACTTTGAAGCCAAAAAAATCAAAGGTAATGAGTCCTCATTAAGTCGGCTGTATGTGATTGAAGGGATGGATCGGTTTCTCACGAAAAGGTATCCGCCTGGACACATGGTGGCATACCTGGTTGAAGGGAACTTACAGGATGCAGTTGCGAAAATCAACAGGTATCTTTGTAGAAAACAACGTGAAGATGAGCGACTCCGTTCAATCCAGTCCGAAAAAATGCCCGATTGTTTTGAATCGAACCATGAGGAATATGGTTCGATGCTGCACATCATTATGGATTTTGTAAACTGAACGCGCGAACACGTCCGCAGCCGTCACCCGGTTGCACTATCAGAGTATGACGCGGGCAGCGACCGCCCTGGAAGCTCTCGGAAAGGAGGTGAATTTTGGATATGGATAAAAAGTATACTTTGCTGACGATTTCCGTGCCACCGACGCTGAAAGCAGAGCTACAGGCTCTCTATAGGCAACGAAACGATAAGAGTTTCAGCCTGTTTTGCCGGCGTATCCTGCGCGGATACCTCCGCAAAAAAGCAATAAAATCACAAAACTAAATGACATACACTATAATTTTTTGTGGACTCGAACACCACAAAAAAAGAACCGTATCTCCGCCCGGCTGGGCAGGTACATGAGTATGTCAAGACAATAGCACGTCCATGCGCGGAAAGTGTGGGCGAGGAGGGGCGTTGTATGGACGCTTTCCGATTTCGAGCAAACCACAATCCGGTAGATCGGTGAGAAATACGCTGAGCATCTCCACTGGCCAGGGGATGTGTACCGGGGGGTGGTTTTTAGAGGCCTCCGCAGGGATGGTGATACCATGAGCGCAGGGAAGCGGTTTTATACTGGGTAAAGAAAATGAACATCGAAATTCCTGACAATGTGCGAAATATTCGGTTGACTGTCTCTGGGAGGCAGGTTACGGTGTCGTTTGATTTTGGGGAGGAGGAGGGGCTGCCGAAGGAGGGGGGTGGGGATAGGGAGGTTTTAGATGAAGGGTGTGATGCGGGATTTTGCTCGACGGAACGGGAGGATGATAAGGGGGATGAGGAGGGGAAAAAGGAAATCACGGCTCAAAAGGAAAATGCTCTCGATCGGAAAAGAAGGCTTGCCAGAATGCGGCAAAGCAGACGGAGGGAAAAACTGCGTGACAGAAAGCGTGACAACTGCGTGACACAGCGTGACAGGAAGCGTGACAGCGTGACAGAGCGTGACGTGGTTTGTCTGTCTGACTGTTTGATTGATTGTAATATTAATAATTTAAATTTAAAAAACCAATCAATCAAACAAACAGACAGAAAAGCCCGGTCTGGGGAACAAGAGTGTTCCCCCTCCCAAAAGAGTGTCGCTCGTGCGTCGCAAAGGGTCGCAAGGGGTCGCGACAACAAGGCTGGGGCGGGGCAGTTGTGGTTGACGTTGACGTATGAAGACGAGCGACCCGAACTGCAAGACCCCGATATTCAGGACGGCTATCGGCGGTGGGTCGAAATGCGGAATCGGCAAATGACGTTCCGAATGAGTGAGGTTTTACACCGCGATTTTCTCGACCAACTCGCAACAATCGTAGCAACCGCCGGGAAAAAGGAGGCTCTCCGATGGCTCAACCTCCAAATTGCTGAAAAAAGGCTCAATCGGCCTCTGCCATACGAACCACCGCCCCGGCCAAAACCGCCACCTCCTCCACCGCCGCCAGAACCACAACTCTCCCCCGAACAGGAGGCGGAATACCTCGCAAAAGAGGAGGATTTTTACCGGAAACTCGGTGGGGATGCGTGGAAAAGATACCTGAAAAAAAAGAATGAATAGGAGTGAACATCGATGTTGGTATTAACTCAAAAAAAAGATGACCGGATAACGATCCAAACGCCCGACGGTAAAAAAATCGTTGTGGTCTGCGTCAGAACAGGAAGACACTCCATTAAAATCGGAATCGACGCTCCGGCCAATTGCAACGTCCTGCGGCAAGAGTGTTTTCTTCCGCTCGACGAAATCGATCTTGTCCGGGAAACCATCCGGGAGGAGTGGGCGGCATGAAAACACTGGTGGAAAAGGTTTGTCCCACTTGCGGGAAGAAGAAGTTACGTCTGCCAAAAGACAGGGTAAAGACGAGCGGCAAATATGCCACCAACGTGAATTGGCAAGAGTGGGTTTTGCGACGGATCAAGGAAGAGGCGGAAAAAAGGCAAGACCCGCCACCCGATGCCGTTTGGGTGCGGACGGGTGGAATTTACCCCGGCTTTTTGCTCCGACCGGAGGAGGCGGAAAGACTGGACGCGGTGATCCAACGTAGGAATCAACTCAATGACATGGAAACCCGTACCCCACCGCCCATTTGCGAACCAACTCAATAGAAAATGGAGAATGACAATGGATGAAAATGAGAGTTTTGATGTGAGTTTGAAGCCGTGCCCGTTTTGTGGGGAGGTGCCAGAGGAAAAACATTGCGACAGGATCAGTGAGGCTTATTGCATAAGTTGTAGCCATGTGAATTGTGAGGTCATGCCATCCACACAATGGTACGCGACGCGAGAATATGCCGTGGAAATGTGGAACACAAGAAAAGGAAAACAAACAACTTCAAACAAGGGAGAATGACAATGGATGAACAGAAGAAAACATGTATCCACGAAATGGAAATAACGGTTAAGCTCGGCCTCTTTGAGACTGGCGACCCAAAGGCGGAGGGGGCGGCGGGGAAAGAGATGGCATGTCTGTTACGGTGTGCCTGCCTCCTTTTAACTGCCATACAGCCCTTCCGAAAAGGGGGTGGCTTGGTGGCCGCCATGGGGAATTCCATAGAACCCAAAAAAATTATCCGTATAGACGGAGTTACGAGTGAGGAAACGTTGGAGGGGATCAAAACCGAAGCCTATAAGCAGTTGCTGGAAGAGCCGGAATTTTTCCAGCAGTTGGCCGCCGCGTGTCGAGCCGTTGAGGAACTTAAAAATGGTGTATGAAAAGAAAATGCGGATTTACAAATGTGAAATGACGGTGGAGTTCGGCATTTTTGGTAATGGCGACAAAGAGGCGACGACGAAGACCGCCGAAGAAATGTACAAGCTCCTGCAATGTGCCTGTTTCGTTTTGACGGCTCAACAGCCGTTTGGGAAATGTGCCGGGTGGGTGGCGGTCGATGGCAAAACCTGCAAAATCAATGGTTTTATAGATGTTGCGGAAAGTACGGGCAGGGGAAGGGCTGAGGTAATCAAAGCCAAATGCTACAAGAGTTTGCTGGAAAAGCCCGAAGTTTTGCAAAAATTGGCCGCCGCGTGCCGTGCCGTTGAGGAGCTTAAAGATGGTGCATGAAAAGAGTTTGCCGCCGGAAAAGGATGAGGATACCGAATTGGACAACACCGGACAGGAGTTGGATAGTGCCAGCCAGGAGTTGGACAGTTTGGGAGAGGCTCTGGACAGGTATTTTCAGGCGACGGAAAAATATAAGGAAAAGCAAGCGGCGGCGAACCGTGCCAAAGCGGAAATGGCCGCGGCGTACAGACGGATTTATGAACTGCGACGCGAAAGGGTGTCTGGACAAATGCAATTGCCGGGAATGAGGTGAAGCATGTGGGAGGTGTTGGAGATGACCAGAATGAACGACCACGAAAAAAAGACACACCTGCGGTTCGCTCTCGTGCGGTTGCGGAATGCGTTTTGCTGGCAGTGCGATGATCACACCCGATGTCTGCGGGATAAAGACTACAAAAACGGCTGTCAAATGCTGCAAAATGTCCGGGAAATCAGGGAGTTGGTGGGGAAATGAGGAGGGAAGTGGTGTGGTCTGGGAAGTAGAGTCCCCTTCGGAGGGTAGGTGTTCTCACCCACCCACAACGGCGGAGACGTTGGAAAGGAGGGAAGGCTAACGCCTTCCGCGGCGGGTGAGGACACACGCCCTCCGAAGAGAAGAGGCGATTTTAGCGGAACGTCAACGTCAGCGTTTTGCCCAGACCATGGGCGATGCGTTGGAGATTTTTCAGCGTCGGATTGAAGTTGCCACTTTCCAAACGTGCCAACGCAGAACGACTTATGCCAATCCGGCGGGCTAACTCCGCCTGCGTCAGGTTTTGCTCCAGACGTGCCTGAATCAGTTGTTTTTTCACCGCGTAAACCGGCTCCAACGCCTCGTATTCCGCCCGAAATTCCGGGTCTTGCAAAGCATCCTTCAAATAACGATCCAAATCATCCATGGGTTTCCTCATATTCCTTTTTGTACCGGATTGCCTTCGTCAATTCTCGCGTGGGAGTTTTCGGCGTTTTCTTCACAAACCCGTTCGTGACGACAATTTTACGACCGTCGAAAAAAAAGTAAAACACCCGTGCAATGTCGGAACCCGCCTGGCTCCGAAGTTCGTAAAGGCCATCACCCATCGAACGAACATCCGGGAATTTCAACGAACGACCAAACTGCCGCAAAAGTGCCATGTCACGAAGAACACTCGCCCGCAATCGCTGGTTCTTCTTCCCAAGGTCATCCAAAAAATCCCAAACCGGCTTGCGACCATTCGATTTTTCAAAGTAAATTATCTCGTATGCCATGTAATGGATTGTAACATAGATGTTACCAATTGTCAAGAGCGGGCAATCGAAAACTTGACTTTCGGTGAAGATTTTGTATAATGGGAAGTAACGAAGGGTGGAAAAAAGTCGGACGTAGGAAGAAAGGTGGGCGAAATGACGATTAAAGAGGCGATTATTCAGGCTTTGGATGGGTTGGACGAGGTGAGAATGGAATATGCTTTGTCCTACGTGCAGTTTCTCCAAGCTCAAAAGGATGATGCGGAAGCCGAAACCCAGGAGATTCTTCAAAACCACAACTGGATGGAAAAAATCCGAAAAGGAACCGAAGATATTCAGGCTGGCAAGTTCTCACCCCTGGAGGAGTTGCTCTGATGCCTGTCGTGAACGTTGCCGAAAGAGCAAAAAAATATCTCAAAAAACTACCCGAAAATAGCCGGAAAAAAATCTTGCAACATCTCCAGCAACTCGAAATTTCCGGCCTGAAACTCAATCATGTCAAACAACTTACCGGGAATCTTGACCAATATTATCGACTGCGTATCGGGGAGTACCGAGCCATCTTCTACGTCGAAAAAGATACCTTTTACGTCGTCGCTATCCTCCACCGAAAGGATAGTTATCGAGAAAAATAATGACTTTGAAAAACTGGTATGAATTATCAAAAAGGGGATTTTTCAAAGGTATTGGAGGTCATGAAGGAGAGAGAACGGGGTTTGTATGAAAAGTGCAGAAATCAAAAAGGGATGTTTTTCTAAAAGGTGAATTGCTCAAATGGGGGCCTTATCGCTTGCGGGGAAGTGTGGTATTATGTAAATGGATGAAGGGGAATTTAAAAATGTTATATTTTTAGAATTGATCTTGCCGAAAAAGATAAAATAGAGTATGTGTATTTCGGTAAAAGGAGGAGATGATGGGAAGGGTCTTGGAAGTCTTTGAAAATATCGCTGGGGGAATGGTGACGCCTGTGGCGACACTCGTCGCTTTCTTTAGCGGCTCACGTTTTACTAAGCCTGAACAACTACTCCAGGATTATCATGCCGTATATCGAACCAAATATATTCGACAAAATTTTCGTCCTGGGAAAAATTGCGAAGAATCCATTCAGGATTGTTGGAAATCGGTCGGCGATCATATAAAATGGGCCATGGATGAATACTCCGAGGAAAACAATGGCGAAATCGCAACGGAAAAGACAACCAAGATTTCCTCAAAAGTTTCCTGAAAAGGAAGTGCTTCCTGTGGAAATCCAGAAAGAAACCGATGATCGTGCATTAGAGAAGGCTGAGCAGCAGTTGTTGCACCAGCGGATCATTTCTCGTTCTGGACCATTGCCTTTGGCAAGTGAATACGCCTATTATGAGAGGGTGTGTCCAGGAGCTGCCGACAGGATTCTGGTTATGGCAGAAAAGCAACAGAATCACGTTCTTGAAAATGAGCGTAAACAGGTCGAGGCTGATATTAAACTGGCTTTTCGTGAAGGTTGGCTGAGATTGTTTTGTACGATTCTTGGGTTTTTGATCATCATCGCGTGTCTCGTACTCTCTGGTGTGCTGGCATGGATGGGGAAAGATAAGGGTTGTATTGCTGCGGCCTGTTCCCCGGCAGGCGCATTTATTACGATTTATTTGGTGGCATTGATTCGTAAAAAACCCCTGCAAGAATCCAAGGAAAAATCGAAAAAAAACTCCTGAAACATTCATCGGCAAAAAGAAAAAAGGGGGGCGGAGTTCTTCATGCGGGTTCTCGGCGGATGGTTTCGCAGGTGATGGTTTTGTGGCCACAGTGGGGACAGTGGCGGTAGCGGATGACTACGTGGTCGCCTTTGCTCACCGTTTTATAGACAAGTAATCGTGATCCACAACGGCATTTCATAATAGAACCTTTCTATACAGTGGAACGTTTCTTGACCATTCCACCCCGCCCACCCCGTCCGCCTGTCGGCGGCCACCCCTCCCAATGGGAGGGGCTTGGAGGTCTGCTGGCAGGAGGGGGAATTAGGGGGGGATTATTGGATGCGGGTGCTTTGGAAGACTTTGCGGCTGCGTTTGCGGACAGGGGCGACTTCGTCCAATGTGCCCCCTTCCATCGCGTTGCCTACCACCGTTAAACAAAGGCAGTCCCACCAGTGATCTTCCTTGCGACCAGGGAGTAAGTCCCATTCCTCCAACTCCGCGTCCCGCGTTTTCAGACGGCGGTAGTATTGGCTCGTCAGGTGATTGAAAAATAGGGCATGGTCTTCCGCTCGCCCCGAAAATAGCGTTAAACAACCTCGCTCACCTTCCACCGCAACCAAACGTCCCAGCGTGAACGATTTCGCCTTGTTCGTGTTCACCCATACCGTTTGCGTGATGTCGCCAGGCGCAAGACGGGAGGTGTAGGAAAAATTCGTCCGGGCAGACATCTTACGCTCCGATGGATAAAATTGACCCGAATGGCGGCTCGGAGTGCGACCCCGTGCCGGCAAAAGACGGAATTCCGCATGACGCTGGATGAACGTCTGAACCGTGTCCGTCGTCCGGCTCCAGTTCGCGTCCACAAGTCCCTGCGAAAGACGCAGTACAACACCATCCTCACGTCGCCAGTCACGCCGGTACAACTCGGAACACAACGTTTCCAACGACTGGTATAGCCGGCCTTCAAACGATACACCGGGATACAACGTTTCCAATGTCACGGGAGCGTTCTCCACCGTAAAATCCGCGTAAGGTTGACGTGGGTACGTCCCGTAATCCACCACGTGACCTGTAAAACCGTCCCACCACGCACACACGATCCAGTATAGCACATTTTTGTGTAAATCCAACCCAACCGTCAGACGATTCGCTTCCCGCGGTACCACCCCACGCGGAAGGGGGCGGATTTTCGACAGGAATATCTCCCGCGTCAGACGCTTCTCCTCGCTGCTCTCCTGCTGTGGCTCGTTCTGGAACTCCGTTAAAAACGCTGCCTCGTCCTCCAAATACTGGTTCATCAGCGTCTGTAACGCGGAGATGTCACCCTCCCCGATATTGTCCGGCCAACTGATCACCGCCCCCGCGTCCATCGCCGACCGGTTCGCAACGTAATATTCGTCCGCTACCTTCTTCGCTCGATCCCACGCACTTTCGCCATGACCCTGCTCCAATAACCGCTCGTTTTCCGCCGTCCAGCGGGAATAATACTCCTTCCATAGCTCCATGTTGTCCGGCATCCGATTGATCGCCTTCAACAAAAAACCCTGCCACGACGGGTTCCGCTTCCGATCCATCAATCGCGACATCAGACACGTCGCGTTCAAACAAGTCCCAGGCACAATCACCGTCAAACGACGATTCCGTGTCCCCATGAACTTCACCGTCCGATTCAATAACTGCTCCAGATAGTCCGCATTCGCAGGGTTCTTGCCCGTCTTGTCCTTCTGAACATCGTCAAATATCAAACAGTCAGGACGGATGTTGCGCCCGTCCGCCGTCTTGTGCTTCCGCCCTCGTAAGCGTCCATCATACCCGCACGCCGTGAATATCGCCCCTGAGGAGGGACTCCCCGCTATCGTCGGGAATACCAAACGCTCACGCCGCCACTCGATGTGCGTCCGCTCGCCACCGTACAACTGCCCCGTAGAGCGATTCCCATGTCCCTCCAAACACTGAATCGGATATACCGCCGACGGAAAATACGAAAGTAAACGCTCGTTCGTCTCAAGCTCCGTCTTGATGCTGTTGTAACTGTCTAACGCCGCCTCCTTCGTCGCCCCTACCAATATCAAAAAATGAGAGTAACCGTAAAGTAACGCCCATAAAGATACGCCCTCTGAAAACGAGGTCTTACCCTCCGATCGCGGCGCGACCACCGCACACTTCCCACGACGCCAGATCGTCTCCTGGAAGTACTTCGCCATCGCCAGGTGATTCGCTGACCACGGTAACGAAAAGGTGTCCGGAAGGCACGTCTCCAAAAATAATAACAAATCGCCACCCATCCGCGAGACTAATTCCGCGTCCTTCACGGAAGGAATCACGCCTATGTCGCGACCACGGCGGCTTTGCTCCGCCTGGTACTCGCGGGTGCGGGTGCGGTGATGATCGTACGAGGAGGTCGGCATAATATCGGCATGAGGAGGGAAAGAAAGTGTGTGTGGTTTTGGGACTGCTTCGTGGGCTGTGGGAAGGAAGAAGCTCTGCAAAGTACCTTTTCCACGTTTTCCATCATCTTTTCATATTCATTTCTAAAATTTACGGATTTTATCCATGGTGATTTTTTTCTGGTTTCACAAAATCGACGGCATTTTTCAGGCTTTGGTCGGTTACGTGCAGACCAGTGAAGCGGATGATTTGTTGTATGGACAGTTCTGTATTTTGGAGGAGGTCATTGTATTGGATGGTGATATAATTTTTTGGTTGGAGGGTATTTTTGAGGTATTGGAGGTTTTTGAATATCCAGTATTGGTGTTCGTGGATATTTTTGGCAGGTATTTTTGGGAACCGATTTGCGAGGCTGCGGACGGAGATTTCGAGGGGTCTTTCGATGAAGATGACGTACAGGTTTTGCTGGAGGATATTGTGGAGGATATGGGCGGCGGCAGCCATTTGTGGGTATTTTCCCATGGCGACGGTATGTTTTCGGAGAGCTTCGGCTCTTCTTCTATTGACGAAGATACGTAGTTTATTTTCGAGGGTATTTTCGTCCAGGAGCAATTTTGTGGCAGGGACAGGCGCGGCGGCTTCAAAGATACGTCGGAGGTCGATAGCTTCTCCGGCACGGATACCGGGAGGTCCGTACGCTCCGGTGAGTTGATTTCCGAGGTGGGCACCCAGGAGACAGCAAACCCCGGCCAGTGCGGAGCTTCCTGAGGAGTGGGTACCGAGGATAGCGTAAAAGGGGGTGTCTGTCCATTCGGGGAGGGTGGTCGCGGCATTCCAGAAGTTGGCGTCTTTGATTTTGCAGGCGACATCGGAAAACCCTTCACGTTGTCCGACGAGCCATTGGTTGGGAGCATAGACGTGTGGGAAAGTGCCGCACAATCTTCCGAGGTGGTGATCGATATGGTGTGCGGTCGTCCAGTCCCTTCGGTGGAGGTGCTGGTAGATTTTTGCGATGGTCTCTTTTCCGAGGATTGCCCATGCGTGGGTACGGTTGATATTGAAGGGTTTACAGACCGCTTCATTGACGATTTTTGGTTGTCTGATAGCTCTTTGCAGGTGTTGTCCACCGTAGTAAATCCAGGTGGCGTCGGAAGGGAGTCGATTTTCAAAATCGGTAGCTTTTTCGGTGAAATTTTCGCAGAAAACGGCATCATCTTCGAGGATGAAGACGGATTGGACATTATTTCGGAGGCAGTTTTCAAGGATGTTGAGGTGGGAGCGATAACATCCCCAGGCACCGCGACCCCCTTTCCACCAGGCGGGCGGTGGCACATCCAGGCCGTCAATGGCCTCAAAGCGTTCGACGGGCGGGTATTTCCAATCTTTGGGGAGGTTTTCGCAAAAGGCCGTCCATTTTTCCGGGCGGCGTTTGAGGTTGAGGCAGTAAACTTTTTCGTAATTCATCGAAAGAGACCTTCTTTTTGTTTCCATTCTCGGATCATCTGGTCACGGGCTTTGATCCAACGGCGTTGCATCGGTTTGTAGGGAGCTTTAAGTCCCTTCCACGGCTTGGTTCCGCCGGAATAATGCACAAGTCGAGCGTCTGCCTGTTCCATGGACTTGCCGGAGCGGGTGTGGAGCCATGGGAGGATATTGTATTTACGAGGGAGTGCGTAAAAACAGTCATTTTCGCGGGGATAATTTTCCAGATACCAGATTACGGCCATTTCATCATTGCTGTTGCAAAGTCGAGCGGCTTCGGCGTGTTTTTGGACGTCCCAGAGCGGTTCCTGCAACTTTGCCGACAGGTTCATTTCCGTAAAAAGGCCGTTTTTCACCAGGTATCCATTATTGGTTGTCCACAATCCATTTTTATCGCACCGATACAGGTATCCTGCCAGGGCTTTTGTTGGCGGTGGTGGGAACGATTCCCTGAGGCTCCCCAGGCAAAGGATGTCGTAATCGACGTAAATCACGACATCCTCGGAGGAACAGGGTTCTTCGAGGAAGCAGAGGAACTTGATCCAGCAGGCTTGCGACCATCGTACGGTTTCGAGGTTTTGAGTGCGATTGAAAAAGCGTTCCGACCTCTTTTTCCAGTCGAGTTGAAGCACTTTTTGATAATCCCAGGGGGGCGGCTCGATTTTGTCATACAATTTTTTAAGGATGGGCATTTGTTGTAGTTGGGGCGTGGTGGTGTAAAGGATATATTGAGCGTTGTCCAAATTCCCATTTTTTCGTATGCTCCACGCGGCGACGGCCAGCGGCTCCGGCACATTTCCGTCCATAAATGTCAGTACCTTAATCATCGTGTTCTCCCTGTTTTCGTGGAGGGGGAGCACTCTTGCTCCCCGATAATTTAATTTTGTTTCAGGGAACAGGAGTGTTCCCGCTCCTTCTTCCATTTGTTTTTTGGGCAATCTTCGGTTTCCATGGCGATTTTATTCCCATCCAGGAGTTTATGCGGATGTCGTCCCAGATAACATCCGCACACGTCGCACTGTCCCCGCCAGGGTCGATTGGGAACCGGTCGAAAATGTTCGCATTGTTGGCAAATGGCAAACAGTCGGGCGATTTCCGCCGGTCGACGGGTCGGTTTCCCCGCCTTTTTCCATTGAGCGACAGCCCGAAGGTATTTCCGCACACTCTTCCACATTTGACGTACAAATCCACATTCACACATTTTTTTGGAGTGGGAACACTCTTGTTCCCAAAAATAAAGGAATGGGAACACTCTTGTTCCCGATGGTTATACTCCATCCACTTGAGTTTTTCGGATTCACTCTACAAAGCCCCTCCCTTGGGGAGGGGTGGCCGCCGACAGGCGGACGGGGTGGGCGGGGGTGAATGGCCAAAAAACGTTCTATCGTAATTGATTGCAATAGAACGTCGTTCTGCCATTTCACCAACCCACCCCCCGCCCTATCGGGCGTACCCCTCCCAAAGGTAGGGGCTTTCGTTTTGTTTTCTGGAAATTCAAATGGGAACAGGAGTGTTCCCGCTATTTTCCGGGAAGGAAACGCAATCGTTCCATATTTCTTCAGGACAATATTTTTTCAGCTGAACGAGTTCCTGGAAATCTTCGGGATAGTCTATATCCATCGTTTCCAACCAGGGCACAGGGATAATATCCTGCTCTTTTTCAGAATATTCATTTTCCATTTCCGTGATGTATTCGCGGCTAAACCCAAACGCATAGCCACCGATGCAGACGGGGGAAATGTTTTGCGTTCCTGTGAATCTGGAGAAATTGAACCTTCCGATCCCTCCTTCCGGGTCTTCCTGAAAAAAGACCGTTCTCCTGACATACGCCGCCCGAACGGAGCGACTTCCGTTTTTCAGCCGGTCAATGATTTTTGCCAGCGTTTTGACGGAAAGAAGAGGCGAAGTGCAGGGAATGGTGAGGACGGCATCCATTCCCGGTACCGCCTTCAGCACATTCTCCCAGACACGGAGGGCACGGGAACTTTTCTCATATTGCTCAGGCACGCGGACATACAGAAACCGTGGCGGCAGAAGGTGCCGGACATCCTCGGAAGAACAGACCGCAACGCCAGCGACCCGCTCCGCCTCCAACAACGCCTGGGCTTTTCGGAAAGCCATCTGATACAAAGGTTCTCCGGGAACGATTTCCGCAAAGTTTTTCCTTGGAAGCCGCGTGCTGGACGGTTTCAGGGAAATGACAGCCATGATTTTCATTTTCTTACTCCTTTTCGAGATGAAAAATACCTTTTTGATTCAATAAAAATTCCCGTTCTCTGGCAAGCTGCCCCAGATGTGGCTGCTTACCGTTTTTGTCCGTATAAAGCGGGTGCATGGGAACCACATCCGGCCAGATTCCCAGACAGGTAACTTCCCCATCCACCGCGAGGAAATGACGGATCAGACTGAATGCGGTCGTCACCCCCTTACAATGAATATCCGCGGCCCACTGCCGGCACTGCGGAGCCTCAAAAGTAATCACTTCCTTCGTTTTCCGCAAAAGCTCCAAACGTTCTTCCCCTACCGTTCGCGAGGCGTGGTGGTTGGCGACAACAATCGTTTTCACGGCTCCCCATTGAGGGTGCAAAGCCCCTTTCAAAAGGGACGATTCATCCAACAACACACAACAACCGCATATCCCCCACACCTCCGTTTTTTGTCCCAGATTTTCCGGCCACCGATTTTCACAAAACCCTTTGTTAATTCGGACGACTCTTTCAAACGCATCCACCCGCGTTCCATACCTCCCCTCCAAATTCGCCGGCGAATTCGTCACTACCAATGTTTTCGTTCTCATTCCAAAATCCTCAAGCTTTTTTTAATTGATAATTGATAATTGATAATTTTTCCACTTCCAAGCCCCTACCTTTGGGAGGGGTGGCTGCCGACAGGCAGACGGGGTGGGCGGGTTGAAATGGTCATGAAACGTGCCAACCACTCCAAGCTACCCCCTACATTTCAACACCTCGGACAGCACGTCGGATATGTCGGGCAACAATACGTC
>JAUNBF010000032.1 GCA_030527185.1 Planctomycetia bacterium | reverse complement strand
ACTATCAACTATCAACTATCAATTCCGCCAGATTTACGCTCGAACGCCGCGTCAAACGCCACGTCGCTCGCCGCAAAGTCCAGATTTCGCACAAACTGAACCGCTTCTTTGGCACCATGGTCTCGATTCATGCCGGAATCTTCCCACTCGACCGACAGCGGCCCCTGATAATCAATCGCGTTCAACTCGCGGATGATTTCCTCAAAATTGACATCGCCGCGTCCTGGACTGCGAAAGTCCCAGCCACGTCGCCGATTGCCGAAATTCAGATGACTTCCCAAAATTCCCGTCCGGCCATTGAGTGTCTGAATCGCGTCTTTCACGTGGACGTGGAAAATCCGATCCGGGAACATCCGAATGAATTCCACCGGATCGATTCCCTGCCAGAAAAGGTGACTGGGATCGAAATTGAACCCAAACGCGGGATGGTGTTCCAGACTTTCCAGTGTCTGCAACGCACTGTACAAGTCAAATGCAATCTCCGTCGGATGGACTTCCAGAGCAAACTTCACGCCGCACTCCTGAAACACGTCCAGAATCGGCAGCCACAACTCCGCCAGCAGTTTGTAACCGTCGTCAATCACCCACTGCGGCACGGGCGGAAACGAGTAAAAATATTTCCAAATCGACGATCCCGTGAAACCATTCACCACGGAAACGCCGAATTTTTTCGCCGCGTGGGCGGTTAGTTTCATCTCCTCAATGGCTCTCTGCCGAACACCCGCCGGGTCGCCATCTCCCCACAAGTACGGGGAAGTCATCGACTTATGACGAAAATCAAGTTCGTCCAGAATCAACTGTCCGTAACTGTGCGCACTCAACGCCCAGCAACCCAGACCGTAACTCTCCAAATCGGCACGTTTTTTCGCACAATAACCGTCGTCGTCCAACGCGGCTCGGACGTTGAAATGGTCGCACGGACGGTCGCCCGTACATTTCAGTTCCAGGCCGTCGTAGCCATACTCGCTCATTTTTTTCGCCAGGACGTGAAAATCCAAGTCGCCCCACTGGGCTGTGTACATCGTTACTTTTCTTGCCATGATTACTTTCCTTTCTAAACTTGGGGTTCTCGGCCAGGCGTTGCGCCGCTTGCGCCGATGGCGATAGCGGCTTGCCCGTCAAGAGTTTAACCGTCGTGGAGAGGAAACCTTTCTAAAGAAAGAGTTATCCTCTCCAGACCTCTCTTTCCAAAGACTTTTGTCCGCGGCTGCGCCGCTAATATTTGTACGCCGCGTATGCGGCATCTTTTTTATTAGCTTGTTTTACTTGCCAGCAAAATACCCACAACGGTCAGCACCGCACCACCCCAGAACAACGCGTTTGTCGGCTCGCCGAAAATCAGGATGCCGAAAATCACCTGTAAGAGAACCTGTACGACCGAGAGCGTGGCCACTTTGGAAGCGGTCGCGTAGCGCAGCGAAAGGTTCTTGAAATAGAACGCGAAGAAGGTCAAAATGCCCGCCCCCAGAATGTACCACCAGCAAATCGTCGGCACTTTGACAAAGGCAGACCAGTCCCACTTGTTCTGGCTCAACAGTGAAATGGCTCCGCAAAGTCCTCCGAAACCGAAGACCGTGGAGACCACAAAATAGACCGACACAGGCTGCACCGGTTTTCCCTCTTTGTCCGTCGCCGTATTCGCTTTTTTCAAAACCACTCGCAAAATCAGCGTATAAATGGCGTATCCCATACCGGTAATAAACGCACAGAGGAAGCCGAACACAAATGGATCAATCGCCAGGTCGTACCCCAGATATTTCGGTGTGACGGGTTCTTTGGCTTTTACCGCCGGTACCTCTTGCACCGCCTCTGTAACAGGCGTTGTTTCGGGAGCCACTTCCGCAACGGGCTGCACTGCCGGAGTTTCTGCCGATGTTTCTGCCGCCGTCTGTTCCACCGCCGCGACCGCAGCAGGTGCTTCCGCCGCTTTTTCGTCCGGCTTCGGATGGCAGAATCCAAACATGAAGACCGCTCCGATCAACACGCCGATCGTCACCATTTTCAGCGAGGTAATCTTCTCACGCAGCAACATCGCTCCCAGAATCGTACACCCCAAAATCGTGATGGTACGGATGATCGGAAGTCCCAAAGCCATGCCGATGAACTGATACGACGTGACGTGGTGCCCAATGCCGATGTATTCGCAGAAAAAGGCCGCCACGAGCAACATCAGAATCACCCGCCACGACGGAAGTGACGCTTTCCCCTTCGACCAGAGGTAGAGGAAAATCGGAAGTGCGAACGCTGCCGCAATCCATTCTTTGAAACACAACGTCCAGTCACTGCTCACCGCCGCTCCCGGTACCTTGTTAATCAGCTGCACGAAAACATACGCCACACTGAAAAGCGTATCGGACAGAATACACAACAACGTCCCAAAAGCCGTGTCCGACATCCAGGAATGTTTCGTCTCCAATTCGGAAGGTTTATTCATTCGTCTTTCCTTTCACTCAAAATGCTTTTACAATTCCATAATCCGCATACTCAAATATCCTCGCGTTTTTGTCCGCGTTGACGGCAATGATGGTGTCGGCGTTCTCCACCGCACACAAATGCTGCACCGCTCCTGAAATCCCCACCGCAAGATAAACTTTCGGCGAAATCGACTTTCCCGTCAGCCCGATCTGCAACGGATACGGAGCCACACCCTGATCCACCAACCCACGCGACGCCCCGGCCTGGGCATCCCACCTTTCCGCCCATCGCAAAATCTCGTCCCATTTTTTCGCAACCCCTTTTCCTCCGGCAATCACGACCTCTCCCGAAGCCTGCACCGTTCGCAGCGTCGCCATGACAGGCCGCGTTCGGCACTCGATTTTTGCCAAAATGTTCCCTCCCACCGCCGGACGGTACATCCAGAGACGTTCCCCATCCGTTTCCAACGCGGTACAATCGGCACACAAGCCGGTTTCCAGTTCCACCGCCACCTGCGGCGCCGTCTGCCGTCCCCACACGTCCGCGTTCCAGAGAATCACCCTCGGCTTCTCCTGTTTGGCTCGCGCCACCAGTTCCTCCACAGAAACCTTCTCCCAATAGACCACCTCCTCCGCAATCGCTTCCGCGTAATGGGCAATTTCCCGTCCCACCGCACAAACTTGCGGAAGTCGCTTTTCCGACGGCGGAATTTTGACGCTCTTTTTGGCCTGATGTCGCAATTCCCGCACCAGTGGCTCCAGTTCCGACCACGAAATCCACTGGCATTTTCGCCTTCCTCGCGGAGCCTCAAACGTCTGAACCACCCGCGTAGGCGAACCCTGTGTGCCGCACCGCGACAAATCCACGTCCAGCGCATGGCGATCCAGAATCTCCACCTCCCGCACCCGCGACCGCAACGACGGAAAACGCAACGGATAACTCCGCTCAAAAGTCAGCACGGTTGGCGTCGAAACCTGAAATTCCCCTTCCCGCGAACGTCCCTTCCGGCCGGAAAATTCCAGAACCTGCGTCTGCAAAGAAAAACCCATCCGGGCAGCGAGACTTGGTCCCGTTTGAGCCGTATCGCCGTCGATACTTTGCCGTCCGCAGAAAATCACATCAGGAGAAATCGTTTTCAAAAAAGAGGCCAGAAGATAGCTGGTTGCCAGAGTGTCCGAACCTGCAAACGCTGTGTCCGAAAGTAAAACCGTCCGAAAATCCCCCAGTCGCGTCATTTTCCGCAAAGCCCCCGCCACTCCCGGCGGACCCAGGCAGACGACCGTCCGATGCACTCCCTCCATCTGAAGGGCGCATTCCAAAGCGGAAGCGTCGAACGGATTCAACTCTCCCTGAACGATCTTGACGCAAATGGCTATTTTCATTGGCGTTGCGTTAAATTTCAACTTTCATGATAAATCGGCTCCAACGCAGCCTGCACGTTTTTGTACTTTCGGAACAACTCTCGATACAGAGCATGTCTTTCCGGGCAAGAAAATGTTCGCGAAACTTCCTGGGAACACTGTTTTACCGCTTCTTCCAGCGAACGGAACATTCCCACCGCCGTCGCTGCCAACATGGCGGAACCGAAGGAGGAGTCGCTGTTTTCCTTCTGTACCAATGTCAAATCCAGCGTATCTGCCAAAATCTGCCGCCAGAGAGGACTGGCCGCCCCGCCACCAATCACGACGGCGGTATCGGCATGAGGAATCTGGATTTCCTCCAACGCCAGCCGACAGTCCAACATCGACAATGCTACCCCTTCCAAAACGGCTCGGGTGAAATGGGCACGGGTATGATGGGCACGCATTCCAACGAAACTGCCGCACAAAAGCGGGTCGGCGTACGGCGTCAATTCCCCGTTGAGGTACGGATGGAACAAAAGCCCCTGGCATCCTGCCGGAACCGCTTCCGCCCCGGCATCCAATTCCCGATACTTGCCGCCAAACGTATCCCGATACCAACGATACGAAGCGGCACACGATTTCGTCGCCGTTCCTGGATACCAAAGACCTTCCGCCACGTGGGAATAGTTGATCAGATTCCGATTCGGATAGGCCTGACGTGTGACGACGCAAATTCGCCCTGCCGTGGCCAGTTTCACCGTCATATCTTCCGCGCAAACCGCCCCAGAAGCGAAAACTTCCATCACCGTATCGGTCGTCCCACACAAAACCGGCGTTCCTGCCACCAATCCAGTCTCCTCGGCAGCCTGGGAAGTCACCTCCCCCACCACATCGATCGGCTGAACCAGCTTCGGCAACATCGACGCCTGAATTTCCGCCACTTCGCACAGTTCCAGCGACCAGTCCATCGTGCGGTAATTGAAAAACATGCTCCCCTGCGCCTCGATTTTATCCGTCACGAAATCGCCCGTGAGCTGATGTCGAACGAAGTCCTTGGCAAAGAGGATTTTCCGCGTTTGTCGCCAAATTTCCGGCTCGTTCTTCCGCACCCACAGCAACTGTGGCAACGTCCAAATCGTGTCCGGCTTGTGCAGTACCTCGGTTTCAATCGTCTGGCCGAAATGCTCCTTCAGCCAGGCCACTTCCGCCACACTGCGCGAATCTGTCCAGTGAATCGCTGGTCGCAACGGTTGAAAATCGTCGTCCAACAACACCGCCGTGTGCGTCGCCGCGTCCAGACTGACCGCAGCAATCTCACTGGCTGGAATGCCGCTTTTTTCCAATAGCGCCCCAATGCACTGCCGGGCTGCCGCGTACCAGTCGTGTGGATTTTGCTCACACCACCCTTTTTGCGGATAGTTGGTCGGATATTCCACCGAATGCGTTGCCGTAATCACGCCATCGGAGGAAAGGAGCGTCGCTTTCGCCGCCCCACCTCCAAAATCGATTCCTAAAACATACATCAGACGCTCCAGTTCGGCCCTGCAATTCCCGCCACCACGCCGCGATCCTGCAAAGCCTGATTCGATTCGTGGCACAAAATCCACTTGTTTTTCCGAAACAGAAGCGGATCCGACGGTTTCGTCTCCAACGGCACATTCGTTCCCTGCGGAAGAATGACGATGCACGAAAAACCTGCCTCATTCGCCGTGCAGGGGCAAAAATGGAGCGTTGGCGCATAGACTTCCACCACCTCTCCTTTTTTCACCTCAAATGCCCGCACCTTGCGACTGTCCAGACGGCCATCCTCCAGATCGTCCAACCGCGCCAGCATCAGCACAAAATCGGTCACGGCAATGTTGATTTCCGACGACTTGTGCCATTCCAGAGCGTTCAGCAACCGGTTATGTCCCCAGCAACAGCCAATTTGAATCGGCAGTTCGCCAAAAATTTCCCGTTCGTACCAGTCTCGCTCCGAAGTCGCTTCCAACACCGCTATCGATGGCTCGTATTTCGCCCCCTCCGACGGCATTTCCAAAGTGGCCGCAGCCGCCAGAAGTTCCTCGGCAGGTGCCTTCAAAACGGTGCCATATCGGGCAAATTCCGAATCGGTAACACGCAAAATCTCTATTTTGTCAGCCATTTATGCCCTTCCTCCGTCGTCATGAAAAAGCCACGATTTTCCCCCGCCATAATCCAGAGGTAATAGTTGTTGTAGCCCGGCGCGCAGCAGAACGGATGATACCCCTTGGGAATTTCCACAAAGTCGCCCGATTTCACGGTATACGTCTCGTCGATGTCCCCTTCTTTCGTGTAAACCCGCTGAATCCCAAACCCTTGCGGTTTGTCGAATTCGTAGTAGTAAATCTCCTCCAAAACCCCTTCCGTCGGCATGTTGTCGTCGTCATGTTTGTGCGGAGGATAGCTGGCCCAGTTGCCCGATGTGACATAAGCTTCGCCGATATAAATCAGGTTGGCCTTCACCCGTTCGTCCAGAATAAAGTGTGCCTGCCGTTCCCACCCCGGTTTTCCCAAGTCCTTAATCACCACATCTTCCGGTCGAATCAGAACTGGCTCGAACACCTCCATTCCAGGCGACTTGCAGACCGCGATCGAAACTTCCGTCACGCCGGAGATCGTGAATTTCTGGTTGCACGGAACGTAAACACACGTGGCCGGACCATCGAAAACATCTTTCCGCGTCCCGATTTCCGCAAATTCCCACCCTTCTCCCGTGACCGTGCATTTCCCGCCCAGAATCACCAGGCCGTACTCCTTGTACTCCTCGTGATACGTCTTCGTTTCGCCCGGCTGGAGTTTCAGCATATCCACCTCCAGCCAACTCAGCGAACTGTTCGCCTCGGTGATGATTTCGCTCTTGCCGTTTTCCTTGTTCCAACTCTTCTTATAACTGTATTCCGACATGATCTCTCCTTATTTCTGTAAAATTTCGCCTGTTTCTAAAAAACGCAAGACCTCTTCCAGCGACGGAACACCCGCTCTGGCTCCCAGCCGTGTACATTTCAACGCGGAAACGGCACTGGAAAACCGACACGCTTCTTCCCACGAATACCCGCGCGTCACCGCAAAGGCAAACGCGCCATGAAAAACATCTCCCGCTCCGTTGGAATCGACCACTTCCACCGAAAATGCCGCATAAGTATGCAGGGAGCCATCGTAAAAAAGTCCCCCCTGCGAACCATTCGTTATCACCACAATTTCCGGGCGATACGTTTCATACAACCAGACGGCCGCCTCTTCCAGAGACGTTTTTCCCGTAAATCCCAACGCAAACTCTGCCGACGGAATGAGAATATCGACCCACGGCAACAGTTCTTCCACGCCGGGATACCGTCCCCCCGCGTCGTACAAAACCCGCGTCCCAGCCTCCCGTGCCACTTTCGCCCCGGCAATGGCGGCGGAAAGCTCGTTGCCATCCACCATCAAAATCTCCGCGTCGGCAATCTCCTGACAATGCGCTTCCCGAAGTTCCAACGGTGGAAGCGTCCCGCGATACAAAAGACACGTCCGCGAACCGGTCTGGCTGTTGAGAATAACGGTCGCCGAAAACGATTCCCCTTCACGCACCTCAATCAGCCGGGTATCGACGCCATATTTCTCGTAATCCTTCCGTAAAAACTCACCCCCGGCATCCGTCGACAAAACCGCCAGAGCGGAGGTTTTCGCTCCCAGTTTGGAAGCTGCGACCAACCCTGTCGCCGCTGGCCCGCCGCCACTGCAAACGAACCGTCGGGCATAGCATTTCGTATCCTCTTCAGGAAAAGCGGGAAGCTGAATCAGCGTATCGTAAACATTGGCACCGATCCCCGTGATCGAAGCACCCATTTTCCCACCTTTTTCCATTACTGCCATTTCCCATCCGCCCGTAAAAGCTGAATTTTTTCTACGGCAAACTGTTTTACCGCCTCAATCGCGTCACGCATGAAAACATCGACGGCAAAGACTTCCCGTGACGTCTCAAAAACCTTGTCCAAAAAGGCGTAACAGATGTCCGTTCCGAAATTCACTTTGCGAATACCCGCGTCGATAGCTGCCCGCACCTGCTCGTCGGGAATGCCGCTTCCGCCATGCAACACCACGGAGGCGGGAATGGCCGCACTGATTTCCGCAATCCGCGAAACGTTCACCTGCGGCGCTTTTTTGTAACGTCCATGAGCCGTCCCCACCGCAATCGCCAACGCCACGACACCCGTTTCCGCCACAAATCGTACCGCGTCCGCCACTTCCGTGTAAACGAATTCGCTCACATCTTCTTTCGTCGTGCCGATGTGTCCCAGTTCCCCTTCGACCGGAACGCCTACCGCTTCGCAAAGATCGACCACATTTTTCGTCGCGGCAATATTCTCCTCCAGCGACAACGACGACGCGTCGAACATGATTCCCGTGCAACCATACCGCAGTGCCCGCAACACAGCCGTTTCGTCCGCGCCATGGTCAAGATGGAAACAGACCGGCACTTTCGCTTCTTCCGCCGATTTCAACACTACCGGAGCGAGGTAAAAGGCCGTTCCGTAGGAAAAGAGCCGGGAATACGACTGCATGATGACTGGCGAACGTGTTTCTTCCGCCGCGTGAATCACCGCAATGGCGGTTTCCATGTTGTAGACGTTGAAGGCGGGAATGGCAAATTTCTTCTCTTCCGCAATCTTCAAAATATCGTTAAGTTTTACCAACATTTTCTTTTTATCCTTTGTATTTATAACAAAATCTCTTCCAGCGAACAGAGTTCCATTCCTTCCGGCTGAGTCTCTTTCAAACAAACGTACTCCGACGGCGAAGCGGTCACAACACACGTTGCCCCGACACCTTCCGCGTCGCGCCAGCGATTTTTCGCCACCAAATCCATCACCTGCGACAAATATTCCCGCATCAGGAGATTCCCTGCCAGATTCGTATGCTTTCCGTGCAGCAACATCTCCTTCAAATTCCCGCAGGCAGCCAAAATCTTCCGCGCGCTTTGCGTCTCCTCCAAATCCCGTGCCAGTGCCGCCGGGTCTTGAAATGTGTAGGTTTTCTCGCTCTTGGAAACGGTCAGTTTTCCCGTTTCGAGCAGTCCTGCCACATACGACGTAAATGTCTGAATCGTGGCGGTCAGGCCAATTTCCCACTCCTTGTACGGACGGAGGAACATCTTCGCGTCGTTGGGATCGTAAACCACGACGGTTTCAAACCGGTTCAGGATTTCCGCTGTCTGCTTCATCCGTTGGCGAGTCTCCTCCGCACCTCCCACCAGGAAGTACAAGTCGTAGCCACTCCCCGGCTCATCGGCCAGGACGGTAAATTCGACGCCTGCTTTTTTCAAAAGTTGAATTGCCCGACGAGCCTGTTCGGGAGCCTGATACCGTGCGTCCGTCCCCAGGTACAACAGCGTGGAAGCGTTTTCCGGCAACGACGCTATCTCCTGTTTCAGCCCTTCGTCCAACGCCGTCTTTCCGTAGGCATTCCCCGTTTTCTCCACATTTTCCACCATCCGCAACACATATTCCGGCAGGCATCCTTCCAGAGCCGCTTCCAGTTTGACTTCGGTGGTGAACTGCGTCGGGTCCCAGCCGGTCATGCACTCTTTCGTACATGCTCCGCAAAGGGAACATTCGTACATATTGTCGATAATCTTTCCCAACGCTTCCATTTCACGTTCCACCATCGACAGTCCCAACGCCCGCGCCCGAGACGTGTTTCGCTCCTGCCCCGTCGCGTTTCCAATCGGGCATATATGGCGGCACATCCAACAAAATCGACACGCGTCGATCGTTTTTTTACTTGTTTGACTGATTTGCATTTTTCTTCCTGCTTTTTCGTTTGTGTACAAAAAAGGTTTGAACCACCTTCATTATCAATTATCAATTTTACAGTCCCATTTTGAACGGATTGAGGATGTTGTTGGGGTCCAACGTCTTTTTCAGACCCTCAAAGACTTGCATGGCGGGGCCGTATTGTTCTTTCATGAGCCGTCCAAGTTTGATTCCAACGCCGTGATGGTCGTTGACAACGCCGCCGTTGGCCAGGGCTGCCCGAACACCGCAGTTCCAAATCTGGTTGTGCAGACGAAGCGCTTCCATCGGGTCTTGCGGAGGCTCCTCCACAATGAAGCGGTCGTAAATCATGCAACCCCATTCGTACCAGTGCGAAAAGTGGGCAATGAACCGTGCCATCGGGAAATTCGACTCGATCGCCTTCTTCATTTCCCAGTAGATTTTCTCGATTTTGTCGAACGGCGCGATCGTGTCCATCGTGCCAAACATCCACGGTAAATCCAGAGCATGGCCGGGATAGAAAAATGTGATTTTTTCCTTCCACCACTTTTCGCCGTACTCGCTCCCCAGGTCTTCCGCACCGTAGCGGGCAAACGTCTCCAGCAAAATCCGCTCCTCAATCGCCACGATTTCCGAAATTCCTTCCAGAGCAATGTTCATGAAGGCTCCATCCTTCTCCACACCGACGATTTTCTTGATAATCGACCCGGTTTCCGCCTGATCGTAGAGCCGCATGACGGAAGGTTTGAACTTCTGGAGAATCTCCTTCCCCGCACGGAACGCGTCGGTCATGTTTTTGAAAAGGAATCCGCGAAAACGACGTTCTTCCGGCTGGTTGTAAATCCGCATCTGCGCTTTCGTCATGATTCCCAGCGTCCCCTCCGAGCCGATGAAAATCTGATTCAAATCCGGCCCGGCAGCATGTTTCGGCGACGGTGACGTTTCGATGATGTCGCCGTTGGGAAGCACGACCTCCATCTGCAAAACCATGTCGTCGATTTTGCCGTATTTCGTTGAAACGACGCCAATTCCCCGGTGTGCCAGAAAACCACCTACCGTGGAACAGGTCAGCGAACTGGGATAGTGCATCGTGGCGTAACCCTTTTCGTTGGCCGCGTCTTCAATGTGGCGGTAAATCGCACCGGTGCCGCACTCGATATACATCGACTCGGTGTTGACTTGATAAATCTGGTTCATCCGCTTCGTGTCCAACACGATCCCGCCGCAAACGGGAATCGCGCCCCCCTGCGTTCCGCCGCCGCCACCCCAGGTCGTCACGGGGATTTTGTAGTAGTTGGCAATCTTCAAAACGGCCGAAACTTCCTGAGCATTCTTCGGCGAAACCACATAGTCCGCCTCCGGCATCCGAACGCCGCGATCCGCGTAAAGACGAGAGAGCCAGAAATAGTCCACACTGTGCGTCAGCTTGTCGATTTCCCGCGTGGAACAGTTTTCCTGCCCCACCGCATCTTCCAGCTCGGTTAAAATCATCGAAAATAAAAATTGGTTCATTGCTTTTCCTTCATTATTAACGTTAGTGTAAATTGTTTGGCCGGGCGTAGCGCTGCCTGCGCCAAGGCGAGGGCAGCTTTCCCGTCAAGAGTTTAACCGTCGTGGAGAGGAAACCTTTCTATAGAAAGAGTTATCCTCTCCAGACCTCTCCTTCCAAAGATTTTTATCCGCGGCTGCGCCGCTTTATTTTTTTAACTGTCTAATGCGTCAAAAACCAACCCCGGCACATATTTGGCAAATTCTTTCAGTTCCACCGCGTAACTCCCTTCCACTTCGCTCATGTGGTGGATGTAAGGACCTTCGACCAGCTTCCGTTCCAGTTTTTCCAAATCGTGAAACTCTGCCCAGACCCACGTTCCAAACGTGTCCGGCCCGGTGGTGGTGTCGAATTCACCGCCCAGAAGGTAGTATTTTCCCTGTTCGGCCTGAAAGCGGGCAATGGTGTAATGCCCATCTTTGGCACAGAAATTCGGCTTGAAAACAGCCAGTTTTTGCTTTTCGGGACTCTTTTTCAACGACGTGGCAAAAACGCCGCAGTGCCAGAGGAGTTCGGCCTGGTCGTTTTCGGGGTGGCGGACGGTAAATTCTCCGAAAAAGGTCGGCTTTTGACCACGTGCCGCACAGGAAAGGAGGGCGGAGGTAATCGCGCCATGAATATCGGTTTCGCAAATGACAATCACCCCCATGTCCGCCAGCAGACTCATCGCCAGACACGGCATGGCACCGATAGCCTTGTTCATGACCGTCCAGCATTCGGTCGCAATGACATCGCAGCCATTCTCCTCCAACAGAGCCTTGTACATCTCCACAAACGCGGCCATCTTGAAGACCGTTTCGTCATCCTGGTCACGGACATCGTAATGTTCGTGAATGTAGGCAATATGCTGCTCGATCTGTTCTTTTTTCGTCTCGCAAACTTCGTCGAATTTCAGTTTCGCGTCGATCATATTGACCGGCACGACGTCGATTCCGAATTTTTCCGTCAATTCCAACTCATTTGCCATCACGCACTTGAACGGTTTGACACGTGTTCCGACCTGCAAAATACGCAGTTTGTAGAAATTTTTCACCATCGTCGCGACGGAGAGAAAACGGTTCATTCCCTGCCGGAATGTTTCCGATTCCAGGTCGCAGTTGGGAATGTACGTAAACGGCACGTTGTAACGTTTCAGTTGTTTGCTGATGGAGAACAACCCGCATTGCGTGTCGGTATAACGGGTTCCGTTGGGTTCGATGACGCGATCCCGTGGCCCCCACAAAAGCGTCGGCACTTTCATCCGTTGGGCGATTTTTCCTGCCGCTTCCTCATTGCCGAAATTGCAGTTGATGATGAAAATGGCATCGACTTTTTCTTTCTGGAAATACTCCGCCACACGATCCGCTTCGTGGGTCTGGACGAGCATTCCCTCTTCGTTGAGCCATTCCAAATCGAGAAAAGTCACCTTTTCATCCGAAAACTGCTCCTTGATGAATTTTACGGCTTTCTCTTTATTAGCTCCGGCAACCGCCTCGCTAAAGATACCGGTTCGTTTGGGGCCTGGCAAATAGCGACGCTCTGGCACCAAACCAATTTTCAACTGATAATCCAACATCCCTTGACTCTCCACAAGTTTGATTGAAGATATACCGCGATACTACAAATTTTCTATCGTATTCTTAAGGATACCAGAATTTTCATCCAATTGCAACCGTTTTTTTCCGCAAAAGAACCTTCATTTTCCGCAAAACGGGAAAAATATCATCTGAAAAAGAGATTTCCCGGCCTACTGGTGGAATTTTGTGAAAATGGTATATTGAAGATAATTGTAGGAAGGGAAACGGAAACGTTTCTGGAGACAAGCGGTTCTTCATTCCAAGAACAGGCATAAACGGAGGGAAATCTTTCATGAAAGTATTGGTGGTTGGCAGTGGCGGACGGGAACACGCATTGGCGTGGAAATTGTCGCAAAGTCCGCGTGTGGATCGCGTTTTTGTGGCACCGGGCAATGTGGGAACATTTTTTGATGCGGAAAATGTGTCAATCGACGTATTGGATTTTCCTGCCATCATCCGTTTTGTGAAAGAAAATCATATTGGTCTGGTGGCTGTCGGACCGGAACAACCGTTGTGTGCCGGAATTGTGGATGCTCTGCAAGGGGAAGGGATTCGCGTTTTTGGCCCCAGTAAAGCTGCGGCACAACTGGAGGGGAGCAAGATTTTTTGCAAAAATGCTCTGAAATTGGGGTGTATTCCAACGGCGGAGTTTGCCACGTTCGACAATGCGCAGAATGCGCTGAACTACCTGAAAGAACGGGAAGACCGTCCGGTGGTGGTCAAGGCGGATGGACTGGCAGCCGGAAAAGGGGTTTACGTCTGCCAGAATCGTGACGAAGCGCTTCAGGCCGTGCAGGAAATGGCGTTGGATAAAAAATTCGGAGCGGCTGGCGAACGGTTGGTGATTGAAGAGCGGTTGGATGGTGAAGAGGCAAGCGTTTTGGCCATTACGGATGGAAAAACGATCCTGACGCTCCCCCCGGCGCAGGATCACAAACCGGCCTACGATGGCGACAAAGGTCCCAATACAGGTGGCATGGGAGCCTACTGCCCGGCACCCGTGGTGACGGAAGCGATGTTGCGTTGGGTGGAGGAAAACATTCTGGTGCGGACCGTGCATGTGATGAATCGTCTGGAAGCACCTTTTACTGGCGTTTTGTACGCAGGCCTGATGATTGGCCGCCAGGGGGCGAAGGTGCTGGAATTCAACACCCGATTTGGCGACCCGGAATGCCAGCCACTTTTGATGCGTCTGAAAACCGACCTCCTGACGATCATGGAAGCGACGCTGGATCGGCAGTTGGACAAAATCGGCTCACTGGAATGGGATCCGCGTCCGTGCGTAGGTGTCGTGATGGCCTCGGAAGGGTATCCTGGAAAATCGGTTTACGGCCATCCCATCCGTGGGCTGGAAGACGTGGCGGGAATGAAAGATGTGAAGGTTTTCCACTCAGGCACCCGCGTCAACGAACGCGCTGAAGTGGTGAATGCTGGCGGACGTGTCCTCACCGTCACCGCCCTTGGAGAAAGTATCGCCCTGGCCAAAAAGAATGCCTACGAAGCGGTGCGAAAAATCCGATGGGAAGGTGCCTGGTGCCGCCACGACATTGCGGACAAAGCGATTTAGGAATTGATAATTGATAATTGCGATTGTTCAAGCCGTTTTTTCCATTACAATGGTTTGGGAATGTTGCTACACTCACGAATATATTTAGAAATTTTGCTGGAAAGAAGATTTTAGGGAGAAATTCCTCTTGGCAAAATGGACACCATTTGTTATGATTCCCGACGAGATGAGAAAGGAAGCTCACCGGAAACGAGAGAAGGGGAAACAATATGAAATGTCCGACTGCGGAGTTGTTGCGTGTTCATTTGCGCTGGATGACGGAAAAAGATTTGGACGCGGTTTATGCTCTGGAACAGAGTGCGAGTGAGAAACCGTGGAGTGCTGCGGAGTTGGTGCGGATTCTGAGCCATCCGCATTGTGCCGGGATGGTGGTGGAGTACGATTCGCAAGTGATTGGGTTTATCATTTATGAATTGCAGGAATTTGCGTTTCGGATTTGGAACATGGCTGTTTTGCCGGAATTTCGCCGTCAGGGGGTGGGTTCGCAAATGATTGCCCGACTGGCCTGTCGGTTGGCAAGCCATTCCCGAAAGCAGATTCGCATTGCGGTGCGGGAATCGAATCTTCCCGCCCAGCTTTTCTTCCGCGCCCTTGGTTTTCAGGCTGTTTCCATCCAGCGAGCCGCGAATGAAAAAGGGGAAGACACGTATCTGATGCAGTATCGTCACCGTACCCGTGCTTACACAACTCAAGGAGTTTAATATTCTGTACATTTTCAGGAGAGACCATGGGAAAACTACCTTACCGACGGATTGGCGGTCTTCAGACGACCGAGAAATTTCTGGAATATCTGGAAACTTTGGGAGTTTCGCTCCCTGTGGATGAAAAGATTCTTTCCGCAGAAGAAGGTTCCCCCATGGCACGTCCCTGGCTCATCGGCGAGACGACGCTGGCCAATCGTTGGGTCATTCAGGCGATGGAGGGCTGGGATGGCGAAAAGGATGGTCGTCCCAGTGAGTGGGTTCTGAACCGGTGGAAAAAATTCGGCAACAGTGGCGCGAAAATCATCTGGGGTGGCGAAGCGTTTGCCGTCCAACCCGATGGCCGTGCTAATCCCCGACAATTGTGCCACGACGACGCTCATGCCGACACGACGTATCCTCTTTTGTTTCAAACGGTTACGCAAGCTCACCAGGAAAGGTTGCGACAGGAGGGGAAAAATCCTGACGAGCCGATTCTCGTCGGTTTGCAACTGACCCATTCCGGGCGATTCAGCAAGGCGGCGGACAATACCAACGCTCCGAGAATTGCGTGCCACCATCCTCTTTTGGACGCACGGGTGGGCATTTCTTCGGACGATTCTTCGTGTGTGGTGACGGACGGAGAGATACGGCAGATGATTGAAAATTACGTCCGCGTCGCCAAACATGCCTGGCAGGCTGGTTTTCATTTTGCGGATGTCAAGCATTGCCACGGTTATTTTGCGCACGAATTGCTCCACGCCGTCCGTCGGGAAGGGGCTTATGGCGGGTCGCTCGAAAATCGAATGCGGTTTGCCAAAGAAATTATCGATGGAATTCGCACCGAATGCCCCGGTATGAAAATCGGTGTTCGGCTCTCTCTTTTTGATGCCCTGCCACAGGAAGAAGGAAATGCCGCCGCGGGAACGTGGGGGGAGGTTCTGAAAGAGGAAGATTACGAAATCGTCCGTGTTTTTGCGGAAGATTTGAAAATCGACATGCTGAATCTTACCGCCGGATCGCCTTATTACAGCGTTTACATCCAGCGTCCCTCGTTTACGCCAGCGCTGGAAGCGGTTTTGATGCCGGATGGGAAAATGCGTATTCCCGACAACATTCTCCCGCCGGAAGACCCACTTCTGGGCTGCTGCCGCCAGATTCATGCCGCACGCAAAATCAAGGAACGTTTCCCACAACTGCCGATGATCGGTTCCGCTTACACCTATTTTCAGGAATTCCTGCCGCAAGTCGCGCAAGGCGTCGTCCGAAATGGCTGGATTGACGGTGTGGGAATTGGGCGTATGGTTTTGACTTACGGCGATATGGTGGCAGATTCGCTGGCTGGGCGGGAATTGGATCGACGACGGATTTGCCGCACGTTCAGCGACTGCACCACCGCGCCACGTAACGGTATGATCAGCGGTTGCTATCCGTTGGATGCCGAATACCGGATTCTCCCCGAAGCCAAGGCTTTGAGAACGTTGAAACATCCCTGATGGAAAGGAAATTTCATGAAGATGTGGCTGCCATTGCTGTTTTTGCTCCCTTCCCATGCTTTTGCCCAGGAGGTGATTTTCACGATACCGAAGCTGGATTCGCCTGATTGGGAGAAAGCGGCTGTCTGGACACAATTCTTTTTTCCGTGGAAAGATGCTCCGGCCCCGCCGACGACGCTGAAAATGTGCCATGACGGGAAGACGCTCTATTTCCGGTACGAAATCACCGACAACGATGTAGTCCTGGCCGATTCGCGGGAAAAAATGTCGGTTATCGGCAACGATCGAGCGGAGATTTTCCTCGCCACGCCCGATTGGAAGGAGTGGTATTACGGTTTTGAAATGGCACCCAACGGCGTAATGTTGGATTACCGAATGAAATATTATCGCCAGTCCGACTACGATTGGAGTGGCGATTTTGTAAAATTTACCGGAAAATTGACTCCGACGGGCTACATCATCGAAGGAACCATCGACCTTGCCGCCTTGCGAACTCGCAATATTCTCCAGCCGGACGGAACCTTTTACGCCGGCTTTTTCCGGGCTGAATTCAGTCACCAGCCGGACGGCAAAATTCTGGAAGAGTGGATCAGTTGGAAGCACTCAGGGACGCCCGAACCCGATTTTCACGTTCCGGGCGCGTTCGGCAAAGTACAGTTGTTGTAATGGAAAAAATTGTAATGGAAAAAGTCGTTCGACCAGGTGTACCGTAGTTTTTCATGTTCCATAAAACTCCGGCATTATTCCACCAAATCTCCCAGGAGCATAATCTTCCCGAACCAGACGTTGGTTCCCTGAAACTTTGGCTGGGCAAGCTCTTTTTCCGGGTCTTTCAGACGAAATGCCACCGATTGACGATTCGGTTGTTCCGGGTGGATTTTGACCACAACGGTATGGACTTCGTTTGGATTCAACTGGTTGGCACACCAGAGCGTCGCCAGCCGATGGTACGTGCAGTAGGAATCGAAACGCGGAATCGGTTTTCCCTCTTTGCCATCGACCGTGACTGTCACCTGGCCTCCGTTGGGACCTAACAGGTCGTAGATTTTTGCCTGCGACCCCTGGAAACGAAACGTCAGCGTACTTCCCGGCTCGTCGGCTGTCCACATCTCTCCGGTGCGGTTGGTAAATCCGTAGTTTGGTTCCCCTTCGGCCAGTTTTTTCCAATTTCCCTGGAGCATTTCGGGAGTTATCGCAACCATTTTGGCCGCCTGCAAATGATCGGGGACAAAGGACTTTGCCAATTTTCCAGCATGATCCACCGGCGGCAAATCCTTCATGGCATTCCAGCCAAGCTGAATATCTTTCAGATACTCCTCATGCCCGGCGTCCAGTGGGTGAACATTGTCGTTGGAGAAAACGATCACCCCTTCCGGCTCGTTTCCTTCCCCTTTGTAAACCAGTTTGCCCGCTTCCTTCAAATCGACAATCCGCTTGCAGAAATTGATGGACGGAATCCCGTAAAACTGGGCCAACATCTCCATCGCCCCTGCCGCACGGGAACATTTTCCCCGCAACGTACACTCGGCATAACCGGTCACAAACGTGTAGGTCAACACGATGTCGGTACGGGGATTCGCAGCCCAAGTCTGGCGAACGATCCCTTCCATCTGCCGCCAGATATTTTCCGGGGAGGCTCCGCCATCGTTGACGGAAAATTCGATGAAGACCAAATCAGGCTCGTGGCGTAAAACATCCCAACCATTGCGGAAAACGCCCAAATCACTCCCCGTTCCACCAATCGCGGCGTGGATCTCGGTAATTTTGGCATCGGGATACTGCGACTTCAGCCAGGCTGTTGTTTTGGGACGCCAGCCATTGGCCGCCGTGATGGAACCACCAAAATAGGCAATCGAAACCTCTTCGCCAGCTTCCAGTTTTTGTATCACATTCCCAATCCCGTCACGTTTCTGCACTACCTGCAAATCCTGTTCGGCATAAACGGGATAATCCGGCTCCTGTGCCGATACCCAACTTAAAAAACCAACCAGGCAGCCAATCCCGAAAAACCATCTTTTCATTCCAAAACTCCTTACTTTTATGGATGATACTTTACTTTTCCTCATTTTCCATCTCCCTGTCCAAAATAGAAAGAAAAACAGGAGGAATCACCTTTCCAGTATAACATGCTCTCCCCGCCAGTACCAGTGGGAGAAGTTCCCTGGTCAGAAAAAATTTTCCCAGGGCTTGTCAAAACCATTTTTCCTTGCTAAACTGAAAATGAATTGATTAATCATTTGGATAAGGAGATTGACATGAAATCCATTTTTCATCCGTTTTTCACTCTGGTTCTGATTGCCGGCCTGTTCCCCGCGGGAATTCTGCAAGGCAACTCCCCTGTCCCCGCCAATCCTTCGGTCAAGTATATCCAACGTACCATGAAAGCGCTGGAGGAATCCACTGCCGAAAATCCGGCTCAGGTTCGCGTCCTGTTTTATGGTCAGTCGATTGTGGCTCAGGAGTGGACGAATACCGTTCAGGAAACCTTGCAAAAACGTTACCCCACGGTACAGTTCACCTTCGCCAACAAAGCAATCGGTGGGTGTATGTCCCCCGGTCTTGTCCGAACTGCGGAAAGTGACCTCTATCCCTGGTATCCCGATTTACTCTTTTTCCATGTTTACGGAGACCTCGACAAATATCGGGAAATCATTCAAAATGTCCGCGAACGAACCACCGCGGAAATCATCCTCTGGAGCAGCCATCTCAACGGTGGTCAGATGCCGGAAGGTTTTTTGAAAGATCGGGGGGAGCGGACGACCACCATCGAGAAAATTGCTCAGGAGTTCAAGTGTACCTATATCGACCTGAATCTGAAATGGTGTCATCTATTAATCAAAAATAAATGGCATCCCACCCATTTGTTGCGGGACGGTATTCATCTGAATCAGGAGGGTTGCAAGTATTACGCCCAGTTCATTCTCGAAGAATTGGTTCGCCTTCCAGGTGTGAATACAGATGAATTGTCCAGTGGAAGAATCACGCGAATTTCTGTCAACGACCCTGCTGTCAGGAAAAATCCCGACGGCTCTCTCACGCTGAATTTTCACGGCAATCGAGTTTGTGCCGTGGTGAAAGGGGAGGTGCAAGGGGAGGTGCAAGAGAATGCCAGCGATGCTGTTGAAGAGGAAAAAACAGAAGGAAACGTTTCCCTCCTTCTGGATGGCAAACCTGTCGCAGAATATCGCGAATTGTGGGCACATACCCGCACCTCCAGCGCCACAGGCTGGAAACCGGGTATCTTCACGATCGGTTTTCGAGCACCTCTGCGAAAAGAAGTTTGGACTTTGACCGCTCTGCCGGATTCCAACGAAGATGGCAGCCGTATCCACTACCGGGTGGAAGGAAGTGTCACCGGTTTCGATGGAGAAGGATGGAGTGACGTATACTTCATTTCCCGTTCCCGTCGTGTGATAATCGAGCGGGGAGACTACGACTTGGAACAACATCGGTATTCTAAAATAAAAGTGACGAAAAACTATCGACTCCAATGGGAGAGTTATCCTCTTTTTGCGGAATCTCTCATACCGACCACCACGGAACCTTTGGTACTGTTGCAGAATTGCGCCAATGCGGATCATACACTGACGATTCAGCCAAAAGAAAGTGATGCGAAGATCGAAGCCTTCCTCATCTATTCCCCTGCCTGGAAATTTTCCGCGGGCTGGAAATAAATTCTCTGAAAAAAATGCCGCCCCCGGTTTACAGGAGTTGCCGGGGGGAATATAATAAAAGAAATGTCCCAGAGTCGCCATTTGCACAAAATTTCCCATATTGCTTCTTTTAGGGTCGTATAAAAAAGAGCGATTTTGCGGATCAGGCAAAAAATGCCGTTTTGTAAAAAGTTTTTGACGAACGGCCTTCCCTTCTGCCGATTCCATTCTAACGAGTGTCCAGTAATTAAGGATTCCCGTCAGGTGAAATCAGGCTTTATGAGAGGTGGGAGATTCCTTACAGAGTGTTCCAGAGTATTTTCACTTTCCCATAAAGTTACCCAAATACAGGTTTCAAGGAGTTTTGGTGATGAAGAAAATTCAGAAAAAATTGGTTCTTCCCGCACTGGTTGTGGTTTCGTTATGTCTCCTCACCACGCAGGCATCTGCCTGGTGGGGTTGCTGCGGTCCCTATTGGGGCGGCTCGGTATGGGGTCCCGCCTGGTTTGGCCCGGTGTACTCCACCGCTTACGACCCTTGTTGCGCCCCGGTTTGTTGTGAGCCAGTCTGCTGCGACCCATGTGTGACCTGTGGTCCTGTATGCGGCACAGGGTATGCTTTGGGTTGGCGTCCCGGTCCGATTCGACGATTGCTGTTCGGACGTTATCGCTGGTATCCGACAGGATATTGGGGCGGTTACGCTTATAGTTACGCGGATGCGTGCTGTGGCGACGTTGCCTATGGCGGCGAAATTTACGACGGCAGCGATATTCCTCTGACACCTGCGCCCGCCACGAAAAAATCGTCGGTGGTGGAGCCTTCTCCCAACGATGATTTGCTGAAGAGTACGGAAGCGAATCGTCCGATTTATCACCGTGCCAGTTATGCCGCGGCGGAGGTGAAGGAAACGCCCGTTCCTGCCAACAGTGGTTTGCTGAAGATTTACGTCCCGATGGATGCGAAGGTTTTTGTGAACGATCACGAAACGTCCACGAATGGGAGCGTCCGTTCGTTCATTTCTTACGGTCTGTCCCAGGGAAATGAGTACGACTATGTGGTTCGAGCGGAAGTGATTCGCAACGGCCAGAAATATGTGGAGACCAAGCTGGTAACGCTTCAGGCTGGCCAGGATCAAGCGGTTGCCTTTGGCTTTGAGCCGTTGAATCCAGGGCCAAGTGATTCGTATGTGGAATTCTAGAAGAGCAATTGGCAAAAGAGACGTTCCTGTGGGGGCGTCTCTCTTTTTTTAGGGGAGGGATGGCATGATTCGGGTGGCACGATGGCTGGGTTATGCAGGTCTTCTTACATTACTGTCCGTTCCCACCTTTGCCCAGAGCGTTACGGTTCTTACGAATCAGGCCAGCGCACGTGTTTCTTTCTGGGTTCTTCCGGCAGAAGGGAAACAGGAAGCCAAAACACTTGCCACGGGTGAATCTCTCACACTTTCCACAGCCCAACCGACGCAGGTGGCCTACCGGCACGGAAATCAGACCGCCACGCAAGCACTTTTGCCGGATCAGATTCAGGTTTTCAGCGATCCGACGGGGAAATTGGAACTTTTCACGCTAGGCCCGGAATACCCGCAAAATTTGCCCACTTTTCCCGGCCTTGATGCCAACGACCCCTATTTCACCCTTCCCGTCAAGATTTTTACGGATGAGAACATTCCGTTGACGTTTGAAATCTGGAAAAAACGGGTGGAAGCTCGGATTGCCAAGGCATCGGAGATTCTGGAACGCACCTGTTTGCTTCGGTTGAAGATTGTAGGCTATTCGACCTGGCGATCCAACCCGCAATCACCTGATTTGAAGACGATTCTGGAAGATTTTGAGCGTCAGGTGCCGATTTTGCCGCAAGCCCTTTCGATTGGCTTTACCGCGCATCATAATTTTGCCGGAGCGGATGGACGTACGGAACTGGGTCTGGCGCGAAGCCCTTTTTATCCACGGATTTTGTTGCGGGAAGAGGCTCCGCAGATTACCGAGGTGGAGCGGCTGGAAACGTTGCTGCATGAAATTGGGCATTTTTTAGGGGCAGTGCATACCTCCGATCAGAATTCGATCATGCGTAGTACGTTGAAAGACCGCCGGGGACGAATTTCGGAATTTTCGATTTCGTTCGACCCGGTGAATACGCTGGCGATGAACTTTTGGATTCGGGAATATCGTCGCCAGAAACAGCAACGTCTGACCGCGCTTCGGGAAGATACCCGTCAAAAACTGCTGGCATCGTACCGGATGATTCGGGCGATTGGCGAACAGCAAAAAAACGTTGGTTTTCCCGTTGCGGAAAATCCCAACCTGGACATTATGATTCGCGTTTTGGAGCGTTTGGGAACTCCTCTTTCCGCGTTGGACGAAGAATCCACCACGTTGCCGGACGCCGACTCCAATTCTTCTCCTTCCACGACACCACCGCAGAATTACAATCCAGAAGACCCTTTGGGAATCCTTCCTCCGCAAACACCTTCCGCACCGAAAGAATCACCCACGGAAACCGTTCCTTCCCCTGCGGAAAAAGAGGCCAAGGAAGTCCCACCCCCCTCCACCGCTACGAATCCCGAAGACCCGCTCGGCATTTTACCAACCTCTACCCCAGTTTCCCCCGCCGAAAAACCGCAGGAACCGCAATCGCAGGAACAACCGACTTCCCAGAGAGAAAAGTTGTTGCGGTTGAAAGAAAAATGGCAGCAGAATTGGAACGTGGAAAAGATTACCCCCTACACGCTTCCCGCCAAAACGACGCAGTATATTCTTTTGTCGGTCTTGCTGGAACTGGACGCGGACGAATCGAAAGAGGAGTCGAGCGACGTTTATACCGAGAAAATCGTTCGCCTGGCCGCTGCCGCCGCGTTGGAAATTGGCGGAAAATCTCCCCATGATACCCAGGAAGGCCGCATGGCACGGCAGGCTTTTTTGCTGGCGGTGGAAACGATGTTGGAGTCTTCTGGAATCCTGCAATCACTGCCGGTTTACGGAAAACGTTTTCGGGCACTGGAAACGCGAACGTTGCAGGAGTTTCGGAAAAAGGTGGTTCGAGAGGTCACGATTTTTGGTCGCCACGATTTATGCCAACATTTTTGGGTTTCTGCCGCCCTGGCAACGCACCTCGACCCGAAGGCGGTGGAAATCATCGGTTTGGAAAAAGAACGCAAGGATGCGCGTCCAGGAGGAAGTGGTTTCGACGTGACCGACCTGAATGCCGATTTGGCAGGTGTCGCTTTTGCCTGCGGTATTATGGAGGGGAGGATTCCTCTGGAAAAAGTGGCTCAGGATTTTCGTTTTTCTCATGCGCTTCCTTCCAAAATTCGACTTCCCAGAGCCTTGAAAAATCCTGAAACTCGTGAGGAAGAAGACGAAACCATGCGGCGTCTGCGAAGTGCCATTCAGGAACATCTGCGAACTTCTTACGGCTCTTGAAAATTCCCCCCCTTGTCATGAAGCGGGAAATTTTGCTATACTGGATAAAGTATGGGTATTTTTCGTTTTCAAGAAGGAGGAAATCATGAAACGTCTGTCCATCAGGCTTTGGGTTCTTGGGGTATTTTGTTGTCTTTCGGTTTTTGGAGAGGAAACCTACCAACCACCCCGACTTTCAGAAGAGGGAGCGTGGTCGATGGTCGTCATTCCCGACACGCAGTCCTATGTCAAGTTTGGCCGAAATCAGGGAATTCTGGAATTGATGACGGCCTGGATTGCGGAGAATCGGGAGACGCTTCGGATTCAGCAAGTGGTTTGTGTCGGCGATCTTGTGGAATGCAACAACATTACCGAAACGGATGGGAAGAGTCTCAATCAGACCAGTGCGCAGATGTGGGCCGCCGCGGCACGAGCGTTTGAACGGCTGGACGGCAAAACCGCTTATGTAGTCTGCACGGGAAACCATGACCACGGAACACGCAGTGCGGAAAATCGGGAAACACAGTTGGATACCTATTTCCCCGTGACGAAAAATCCGGCGTGGGAAGGGGTCCTGGTTGCTCAGGGAGAGAATTCTTATGGCAAAAAGACGCTGGAATGTGCGGCGTATGAGTGGACGACCCCCCAGGGACAAAAAATGCTCACGGTGGCTCTTCCGTTTGCTCCCACCGACGCGAATCTCCAGTGGGCGAAAAATCTCGTCGCTCAGGAAAAGTATGCCGAACATTTCGTCATTCTCGTGACGCATTCCTACCTGCATTCCACCGACAAGCGGATTGAAAAGGAGGGTTACGTTCTCAATAAAGAGGGGGGCAACGCTGGTGAAGCGATTTGGCAGAAGTTGGTCTACCCCTCCGCCAATATTCGGCTCGTGCTGTGCGGGCACATTTCCAAACCGGACAATTTTCGTGGCTGCGTCGGCTTTGCGAAAGAGAAAAACGCGGCAGGAAAATGGGTTTCCCAGATGCTTTTCGACCCGCAGGCATTGGGAGGTGGCTGGTGTGGAAATGGTGGCGACGGTTGGCTGCGGTTGCTGGAATTTTCCCCCGACATGAAAAAAGTGACCGCCAGAACCTTTTCACCCCTCTTTGCCATCTCGCCTGCCACACGAAACCTGGCCTGGAATCGAGAAGATTACAACGAATTCACGTTTACGCTGGACGAGGAATAAATTAATTGATAATTGATAGTGGTTGGTGGTTGGTGGTTCCCATGAATTTCAGGAAAGGTGGGGTTTGGGTATGAAAAGAATGTTTTTTGTTATGGTTCTTCTATTTTTTTCCACTACGTTGCGGGCACAGACGCAGGAGCAGGATTTGGCGGCAATTCCACCCTCGACGCCCGTGACGGAAGTGCGGGAACTGTTCAACGGCAAAGACCTGACCAACTGGTACACCTACCTGCGTGGTTACGGCAAAAATCACGATCCGAAAGGTGTTTTTTCGGTAAAAGATGGCATCATTCAGGTGACTGGCGAAGAATGGGGCTGCCTTACCACGGAAGAATCTTTCGAGAACTACCGTCTGATTGTGGAGTATCGTTGGACGGGAAAAATCTACCCCTCCAAACAGGGAAAGGCTCTGGACAGCGGCATTCTTTTCCACTCCATCGGGCCGGACGGCGGATTTGGCGGAATCTGGATGCTTTCCCATGAATACAATCTGATTCTGGGGGCGTCGGGTGATTTCTGGACCGTTGGAAAAGCAAGTCGTCCCGACATTTTTCTCCAATCCACCGTTGGCGAAGAGCGACTTGGCGGCAACGATTTCATTTACGACAAAAACGGCAAGGAAGTCACGCTTGTGGGCAATAACCGCGTTTGTCGTTGGGACATTGCCCGCGACTGGACGGACACGACGGACGTGAAGCCGGCAGTCAATGAAAAACCGATCGGCGAATGGAATACGGCGGAACTGGTCTGCGATGGTGAAGAGGTTCGCTGCTATTTTAACGGAAAATTCGTGAATCGTGCCACCCGCGTCTCCCCCGCACGCGGAAAAATTCAGCTTCAATCCGAGGGTTGCGGAATCGAATTTCGCCGCGTCACGATCCAACCGTTAGAATAGTACTTTGTGAAAGAAACAAAAATGAATAAAAACCACACAAGTGGCGTAAAATAATAGCGGCGGAGAGGGACTGTCCATTTCCGAAACACCCCGCTCTGGAAGAGGGGAAGATACATATTTATAAGTTTAACCAAGCAAAGGAGAAAATATGCGATACCTTTTGTTTTACCTTGCCTGTTTTTTCACGCCGCAGTTAGGGGCGGGGGAAGTTTTGTATCCCACACCGCCGGAGCAAAAATCGATTACCCCGGCGGACTGGGAAGGGGTCAAAAATCCTGCCATGCTCTTTCCGAATGCAGAAACGGAAGGGTGGGGAACGTGGAAACCGTCGAAGGCAAAAGACCCGTCGGTGGTTCGTTTTCAGGAGCGTTACTTGATGTACTTTTCCATTTTTCCGACGAAAGAAACGCCTACGGAAGCTTGTCTTGCCATTGGCGTGGCGGAAAGCAGTGATTTAACGCATTGGCAATTTCTCGGAACGGTCTTGCCGTTGGGGGAAATAGACCAACGCGGGTGCGGTGCGCCATGTGCCAAAGTCTGGGACGGCCAGGTACACCTTTTTTACCAATCTTACGGCAATGGAGTACGGGACACCATTTTATACGCCACGTCGAAAGACGGCCTTCACTTTCAACTCCACCCCGACAATCCGATTTTCTCACCCTCCGGTAACTGGACAAACGGTCGGGCAATCGACGCGGATTTTTTTGAATTTCAGGGAAAGTGCTTCCTCTATGTTGCCACCCGAGATACATCGGGCAATATCCAGAAAATTGCGGTTGCCACGGCAGAAAATCGGAACCATCTGGGCAAAAGTGCGTGGAAACAGGCATGGGACGGAGCGATTCTGGAGCCGGAATGGCCGTGGGAAACGCGGTGTATTGAGGCTCCCACAGTTCTCCAGCGTGGGGACAAACTTTTCATGTTCTACGCGGGGGGCTACAACAACGATCCTCAGCATATTGGCGTGGCTCAAAGTTCCGACGGGATTCACTGGACGCGTCTGTGGAGCATTCCCTTCCTCACCAATGGTCCTGAAGGACAATGGAACGCTTCCGAATCAGGACATCCAGGCGTATTTGTTGACGAAAAGGGAGAAACGTGGCTCTTTTATCAGGGGAACGCGACGAAAGGTTCGACCTGGTTCCTTTCCCGGGTGAAGATTGGCTGGGAGGGGGATGTACCTTATGTGGTGGAGGAATGAGCAAGGAAACCTCCCCTTCCGGTGGAAAATGCCTGAAGGGGAGGTTGTTTTCTATCGGAAAAGGGTCGTTTCCTGTTGAATCAGGTCGAGCTTCATGGCCTCGCTTTTGACCTGGCATCGCACAGGATAATTTCCAGGAGTGGCAGCCCCGGAAGTCACTCGCAGTTGGATACTTTCCTGCGGCGGCAACGGTGGCACGTCGAGCAGTACAATCCCTTCCCCCGTAATTTTGGCACCCAGATTCACCGTTCTGGGTTCCACTCCTTCCGCAAAAAAGACGTACAATTTCGCGTCGGAAATCGTCAGACTTCCGGTATTTTGCAGCGTAATCTCACACGGAGCCTCCTCCTGAATTCCCACCACTTTTTTCGGCACGTGCAGTCGCATTTGCAAATCGGCAATGGCGGCAATTTTGACCGGGAATTTTTCTTCGATCGTGGGCAAATCTTTCGTGTAAAGCCGACATTCCAACATCGGCGTCTCTTCTCGCAGCGAACGGAGTGTGACCGAAATTGTCCGCGTTTCGCCCGCTTCGATTTTTTCGAGATTCCACAAAATGCCGCCGGTGGACAGGATGGGGGATTCGCTTGCCTGGGAAGAAACATACTCCAGAGAATCTGGCAATTCCAGCTTCAATCGAGTCCCTTCCGCCGCCGCATTTCCACGGTTCTGGACATGGAGGTTCCACCGCGTTTCCAAACCGACAAACGACTCCGATTCCGGCACCGCCTGGACGTTCACGTCTGTAAAGCGGACTTCCCCACGTTTTTCATAGGAGGCCACCTCTTTTTCTCCGATGAAAACCTGCGTCAGCAACGTGATTTCCCCCGAATTTTGCGGCACCCACTCCAACGTTTCCGTTTTTTCCTCATCGGGATAGAGTTTTCCCACATTTTTCACGTCTCCAAGAACTTCTCCGCTCTCCTTGTGCGTCACACGAAGCGAAATATTTTCCGCAATGCAATTTCCTGAATTGGTCAGTTTCAGCCGCAACGTTTCGAGCTTCCCTCGCAAAAGCGCATCGCCACCTTCCCAATCGAGCGTAATCTGCGGCTCTTCCACGCGAATCTGGTGTTGCGAAGAAACCTGCCGATTGGTCCACGTTACCTCCACATTGGCGGAGGCTTTTTGACGTGGAATGACGTGCAATTCGAGACTTTCCATACTTTGGGCATTCAGCGTTCCGAGCGACCAGGCACACTGATATTCCCCCGATGAAGGCGTATTTTTCAGTTCGATACTTCCCACTTTGACATTCGTCGCCACCACTTCCATCCAGGCGGGAATCGCCACCCGAACAACCGTTTCCTCCGAAGGCATATCCCCCCGGTTTCGGACGACAATCTCGTATTTGGCCTCCGATCCGATCACAATACAAGGCGGCCCCAGCGTGTTGACTTCCAGCAAAGAACGTTGAAAACTGCTCATCCAACTTTCCTCAACCGCAGAAAGTTTTGCGTTATCGACGTTTCGTCCGACATGTTCCCGCAAACGGACTTCCTCCCCCATCGCCTGCGGAATCGGCGGCAGGTCCATCTCCGGCACACTTTCCGAAGGAGCCTCCGACCGCATTTTCAACCGCTGCGGCGAAGAATTCAGCATCTTTTCCAACTCATCCACTTCCGAATAACTCAAAATTCCGTTCGATTTCTCCTCCGAGGCAGGCGGTTCCTGAAACTGTGGGGGAACACTCTTTTCGCTCTCAATATCTTCCAAAATATCTTCATGAGAAGTACGCACTTCCGGCGTCCACGAAGCGGATTTATCCACTCCATACGAGGGTAGAATCGGCGTTCCCAGAGGAGTGCCATAAGATTCCTCCTCCATGAAAATCTCCACCCCCTCATCGAAAATCACCTCGGAAGTTTCCGTGGGAGGAGGATCGATTGCAATCCGACTGACTTCCGGGGAAGTGGAACGATTCGCTGGTTTTTTCGGTTCCTGAACCTTCTCTTTCGCGGAAGTTTTGCCAAACAGAGCAAAAAACCCTTTTTTTTCTTTCGTTTCTTTTAGCTCCGGGGATGGTTCGGAAGACTTTACCGGCGTGATTTCCTTCTCGGCCACCTCTTTTTTCTTGCCAAAAAGCTCGCCCAACAAAGATTTTCTCGGTTCCGCGGCCCATCCTTGCGTAAAACAGAAAACTCCGCTCACAACCAGTAGCAACAGCACTCTTTCCGTCTTTTTCACCATCATTGTCATGACCCTCGCGTTTGGAGTGTCGCCACTCCCCCCTTCTCTGGAATCCCGTCCGCTGCCGGATACGTACCGAAAATACGCACCAATCCCCGGCAACGGATTTCTTATTTTCTTTTTTCGGCAGATAAAGTTTTTATATCAAGTAAATTATGAGGATTATTCCTAAAAAATGAATTCTTCCAATATTTCCGGCACACTCTTGGAAAACAGAAAATATTTTAGAAAATTTTCAAAAAAATTTTAAAAAAGACTTGCATTCGCAAAAAATCCGGTTATAATGAAAGAAAATTCGGTGTGGGTGTATCGTTCCATTTTTCACAAACAAGGAGTTTTTCATGAAGTACGCATTTTACCCCCCCCCCCGACTCGTCGCGGTTTAACCATTCTTCTGTTCGCAATCTTTCTTCTCCCGCATGGAATCGCTCAGGCGGAAGTCTATTATCTCAACAGTTATACAAACATCGGCCAAAGTTGGAACACGACATCCAAGTGGACGCTCTACGGAAGCACTCAAACCTATGAGGAGTACAAAAGCCTTTCCTCTCTGGATGTCAACGGTTCAGACATTTTTCTCGTCGGATCGGATACGACATATACCAATAATTCCGCAAACGGCCCGGATCTTCGTGCCCCAGATGCCAATGCCAGTTCCACACTCTTTCCTGTCCAGTCGTCCCTTTACATTGGGTACGTTTGGGATGAAACCACTTCATCACCACGTATTTCCCAATCGTCCAATTGGTCATGGCTCCAACTGAAAGCAAGCAGTGCCACCATTGACAACCTGTATCTCGGCAATGGGAGGGTTGTCCTCTCCTCTGGAGGAAGTCAATCCCTGTACGGAACCGCGACGATTGAGGGGAACAACGTGCGTTTGGATGGACTAACAGACCGTTGGCTCAGCCTCTACTCCACGTTAAAAGGGACGGGAACACTGAATCCGGCAGTCCATTCTCGCGGAATGTTCATTCTGGGTGACAACGCGGATTTTGAGGGGAATTGGGTTGTCTCGCTTTACGATGGTCAATCGAGCGGGTATCTTCAGGTGGGAAATGCGACAACGACCAGTTCGCTGGGAAAAGGAACCGTTTCCTTGGTAAATGGAACCTCGCTGGTCTTTCAAGCTCCTGGGGCGATGGTGGTGGACAATGCCATTTCCGGGGCGGGAAAAGTCGAATGGCGTGGTGCGGGACGTCTGACTTTGGGCGGGGAAAATGCTTACACCGGCTCCACAACCGTCACGACAGGTTCGCTGGCTGTCACCGGAACGCTGGCTTCCACCGTTACGATGGGACAGGGCACCAGTTTCGACATTCTGCCCGCAGAAAATGGCACGTTGGGTGGCCTGACGTTGGAAGAGGACGCTTCGATCAACGTCTTTTTGGGCCGTGAAATGGCTCCGTTGACCATTGCCGGAGTCCTCACCCTGGAAGCCGATTCCCTCATCACGTTCCAGTACGATGACCCTCTGACCGGCGGCTTGGCCTTTGACATTCTGTCGGCAGAAGAGACCGTCATGGCCGATGGTTCCCCCGTCGATTGGAGCCAGATTCTCGATTTTTCCCAGGTCGGAGGAGCCAACCTCTGGAATTACTCCCTCAATGACGGAATCCTCTCCGTTGCGGTCGATTCTGCCGCGGTTCCTGAACCTTCCAGTTGGATTTTGCTGGGATTGGGCGTGGCATGGTACGGTTGGCGACGGCGTTTATTCCCCTCCTCCGCAAATTCATAAGAGGAAGGAGGGCACCATGAAAAAAGGGTTCACACTGGTGGAACTTCTGGTCGTCATTGCGATTATGGGAATACTGGTTGGGTTGCTGTTGCCTGCGGTTCAACAGGCACGGGAGGCAGCCCGGCGGATGCAGTGTACAAACAATCTGAAAAATCTGGGACTGGCTCTCCTGAATTACGAATCGGCCATGCAATCCCTTCCGGCTGGGCGAATGGGGTGTGACGGAAGTTGTCCCGATCAGGGAAATACCCAAACGTCCGACAAACGCTATGGTTCGAGTGCTTTCCTGCGTGTGCTTCCTTATTTGGAACAGATGGCACTCTACACCCTCTGCAACGACGGTCGGGTTTTTCCGGTAGGTAACGACTCCACCGTTTCCGGCTGGCAGCAGGCTGGAATGAAAGAAGCTTTGCAGAAAGATGCCCCGACGGTTTTCTGGTGCCCTTCCTCCACTGCCGCGCGGAAATATCAGGGAATTGAATCTTTCGTGGCAGAAATGGGAATTTCCTCCTACGCCACATGCGCGGGAACACAAGGGGGAATTTCCCACAATGCCAAATACTTTAACGACGGTGTTTTTTACTATGTCAAAAATCATACCTTGGGCGAAATCCGAGATGGACTGTCGCAAACGTTTTTTGCCGGGGAGGTAATCGAAGGACATACCGACAATTCCCGCAATCTCTGGTTTTATGCCAATCGTCATGAAAGCAGTTTTCGGACGACGGACAATCCCATGAACACCCCTCCCGGAACCGGTTCCCTATTGGATCTTTATGGAATCCAACTCAACGGAGCCTTTGCGTCGGAACACCCAGCCGGAGTCCATTTCGTCTTTGGCGACGGGCATGTGGAGTTTCTCTCCGAAGGAATCGACATTTCCGTATATCGTTATTTATCAACACGTTCTGGCAACGAAGTTTTTACAAGAGACTCCCCATGAAAACGTCGGGAAACGCCTGTTTGTTTCACTTTTTTCTGGCAGGAATCCTCCTACCACCCATTTTCGGCTGCTCTGACGGACGTCCTCACCGGGTTCCTGTGCGAGGTGCCGTGTATCTGGACAGTCAACCGCTCGACGGAAATTTTCAGGGCTACGTCCGCTTGATTCCTCAATCGGGAGGACGTTCCGCCCAGGCCGCACTGGATGAAAACGGCCAATTTATCCTGGGCAATTACGAAGAAGCGGACGGATGTCCACCAGGAAATTATCGGGTGGAAATTTGTGTGGTGCGAATCGAGGGAAATCAAATGCGTTATGTCATTCCACCACGTTACGGAAATTCCCAAACTTCAGGAGTGACAGTAACGATTCAGAATGAAAACAAACCGCTCATTCTCTCGGCTGAATGGAAGCCGGAAGATGAAAAATGGCGGAAAAAAGTGATCGTGATGGAATAATATCGTTTCGTTAGAGGATATTTCTACTTCATCCACGAGAATCCCAAAAACTCAAGTGGATGAAGTAGTTTTATCGCACACTACGGCAAAACCACCTGCACGGTCGTTCCGTCACTGTATTGGGCACCATCGTTTTTGATGCCGAGACAGTAGTGTACCATCTTATCAATACTGTAGGAAATACGCTGAACGGAAGCGTCGCACATCGCCATTCCAAACCCTCCTGAATGGCAACTTCCCCAGATCGTACCGGAATTGAATCCCAGACGATCCTGTAGCGGGGTATCGGCAACAAGACGGACGTTATCGTCATCACCTCCGTTCCATTGTGTTAGGTCGTCTCCCATGGCTTTCCCTGTTTGGTAATGGTCTGCCAGAACATATTTCTCACCAAAAAGATACGTATTGGTGGTGCCGTCGCGAATATCTCCCAGCGTTGTGATACTTTTGTAGTATACCACCCCTTTGTTATTGGATGGATTGGTCGCCACCGCTTTTCCACCGGATACTGTGCTGGGGGAACCACCCGACATATAACTCGCATTTTCCACGGCAGCATTCGCGGCGTAGTCCAGTTTGCCACATCGTTCCACATCGTCCATATTGTTAAGACTGACACCGCGATAGTCGTAAAGCTGGGGGGACCTTCGGGAAGGACAGTAAAAGAGCGCAACAGGTGTTTCCGCACGGATTTTGGCACCTTCTTTCTGTTCGGCATCGACTTCCTGTGCGTTGTTTTGCCCCAATTGATACAAGGAATTCTGTTCCACATACGGAAGAAGGGAATACGTCCAGCCACCGGGCTGATGGACTCCGAATCCCAGATCGCCATCGCCCGACCAAAAGGCTCCCCACCCACCCGTTGGAAAATGCTTCTGAGCCGATTCCAAGTTCATCGCGGCCAGTGCCTGTTGCCGCAACTGATTGTTGCACTGCATTTGCCGCGCAGCTTCCCGAGCCTGTTGCACGGCTGGCAAAAGAAGACCGACAAGCATACCAATAATGGCAATAACCACAAGAAGTTCCACAAGGGTAAAACCCTGCTTTTCCTTCCCGGAGAGGCAACCTATCTTTGCCCCCCCCCCCAGTTTGACAGCCGAGATACAAATACTGCGTTCATCTGATGAATCTCCCATTTCAGAAAAAATTTTTCAGGTTCCCATAACCTGAATTCAACTTCAATATACATTATTTCCCCACCTTATGCAAGGACTTTTTGAAAAATTTTCAGATTTTTTCAAGAAATGAGAAAATTTTTTGTTTATTTTATCTTCTCATCAAGAAAAACAGATGTCCCAACACCAATAAATGCCCTATTTTCCATTTTTCCAACCATGAAAAGTGGGAAATCTATACCTGTGTTCCCGCAAGCCTTGTTAAACTTATAAATATGGGTAAGCTAAACCCAGGATTTATCCATGCCTCCAACTCTCGCGTAGTAGATAATATCATTTCCAAATTCTGTACGACCCAAGAAAATGAACAGATTATCAAGCATAACTTTGCTTTGGAAACCACCATATATAAGAATAGCTTTTGCAGCAGCCCCCAGAGCTATGGTAGAGAATCGTTATCTGTAATACATGCGGCCATGCAATCAAGCCAATCTGTTCCCATTGGATCAATATTACGAGGTGAGTTATTATAACAATATCGATACAAATTCGTATCCTTCCCCCAAAATCCAATTGGATCCGTACTCAACCATCTGCCAACGGCAAAATCATACCAACGATTGATGTTGTTTGGGAGTTGAGTGTCGGTGTCAAACGTTTTTCCGGTGTAGGCGAAAAGGATGGGGTTGGGGATGGAGTCACTGAAAGCATTGTAATCGTTAGGTGTAGTCGCCTTGATTAATTCTTGGGCGTTTTCTCCATTAACCCATATTTCTGTATGAGGCAGGGATTGCGATAACAAACGGATGTCTGGTATCCCCATATTTTCATCGTAAAAAAATAGTACCCGCAATTCTTTCATATTTGAGATAACAGGAAGTAAAGTTTTTGCGTTGGGGGTACGGATAAATAAATTTTTAATCCTTTTGCCAGCAACAAAGTCCCGAAAGTCCTTGCGGGAAATATCGCAATCGTGTAAAACTACTTGCGAATCTTCCATGAGAGTGAAATGAGTCAGGATCGAACCAGAAACGGTCATGTCTCGAAACATCAACAGGTTCGTCTTGAAGATATGTTTTTTGTCAAGTGCAAATCGACAATTACAGAATCCCATTCCACAAATTCCCTGCGTCTCCTCAATTTTTTCTGCCAGCGGTTCATCAATTTTCATGTCGGCAAAAATTAAATGCAAATGTTTATTGGGGTAGCTATTGATTTTATGGATATTCTTATAGAATTCACTTGGAGAATGAATGAGCCATTCCATAAGGAGCCCTTTGCCTACACGTGTAATTCTCGGATTCGCCTCTTGGTGTTCGGCAATTTGAAGTAGTTCTTGAACAAATTGTTGCTGTGAAAATTTGGAGGAAGGAGCGAAAAAATGACCGATTGCCATGGTCAATCCAATGGCTGCAACAACTCCAATACCCACTAAAATGAGGATTTTTGGAAAATGTTTCATGCTATTATCCCCTTTCATTTTCAATGGCCTGATTGGGATGGTATTTTGTTGGTGCCGTATTTGCCATGCCTTTTAACAAATCTTGAACACGTATAACATCTTTAGGAAAAACATAGGAAACAGACCAATTGATGATGTTGGAGCATATAATCCTACATTGCCTGCCCCTACCGATACAGAGCCTACAAAGATTATTTCTCCATTGGGAACAGGCTATTGAACCATTCGATATTCTATCATTTCTTTCGTTCTAATATCCAATTTTTTTGTTGGGATTGGACAAAGGCCACTCCAATCTATTCCAATGACATCACAATGTTCCCACACGGCAATAGCACGAAACGGAATTCCAATCAAAAACTTTGCAGGTTGCGTGGAGACAATTTCAGGATTTGTCGCGATTGCGGCATCAACTTGAGGAATCACGCCAATAAGGATTGGGCAAGACCAACGGACGTTTAATGAATTGTCCTCAAAATAGCGACATTCATTACCCAAAATATCCCGAAAAACCAGAGCGTTATTTTGCGAATACCGATACAAATTCATGTCATTCCCTTCAAAACCGATCGGGTCTTGAGACAACTATCTTCCGATTGTCACGTCATACCAACGGTTGATGTTGTTTGGGAGGGCGGTGTCAACGTCAAACGCTTTTCCAGTATAACCGAACAAAATGGAATTGTCAACGGTTTGTCCCGCTGAATCTTTGCGGGAAATGACGTTTCCCTAGGCGTCGTGGATGATGTGAGCTTGGGGGATGAGGCCGGAGGAGGTCTGTTGGAGGTTGTTGCGGATACTACCCCAATGGTTGGGGAGTGACCAGAGGATACCAGATGTTGTGGTGTCCAGAGGTAATGGTGCGTGACGGTGCTGTCGTCGACTTGGACGGCGGTTTGGGTGGTTGTCCACGTGGAGGTTGTGGTGTCGTAAGTCTGTTGGGCGACAGAGGTGAGGTGGTTGCCGGTGGTGTCGTAGGAATACGATTCATCGTTTAGATTTTGATTGGGATAATCCGCGGAGATTAATTGACTGAGGAAGTCGTAATCGTAAGTGGTGTTGCCATGCTGGTGGATGGAGGTGGATGGAGGTGGTGCGACCGAGGTAGTCGTATGTTGTGGTGTTGGTGCGGTCGGTGACGTTGTTGAGGGTGAGGGTGGACGGGGTTTGACGACAGGCAGCAAAAGTGGGAACGCGTCCTCTTCGCTTCCTCCGGGATGGGAGATGAAAAAACGGGGACGGTGACGAAATGGAAAATCATTACATCGTTTTACAGGCGAAAATTACATATTTTACACATGTTATGTTGAAATTTGCATCAGTCTTGTTTTTATTCTTTTTTATAAGAAAAGTATTGGCTGCGATTTTCAAAACGATGTCGTCTGAATTTTTATTCCTGACAGAATTCCTGTAAACCATAGTACCAATTGGGAACAACGAATAAAAGCCACATATAGATTGTGATGTACTCCGTGTACAGGAAACTGATGGCAAATGAAAACACAAAAATACAAATCCCCATAAACAAAGAATACAAAAGAAGTACTTTTTCAAAAATAATAGGCGAAACCAGATGACCGTTACAACAAAACCCATGGTTATCCCAAAGCTTACCATAAGCCCTTCGAGAAACGTGTCTGATGTAAGCAAAGCGGCGAGTGCCAGTAGTATTCCTGCGAAAACCCCACTTTTCCAGTTGAAAATTCGGCAATATCTTTGGCTTCTAATCCTCATTTTGGTGGACTCCCTGGCGCTCGAAAAATTTATTGACATCGGAAACAATATTTTCTTTGGGAGAGGCCAAAAGAAGCCGCTCTTTTTGACTTTCTGGAGTCAAATTACCAGGAACAGGACGACCTGTTATATAGTAAACTTGTCCAAAATCGGACCAAAAACCATCATCAACTGCAATTCGAACTCCCGTAATTTGATTGTACAAATAAGCAAAAGTAGGGTCGACGTATTGACCTTGTTGGAATTTAACAATTTTAATTCTGGGGTTCTAGGACAAATTTCAGAGAGGTGTTCCCTATAATATTTATCACTTTTTTCCAAAGCAACCGTCAGGATTGTCAAGGGGGTTGAATAAAAATTGGGGGATTTTTATTCTGTGAGGGGGGCTAAATTTCGTACGATGAGGTTGATTGCCATTAACAATTTTCGTATGCAGGCGACCAACGCCACTTTACGCGGCTTGCCGGCGGCTGTGAGGCGGTTGTAAAAGGCCGTGAGGACGGGGTTTATGCCGAAGGGACCTTGGAACGCAGCCATGAAAAGGGAGGTTCGGGTTTGCTTTCGTCCGCCGCGATGGGACGCGAGCCTCGCTACTTGCCAAAGTCGCGGCTACGAGGCGCAACTCCTGCAATGGAGCCAACTTGCGTCGATGTGAACATGCCGGGTTCAGGCATGATCGCCAACATTGCGTGGCTCGTTTTCGGGCCGACGCCGGGAATCGACTGGATGAGTTTGTCCTTCCGGGAAAAGTCATCATCCTCGCGAATCAGTTCCGCAATTTCACGCTCAATTTCCTTCGTTTGCGTCTCGGTAATTTTCGTAACTCCCGAAAATGCACGGTTTACGGAAACCGCACGAACACGCGACATCTGCTGTTTCAGCCGAACTTGCTGCTTGGTCAACTCCACCCGACATCAAGGCAAAGGTGGTGTTTTCAACACTTCAACAATTCCTGCAACCTCAAATACGTTTCCGACGGCATTTTCCGCAGTTCGGGGCGACGTTCCTGAGCAAATTCCGCCAGCATTTTCGCGTCGATTTTGTCCGTTTTCGCCAACAAATTTCGACTTTTTGCATAATTCCGAGTCTGTCGCGGATGATTCTCCAAAAAAGAATCTTATATTCCGTCAAAATAATCATCAATTTCAGCTCTTAATCGTTAGTTGATTCAAATAAAATCAACTTCGGAGGAGCCTTCTCCAGTGCGACAACCAACTTCTTCAATCCCTCATCAGTGTTTTCATACCGGCAATGAGAACTTGTCCCTGTGCTGTAAGTATCCAAAATGTATTTACTTACGTCAATTCCAACAAAATTTTCTTTTGCCATTTGAAAACTCCTGTCTTGTCAATACGAACTCCAAGTTCCTGCAACTGTTCGGATTTGAAAAACAGACCAGCGTTCTGCTTGGGAACGCTCCACTTCCGCCACCTCCAACGCTCCACTTCCACCATCCAACTTTTTCAACGTTATCGTCATCCGAAATTTTAATATCACCGCCATTACCGCACTTTTTTTCATACCCGACCCTTGCAAGGCTGGGATATGAAACCATCCAAAACTCTCCCTATATATCCCTCCCATTCCCACTTCAATGCCCCTGTTGTTATACAAGATTACGAAATCAAAACATTTCATGCGGAAAACATGTTTATGATCTCGCATCTTCACACGTTGCTGATTCGGATTTCCGGATAATTTCACCTCAAAATCGTCAAAATTTCCCAAAAAATTCAAAAAATCTTTTTAAATTGCCCCCCCCCCGCATTTCCCCTTGACAACCCTTTTTGTTGCTATATAATGAAGACTGTAAGTTGAAATTTCAACTGTTTAACAAATTTTCAGCAGGCCGTTTCTGCTGTTTGTTGTTCGAATCTGTACTCGCTGAATACAGGTCTCATCACCTGAAAATTCCGGGGGAAATCATCATGCGTTTTTGGTTTTGCTTTGTTTTGTGTTTTCCCGCTCTGCTTTGGGCGGAATCGGATAAATTTATTCTTCCGGAAAAACTGGAAAACGTTGTGGTGACAGGGCTTCCGACCAAAGGAATCGCTCAATTCTGGAACTACGAAACGGGGGAAAAATTGGGGGAAATTGCCATTCATCACCCCGTGGATCAGTGGTGTGGTGGATGCGTCCATCTCATTCCCGATCAATACAAAATGCTGGCAGGCACGGTATTAAAAGACAGTGGAGTAAAATTATGGGATTTCTCCACCATAACCAGCGTCGCCTTGCCGGAAAACGAGACTTTTGGATTTGTACGTCTGGTGAATTCTTCTGTGATATTTATTCTGGGCGCTCCAGATTGGAATACGCGAGGTACCTGGAAAAGAATCCTGCTTTATGATGTTCAAACTGGCAGTCTGATTCACACTCAGGAATGGAAGCAGGAATTTTCCGAGGAGTCTCATTGGCCCGCAAGGTATCACAGTTGGTTCAGTCTGGACGGGAAGCGTGTTGTTTTAAGGAAGAATCGGGAATGGAAGTATTTCGACCTGCAAACCTACACGTTCTCCGACGTGGACGAACAAGCGGGATACCTGTACTTTTCCGAAGATGGAGAACACGTGTTTGGCCGGAAATTAGGCGGGGATGAAAACGTCTCGTACTACGTCAAAAACCTGAAAACCGGAGATGTCCTCTGGAACCGAACGCTCCCCTGGTATAACGACTATTCCTGTGTGGCGCTCGCACTTCCGGGCGACAGTGGGATCGTGGTTTTTCAAAAAGGCAAAGGGACGTTGCTGGATTTTAAAACGGGAAAAGAATTGCTGGATTTCGAACGTCTTCAGCCCAATTTCCAGATAACTTCCGACGGGAAGTATATTATTTTTCCAGAGAAGAACGTATTGACGTTTGTCGACCCTGCCACAGGCCGCGTGTTGGCTGACAAGTACATCGACACGGGAGAAATGATAACGTCGTTTTCGCTGGGGCTTGCTTCGGCGACGATTCGGGAACGCGAGGCAAAAGCCAAAGCGGAAAAGGAAGCGGCCGAACGCAAGGCACGGGAAGAGGCAGCGGCCAAAGCCGAGGCGGAACGTCTGGCAAGGGTTCGGGCCGAGCGTGCGGAGAAGAAAGCGGCGCTGGAGGCGAAAATCAAGACCGCCTTCGATTTTCTGGAAGTAGGGGAAGATCAATTGGCATGGGAGACGTTTCAGGAAGCGTCGGCCATGGATAAAAAAGATGTGAACGCGGACTGCGTGATAGGTCTTTATCAGATGTTTGTGAAACGGGATACTACCGCTGCGTACGAGACGTACATCTCTTGCGCGAAACGGCAGAAATCCAACCCGGTGGTGCTGAACAATCTGGGCGTCTTGCAGATACTCAAGAAAAAATACACGTACGCGCTCTCCTGTTTCGAGCGGTTGGCAAAGGAGAACCCCGATTTGCCAGAACTGGTTCAGAACGTCGGCCTGTTCATGGATCGCTATCGAACTAAAAAAATTCGGTTGAAGAAAGAGGAGGTCAAACGGTTGGTTCTTCTTCATGCCGAAGTGGTGAAGAAAAACCCCACGGCGTTCGACGCCGAGGCGGGGTATCGTTTTATTCCCATGCGCGACGGGAGTTGCAATCGTCCGGACTGTGACAAGTATTTCATTCGGAAAAACTCGCGTCAAAAGACGGAACCCAAACCGTTTGAGATCATACGGTGAAATGGTTATTAATCCTATATAATATTACACCAGGTTGCGTGCTTCCAATATTTTTATGTTTTTTTAACCACCGTTTAATGAAAGCGATTTCAATCCTGGCGAGGTAATGGAGGGACAATTTTTCGCAACAGGTGGCGATTCGACGTAAATCCTTGATTTTTAAGAAGATGCGTTCAGCGATGTTGCGTTTTCTGTAACGTTCACGATTAAAAGGAAGTTTGGCCTTCTTTTCGTTGCAACGTCTTG
>JAUNBF010000119.1 GCA_030527185.1 Planctomycetia bacterium | reverse complement strand
CCAAAGGGAGGGGCTTTGTGGAGTGAATCCGAAAAACTCAAGTGGATGGAGTATAAATAAATCGGTTGATCCGTTGGCAGCGTAGGAGACTTTCCGCAGAAGAAAGAGGTAAAAGTAAAATCATCTGCGTCTTCTGCGTAATCTGCGGACAAAAAAAAGGAATGGCGAGAAAACGAATTTTTTAGAGAGATTTTTGGATAAATCCAGCAATTTCAACCACTTCCAACGTTAAGAATGATCCGCAGAAGACGCAGATATTTCCATTCCCACTTTTTCCTCGGCGGATACTGAAAATTGGGATTGTTGCCGAGATGAAAAAGAGAGGAAGTTTTTTAGAAGTACTCTGGAGAGAAAATCCCTGCTTCCAGCCTTGACGCAAGGAGGAAAAGGGGCTACAATAGAGAAAATAGTTGTTTTTTGGGAAACAAGGGATGGACTGAATCGGGAATCACGCATGGATACGAACCAACTGCATACGGCACGAACCAAAATTCTGGAACAACTTTCCCAGATTATTGTGGGACAGGAGGAGGTGATTGACGAATTGTTGATTGCTCTCTTCTGCCAGGCTCACGCGATTCTGGAGGGGGTGCCGGGACTGGCGAAAACGTTGTTGGTCAGCACGCTGAGCCAAACGCTGAACCTTTCGTTCAATCGGATTCAATTCACGCCTGATTTGATGCCGGGAGACATTACCGGGACGGATATTATCGAAGAAGACCGCACGACGGGAAAGCGAAATTATCGATTTATCGAAGGTCCCCTTTTTGCCAATACCGTTCTGGCGGATGAAATCAACCGGACGCCTCCCAAAACGCAGGCCGCTCTGCTGGAAGCGATGCAGGAACGCCAGGTTTCCGCAGGCCGCGTCCGTCATTTGCTCCCCTCCCCCTTTTTCGTTCTGGCAACGCAAAATCCGATTGAACAGGAGGGAACGTACGCACTGCCGGAAGCGCAGCAGGATCGTTTCATGTTCAAAATTTTGGTGAAATATCCCAATTTTCAGGAGGAATTTGAGATTGCCCGCCGGACGACCTCCAATTTGGCGATGGACGTGCAGCCGGTTCTGGAGGCGGAAGAAATTTTTGCCATTCAGCGCATGGTGCGGGAAGTCCCCATTTCCGATCACCTGATCCGTTTCACGCTGGCTCTGGTGCGTCAAACCCGTGTGGGTGAAGCGGACGTTCCCGATTTTGTGACAGAAAATCTCTCCTGGGGAGCCGGGCCACGGGCGGTACAATTCCTCTTGCTGGGAGCGAAAGCACGTGCCTTGTTGCAGGGACGAAGCCACGTGACGGTGGAGGATGTGCAGAAGCTGGCGTTTCCCGTGCTGCGTCATCGGCTGGCACTGAATTTCACGGCAGAAAGTGAAGGGAAAACGACTGACGAAATCATTGCCCGGCTGTTGGAAGAAACGCCGTCGCGGGAAAATGAGTTGCTGAATCACCCACGTTTGAGGAAGATGTTTCTATGAGTGAGAGCCAACTCTTTCAACCGGAAGCACTGAAACGGGTTCATCGACTGGAACTGCGTGCCAAATACCTCGTGGAGGGGCTTCTGAGCGGGAAACACAAAAGTCCGTTTTTCGGCCAGTCGCTGGAATTTCTCCAACATCGGCAGTACACGCCCGGCGACGATTTGCGGCGAATTGACTGGAAAGTCTGGGGAAAACAGGATCGTTTCTACGTCAAACAGTTTGAGGACGAAACGAATCTCCGTGCCACACTTCTCGTTGACGCGTCGGCAAGTATGCGTTACAATAGCACTTCGGAAGGGATGTCCAAATACGAATATGCCGCGACGCTGGCGGTGAGTTTGGCGTATTTGCTGCTGAAACAAAAGGATGCGGTGGGACTGGTGCGATTCGACGATGAAATTCGCCAGACCGTTCCGCAGCAAACCAGCCGGAATCATCTTTTGACGCTGATTCAGACGCTGGAAAAAGAGCCTCAGGCAAAAAAAACGGAAATTTCGGAAATTTTGCGCAAAACGGCGGAAATGTTTCCCCGTCGTGGGCTGATTTTGCTCTTTTCCGATTTGTTCGTTCCCAGGACAGAACTGTGGCAGGGATTGAAAGCCCTCCGCAGTCGTGGTCATGACGTTCTCGTTTTTCACATTCTCGATCCAGAAGAACTCGACTTCACGTTTCAGGGACCAACCCGTTTTGAGGGGCTGGAAATGCCCGACATTCTCCGTTGCAATCCCCGTGCTCTGCGGGAAGGGTATCTGGCCGAAATGCAGACCTATCTGGAGGAAATTCGTCGCGGTTGCGCGGAAGGGGAAATGGATTATGCACTGGTGCGGACGACCGATTCTTTGGATAAGACACTCTCTCGAATGCTCCTGAAACGGCTGAAATAAGGCTGTCTGGGGAGAAAAAACAGGCGGCGAAAGATGCTCCTCTTTCCACGGAAGGATTGCCGACAGACTCTCGAAGAAGAAAAATCCCTCTCTCGGAAGTGATGTACAAAATTTTCAGAAGATGTGTTAAAAATGAAACTGAAACGCTCCCATAAAAGCGTGGATGGTCCCTTCCGAATTCTTGGTGCCGTAGGTGTAGTGGTTGTTCGAGAGGATATAGTTGAACATCACCCGTGCGTGAGCGTTCCAGTGCCAGTTCAGACCGAGGGTATGATCGTAGAGTTTCCCCACCCGGGAATCCTCTGCATTCCCCTGAAGCGGAAAGTCCGACAGGTCGCTCCAACTGAAACGGTAAATCGCCTGCCAGGCTCCCGGTCCGCTGACCCAGATACCCTCCTTACACATCCGCGTAAAAGGAGCATTCGGCTCCACCCGTCCCAGAATACCACGTCCTTTGACATACGAGTAATGTTCCCCGGTCAACCAGAAACCGACCTGGACGAATCCGCCATGAATCAGTGGGTCGTCGTATGTGTCGTTTTCCAGTTGCGCCAAAATATACTCCGCGTGAACCGCCAGTCGTCCTCGCGTCCAGAGAAATTCCGGCACAAACGTGTGCATGACTTCCGTCCCCGTGAAATTTCCCGTATCCAGCAGGTTCAGACAATCGTTGCTTTCCAATTTGCCGGAAAAGGAGAGTTCCTTCCCTTCGTCAAAAAATTTGCAGGAATAGCCGAAACCGAGATGAAGCCGACTTCCAGAAGTGAGGTCTTCGTAAAAAAGGTGGCTCCAACGGGCGGTTAGTCCCCAATCGTGCGGCTCATCTTCTGCCGCATCCAGCGTCCCATCCATTTTGTAAAACAACCCCAGATTCCACGTATAATCCTTTTGTGCCGACTCATTCCCCATCGACATTCCCAGAGATCGCCCCAAGGCAGTTTTCGAGAGCGTGCTGTTGATGGACGAACGCTCGATCAGCCAGCCATGATTGTCGCTGATGATTTCCTCCAGACTGAGAAATTCTTTGTAATAACCCATCTTGAACCCGCCTATCCAGGGAAGATCGGTCATTTCCACATAGCTGTCCTTCAAGGCGACTTCCGCTTTGGCAAAGTCCACCTCGACCTTATATTTATACTGTTCCATCCAGGAACCGGAGACGCCGATTCGTACCCGACGGATTTCCGTTCCATTTTGGACATCCCCCACACGCTCCCAACTCCCCGCGTCCTGGCTGAAGCCACTTGTGTCCAAATGTAACAGAGCGCCGACTTTGGCAGACGGTTTTCGCGAATCACTTTCCTTTTTCTTCTCCGCCTCCACTTTTTGAGATGCCAACTCCGCTTCCAGTTCCGCTACACGCTCTTCCAACGTCTTTGCGGAAACTCCTTCCTGAGGATATCCACTGACGGAAAATCCTGACAAAAGAATCACCAAAAGCCACTTCCATCGTCTGCCTGCCATTTTTCACTCCCTGAAATCGTACGATGTTGAAAAAAACTGGACGTTCCTCCAGTCTCTTTCCCCATATCAGATATATCGGATTCGTGGAAAAAAAACCTCTGGAAATTGTGGTGAAAAGAGAATTTTTAACCGAAATCTAACAAAATCGAATATTTAGAGAAAAAGAACGTGTCTCTCGTTCCGCCCCCGAAACATTTGTTCAGTGACATTTTGTTTCATTTTTTGAGAAGCCGCTTGTGGAATTCCACACGTTAAAATCGCTACAACCACAATATCTGGTATAAAAGAAAAATTTTTTCACAAGATAAGGGTGCCCACTTGCCAAAAGAAAGAAAGAAGTCTATACTCACTTACGATTTGCACTTCTGGGCAGCAAAAAGCTGCGTGAAAGGAAAGGTGGAAGCGACGAAGAAATAAAATAAATGACAAAACGCCTCTTTTATGGGAATCCTGGGAAACGCGCCGCGAACTCCTCCTCAGGAGACTTTTCGCCAAGTCTTGACAGGTTCCTTTCGCTGGAAAGGAAGAGGCTCCCATCGGAAAGTGGGCATCCAAAATGTTTTACATGGACGTGATCGTTTGGAAGTCGCTTGACAGGGTTTGTTTTTATTTTTATCTTCCCGATCGTTCCTTCCATCTCACGAATGTATGGTTGTTCAGGAGGAAATATGCAATTCGGAAAAAAACCTTTGATCGGGTTAAATGCAGATTTTGCGGAAGCAAAAGGCGATCAGGAAGCATTCAGCTTTGTTTGGGCAGGCTACTACGAATCGATTCTTCGTGCCGGTGGAATTCCGGTAATCCTTCCCCCGATGGAGAGTGAGGAAGACCTCCGTCAGATTCTGGAAGGGCTTAGTGGGGTTGTTCTTACGGGCGGAAAAGACCTGGATGCCCGACGTGATGGTTATGTTCTCCACTCGACGGTCCGTCCCATGGCGGTTCGACGAGAGAATTTCGACCGAATGCTCATGCGGGTGATTGCGGAAGAAAAAATCCCTCTCCTGGCGATCGGCTCTGGAATGCAGCTCTTAAACGTGACGATGGGGGGAAGTCTCTATTTTCATATTCCGATCGATATTCCCCGTGCCATGCCACACTTCGATCCTCATACCAACGTTCACCGTCATACGCTGGAAGTGATGCCGGGAACGCTCATGGAAAAAATCTACGGCGACTCGGAAATCCGCGTCAACAGCAAACACCACATGGCCATCCGGGAAGTGGCTCCCGGTTTCTCTGTCTCGGCCATTTCTCCTGATGGTGTGATTGAAGCGATCGAAAGTGTCATTGACGACTGGTTTGCCGTGGGAACCCAGTTTCACCCCGAAAGTGCCTATGCCACGGCGTTGGATTTGAGAATCTTTGAAGAATTTGTCGAAGCGGTAGGTGGAGTTCCGTTTGAGTTCTCCCTCGTCGCTTAAAAAATCAGGAGGAAAGATCGCGCCAGGGAAGGAACGCTCGACCGTTGGAAACAACCGTCGAGCGGCGATTTTTTTCATCTATTTTTTTCGTCCCGGAAACGTTTTCCGATCCAGAACGTTGCCATCTGACACACGGACAATCTCGACGACCAAAGGTTCCCCTGTCGTAAACGTTAACAATAGAAACGTATCCTCGCTGGCAAAAAAGACCTTTTTCGGATCGGGATAACGGTCTCCCCGACCTCTTAATGACGTGTTGTAATAGGAAAAACCATCCACTTCCGAACGTTCCGCAAAATATCCAAAGCCGGAAATGCTGAGTGTCCCTTTCGGGAAGAGTTCTCCCCACGCACCTTTTTCGCAGGAACGGATATGATCGTTTTTCTCATTCTGGACGGTGATGAGAAAACGGTTTTCATCATCCAGCCATTTCCTGTAATCCTGAATTGCCTCACTTTCCCGATCCCACGCATGGCACGTTTGCAGGGAGGTTCCCATGTCGTTGATATGATTCAAGTCGAGAGCCACAAACCGAACGGAAAACGCGGGAATATCCAGGTTCCACGTCCATCGTTTGCCCGGGAGTGGGAAAAAACGGCAGTAGGCGGTGGCATCCACGTCGTAAAACTGCGACGGCCCTGGAACCCGCTTCCCGCGTGGAGCAATTTCACGGTCATGATTTCCCAAAACCGGCATGAAAACCGTCGTGGCGAAAAAGGGCTGATTTTTTTCAACGAGCCGATAAAACGGCATCAGATTCTCCCGTGCCTCCTCTTTGGTCAACCCTTTTTCATGCAGGCAGGGAACATTGTCGCCCGCCGTCATGAAGAGGTGAACGTTTTTTTGAATCAGCGTTTCCGGGACTGTTCCACCAAATAAATTCCCCACGACCGCCACACGAAGTTCTTTTTCCGAGGCGGTCTGGAAGGAGTACGTTGGGGAACGGCAAATTCCCTGGGATGTTTGCGTCTCCACCCGGTAAAAGCATCGGGAACCCTCCACCGGCGCGGGAATCGCAACCTGATGGAGCGTCACGGATTCGGAAAGATAACGTTTTTCCACGCACTCTTCCGTATTCCCATAAAAAACCGTCGAATCCCCTGCTTGGGCACTCTTCCAACAAACCGTCACCTCGCTGCCGTTGGATTGCGAATAAGCCAGCCAAAGCGTTTGAATCTCTTCCTGTGCCTGAAGCAAACCAGGAATCAGGAAGGAAAAAACGATTCCCAAAAACAATCTCATTTTCTTCATTCTCTTTCTTAATTTTTATTTATCTTGGCGACAATCCTCGTTGGAAATATCCGCCGAGAAAAAGAAAATCATCATTATCAATTAACAAAGCACTAGTGCATTTCTGCGGCTACCGTTTTGATCGCCGGGCGATAATAATGAAAATGAACGTTCGGATGGTCTGCCAAAAGAGACATGGGAACGGTGGTGTCCACAATACGCTGCGAAACCATCCAGGCTGTCAAACGCATTCCAAAGGGATTGTCGTGCATTCCTGCCTGCCAGATACTGACGCGATCCACCTTCCACGTTTCCACCGGTCCCACCGTACAGGCATACTGCGGCACGTTGGCTACATAACCCCCACCACTGGTACGGGCATTCTGCAATATCGTGATAGGATGCAACTCCGTCACGCGGGCGGGAAGCTGGCGGTATTCTTCCGGGGTGGGGGGAGCGTCCTGATATTTTCCTGTACGACGAACAGGATCATTGAATGCCCAATGTTTGGTATCCCCCTGCCCTCCCTGCATGACGAGACAACGAATGTCGCTGAAACTCTGCGTGTAGGCACTCAAATCCCCGGATGGAAAGTGGATGTTTTCCAACGGCATTCGCCATTTCGGATCAATTTTCTGGAAGCAGAGTTCGTCGTCCGCACGATAAAAAGAGAGTGGATGCTCCATTCCCACCGGAACGCCCTCTTCCACCCACTCATCCATCCCCCAAAAATGAGCGTCTTTCAAATTCAGTTCCAGCGAATTGACCAGCCGTGCCACCAACGGAAGTTGTTCTGTAGGGCCAATCGGACCACAGATTCCCACCGGATTGTCCGGCGTGGAGAGTCGCCATGCTTCGATATATTCCAAAGCCTCGGCCAAATAAAAATCTTCCAACGTCTCATGGTAATGCACCTGAAAACCAGGCCGCGATAACGAAAAAAGAGTCTCCTCCGTCAACCGTGCCGCATCGTCGATGATTTCCCGATCCAACGTTGTGTAATCCCACCATTCGGGTGCCACTTTACTGAGAGGACGTGTCATGAAATTTCCTTTCCAGGGTAAAATATCTTTTCCCTCTGGGATTTTTAGCTCCAGAAATCCAAGAGAGAACTCTTCAACCAAAAAAAATTCCCAGTACCGTCCTGGGAATATTCCTGTTCAAATTCCTAAACTTTCCTGAGGGTTTTGAGAAAAATTCCGCAAAATCTACCTCAGGAAAGTTGTTCCAAGGGAAATCCAAATCTTGATGGACTTATCGTGTACACTGAATCGGGGCACAGGCGGGGACATTCTGAATCGGACCGCAGGCACTTCCCGCAGAAGGAACTTCGATTTCTTCCGAGGCAGCCGGAGCTTCCACAGCTTTCTTCGCTTCTTCGGCTTTC
>JAUNBF010000118.1 GCA_030527185.1 Planctomycetia bacterium | reverse complement strand
CAAGGGAGGGGCTTTCGTGCGGAAAACCGGAAATTTCAAGGAACACTGGTATATTTAGAATTTCAGGAAAATAACCCCAAGCCCTTCCCAAAAGGAGGGGCTTGGTTTGGTTTTCCTGAAATTTAAAGTAAAACCACCAACCATTAATTCATTATATTATGGCAATGTTACCGCTTTTCCATCCGCTTTATCTCCCAGGCAATGAATGACTTCCGGCGAAGCGCTGTACGTCAATCGTTGTACCGAACCATCGCAAAGTGCCACGCCAAACGCTCCTGAATGAGCACTGCCGAAACAACGGTTACTGTCCGTATATCCAAATCGATCCTGTCTCGGCATACGGGTGGTGTTTTCATAAAAAACATTGTCTTTGTAATAGCCACCGTAAGTCGAGCGGATGGTTTTGGTGTGCTGGTCTCCGGCAAAATCGCAATTGTCATCCGGCCAGGAAGTGGAGGAACTTTCATATTGATAATTCGTGTAAAAACGAGGATCCAACCCTTTTTCACCATAAAGAATCGTGTTGGAAAGCCCATCGCGTATCTGACCAATGGTAACCTTGGAGAAGTTATAGCAGACGCCTGTATAATTAGAGGTATAATCCGGCCAACTTTTTTCTTTCTTCCGCATCAAAGCCGCATCCGAAGTGGAAGGACCGCTGATAGGATCGGGCACTCCGGTTCCTGAATTGTACGCCCCATGATTGGCCGCGTAATCCCCTTTCATGGCCATTTTTGGCTGGCTCTCGGAATTATACATACTGTAGGGATAGATTCCCACCAACTGTGGTGGCCGTCGCGACGGACAGTTGAAAACCGAAACCGGAGTCTCCATCACTGTCAAGGCATTTTTCCGTTGGGTATCGTTCGGACTTTCCGGCAACTGTCCGTCCGCAGGTAATTGGAAAAGAGCGTTCTGCTCCAACGCTGGCAAAAGAGCAAAATACCATCCGCCTGGCTGTCCCCAACTCATCCCCCCCTCCGGGTCGCCCATCCATTTCATTCCCCAACCTGCCGACGGGAACGTTCGCATGGAACTTTCGATGTTGTGCGCCGCCAGAGCTAGTTGCCGAAGATGATTATTACACTGCATCTGCCGAGCCGCTTCTCGTGCCTGTTGCACCGCCGGGAGTAACAATCCGACAAGCATTCCGATAATCGCAATCACCACCAGCAATTCCACCAACGTGAAACCACTCTTCCTCTTTCGAGGAGAATAACCTATTTTTACCCCCCCCCCCAACTTAACGACTTGAGTACATTCAACGATTTCATGATTTCCTCCGTCTGGAAAAAACAGATGTGGGAAACACCCCGCTTCCCATCTCACCTTATAATGTACTTTATCTCCCCGCTTTTCGCAAGTATTTTTTATAGGATTTTTGAAATTTTCTTAAAATTTTGAGATTTTTTACTGCGGCAACGTCACCGCCTTCCCATCTGCCTTGTTCCCCAAACAATGAAAAACTTCCGGCGAAACGCTGTACGTCAACCGTTGTACCGAACCGTCACACAACGCGATTCCCAACGCCCCTGAGTGGGCACTCCCGAAACAACGGTTACTGTCCGTATATCCGTAACGATCCTGTTTGGGAAGCCGTAGGGTATCGTCCTGGAAAACGTTGTCTTTGTAATAGCCGCCGTAGGAAGAGCGAATCGATTTTGAGTGCGGGTCGCCTAAATAATCGGTTCGATCGTCCGGCCAACTGTAGTTTCCCTCAAACAGATACGTTGTGTAAAAACGAGGATCCAAACCCTTCTCACCATACAAAATCGTATTGGAAAGACCATCCCGAATCTGACCGATGGTGACTTTGGAAAAATTGTAGCAAACGCCCGTATAAGTGGAAGAATAATCCGGCCAGCTTTTTTCTTTCTTCCGCATGGCCGCCACATCGGTGGCAGAGGGACCATTCTGAACCTCCCCATAACCACTTCCAGAATTGTAGGCTCCGTAATTGGCCACATAATCCCCTTTCATGGACTTGGAGGGTTGTGTGGAATTGTTCAGACCATACCCCCCCACCTCAGCCAACTGGGGTGGCCGCCGCGATGGACAATTGAAAACCGAAAGCGGAGTCTCCATCACCGTTGTTCCATTTTTTCTTTGCGTATCGCTCGGACTTTCCGGCAACTGTCCGTCCGCAGGCAACTGAAACAACGCGTTTTGTTCCAAAGCCGGTAAAAGAGCAAAATACCATCCGCCCGGCTGTCCCCAACTCATCCCCCCCTCCGGGTCGCCCATCCAACTGCAACCCCAACCTGCCGACGGGAACGTTCGCATGGAACTTTCGATGTTGTGCGCCGCCAGCGCCAATTGACGCAGATGGTTATTGCACTGCATTTGCCGAGCCGCTTCCCGTGCCTGTTGCACGGCCGGGAGCAACAATCCGACAAGCATTCCAATAATCGCGATCACCACCAACAATTCCACCAGCGTAAAAGCAGTTCGACTTTTCATGTCATCCCCTTTTTCTCTTAATCAGCCAGACACCTCCCAAACATCCCAGCAACCCCAAGACCCACGTCGCAGGTTCTGGAATATTGCCGGACGACACATTCGCAACGAAAGCATAACCTGTATTATCCGTCCCTGGAAGAAGCTGTAAATCGACGATTCCCCGCCACGAATCGGCAAGAACATCGGTCAGATTCTCAGGCAAAGAAACCTCCAGAGCCGTCAAAATCGTCATCGGTGTATCGGCAATATCATGCAAATCCAGCTCGCCAAAGTCAAAATCCAGTACCCCTTCCCCCAAAACCACACTTTCCGCCACTTTCAGAGCGTCGTAAATTCCCCCTTCCCCCACCTCCAGCAAAATCTGCGAACCCGTTTCCGCATCCAGACTTTTCATGGAAAAAAGTCCATCTCCACTCAATATTGCGGAGGATTCCAGTTTCAACGCACTACCGGAAACATCGGCTCCAGTGCGAATCTGGAGTTCTCCACCCTGAACCTGAATTTTCGACAGCACCTTCCCGGAAATGGCCAAAATCCCTTCCTGAACGGTCACGTCACCCGTGAAAAGATTCTCCGAACTGGCAATCGTCACCGTCCCAGAGCCAATTTTCGTCAGTCCGCCTGAGCCATGAAACGGAGCGTTAAACAGGAAATTTCCCGCCCCGCCGACCGTCAGCGTGCCGTTGAGCAAAAGTGGATGAAGTGGGCCATCTCCTCCATTCTCCACATACCGATCTATTCTTACCGTGGTGCCCGCCGTACTGTTAAGAAACGTTCCGCCATTGGTGGTGACTTGAAAACTGTTGTTTCCCGCCTGATCTCCCCCCACAATTTCGATCGTGCCGCCGTCAAAAATGCGAGCCGTATTGTTACTCGTCAAATATTTTAGATTGGAGGCCGCATAGTTCACCAAATTTCCAATCCGCAGCGTTCCTCCCGTTTTGACCGTCACCACGGAAGTGTTGTAACTATCGAATAATTTAGCATCGCCAGTAATATCCAGAATTCCCCCCTCCACCACCAGGTTTAGGTCGGATCTCCCCCCTCCATAATTTTCCTCCCCTTCGATTTTCATCGTTCCCGCCCCCGATTTCGTAAAACCGGAACCGGTCAGCCCCCGCAGGACGGCCGTTTTACCATCCGCCACGGAAAGCGTGATTCCTCCATTTGCCAACGTCGTTTTGCTGGTATGAATATCCTGGTCGATCGTCAGCGTTGCGTTTCCGCTGGAACTCAACTTCACCTGCGAATAATTATCCCAAGTCCGATTGGCTGTGACCGTTCCCGATTCGCCCAGTTGATGATTCCAGACACTCTGAGACCATAACCCGGTCGTTCCCGACAATTCCCGCGAATAGATGTCCGCAAAATTGTTTGTCGTGGCACTTCCGGCATTGTAAATCGAAGCCACTTCCGCCGCCGTCAACGCACGGTTATAAACCGAAACGTTGTCGAAATCACCTTTCATATTTCGATTGTCGCCACTGTTTTGAAAAACAGAACCTGCCAGAGAAAACAGCCCCATACCAACGTCGAACCCACGATTCGCGATGGTGGTCGTCAGTGCCGTTCCATTGTAATAAAACGTTGCGGTACCGTTGGAAACCGTACAGACAAGATGGTTGTAACTTCCCGTATCCGCGGAAGTTGTCGTCAATCGTGTATTCCCTACCTGAGAACCGGTCGTCGGATTCTTCACACAAAAATTCCACTCCATCGCAGTGGAACCAAAGGACTGAAACCGAATTCCCTGGGCACCGTCATTCCACGTCGTATCCGAAGAGCCGAGAAACGTCCAGTAATTGTCCCACCCTTGCGGATTGGCATCGACCCACATGGAAACGGTATAGTTGTTCAACTGTCCCATACATCCAAAGTCCACATAGGCATTGACATTTCCGCCCGCAGAGATCGCTTTTCCATCGCCATTGTCAAGATAGCTGAAAGAACCGGTATGATAAACGCCGTTGGCTGGCGTTTGCGTCAAGGCCATCCCATTCCCCGAAGAGTCCGCCAGCGACCCGTCGTCAAAATTCCAGTTCGCCAACAATCCGGCGTAAGAAACCTGCCCTGAAAACAGAAAAAGTAGAGCCATGCTCGCCAGAAAACCAAAAAAACTCCTCCGACGCAGGAAAAATGTTAAAGTCGGGGGGGGGGGTAAAATAGAACATTCATGATTCTCTCTCCTGAAAAAATTTTTTGCTGATCAAAACCTACGCTAACATTATAACATGGGAAATTTCCTCTGTCAAGGAAAACGTTTTAAAAAATAAAAAAAAAGTGAAAAATCCAGGATACTCTTTTTTACTGCGGCAACGTCACCGCCTTCCCGTCTGCCTTGTTCCCCAAACAATGAAAAACTTCCGGCGAAACGCTGTACGTCAGCCGTTGTACCGAACCGTCACACAACGCAATTCCCAACGCTCCCGCGTGAGCACTGCCGAAAGACTGGTTGCAGGCCGTATATCCCAAACGATCCTGTTTGGGTAGATGATAGGTATTTTCCTGAAAAACATCGTCTTTATAATAACCACCATAAGTCGAACGAATTGTTCTGGCATGTTGGTCGCCGGAAAAGTCGCAACTGTCGTCCGGCCAGGAAGTCGAATCTCCGTACTGATAATCGGTGTAAAAGCGAGGATCGATCCCTTTTTCGCCATACAAAATCGTGTTGGAAAGACCATCGCGTATCTGGCCGATGGCAATTTTGGAGAACATGTAACAAACTCCAGTATAATTGGAAGTATAATCCGGCCAACTCTTCTCTTTTTTGCGCATCAAGGCCGCATCCGACGTGGAAGGCCCCGCGATAGGGGAAGGATAGCCTGTTCTTGAATTGTACGCTCCTTGATTGGCTACGTAATCTCCTTTCATGGCCGGGTCTGCCCGATTTTTCGCGTTATACATGCTACCCGTAGCGACTCCCACCAACTGAGACGGCCGCCGTGAAGGGCAGTTGAAAACCGAAACTGGAGTCTGCTGCACCGTCACGGCATTTTCCCATTGAACATCGTCTGGATTTTCCGGCAATTGACCGTCCGCAGGCAACTGAAACAGAGCGTTTTGCTCCAACGCTGGCAAAAGCGTATAGACCCAACTACCCGGCTGCCCCCAACTCATCCCCCCCTCCGGGTCGCCCATCCAAAGCATTCCCCACCCCGCGGAGGGAAACGTTCGCATGGAATTTTCGACGTTATGTGCCGCCAGAGCCAGTTGTCGCAGATGGTTGTTGCACTGCATTTGCCGTGCCGCTTCCCGTGCCTGTTGGACGGCTGGCAAAAGCAATCCCACCAACATTCCAATAATCGCAATCACCACCAGTAACTCCACCAGCGTAAAGCCTTTTCCGTTTTTCATGGTCTCCCCCTACTTTTTCCGTATCAACCAAACTCCTCCCAAAAGTCCCAGCAGCCCTAAAACCCATGTCGCGGGTTCCGGCACATAGGCATCCGAAACACTCACCCGCAATACTTCCCCAACATCCGCAACGGTCAAAAGTGTCATATCCAATTTTCCCCGCCACGATTCTGCCAAAAGAAGATTCTCTTTTTCAAAAACCAAATCGGTAGCCTGGAGAATATCGAGGGGGGAATCTCCCAGAATTTCAACAAAATTTCCATCGAACACAAAGTCCAAAACACCTTCTCCCAACGTCGCGGTTTCCAAAACCTGAAGTGGATCGAAATTTCCTTCCCCATCGATATGGAACAAAATCCGCGAATGGGAAGAAGTCTCCAAACTCTTCATGGAAAACATGCCGTTGCCCATCAGCGTCGCGTTTTCGTCCAGGATGACGGCACTGTTCTCAAGGGAACCGTTCAATTGCAACGTTGCCCCGGAAGAAACGGTCGTTTCACCAACGTAGGTGTTGGTTCCCGAAAGTACCAGTCTCCCGGTTCCCGTCACGTGAACTCCACCATCGCCCGCCAGTCCACCGTTCACCAGCAGCGTCTCTCCCGTCTCCGTCGTAACCGTCATTTGGCTGATAAAAACGCTTTGGTCAATATCAATCGTGCCATTGCCACTCAATTTCACCTGCGAATAGTTCGTCCAGGCTTGATTTTCCACGGGCGTTCCCGATTCGCCGAATTGATGGTTCCAGACGTTATCCGACCATTGGTCCCCAGTTCCGGACAACTTCCGCGAATAAATATCCGCAAAATTGTTCGTCGAAGCACTCCCGGCAGCATGGATAAGCCCCACTTCCGCAGCCGTCAAACCACGGTTGTAAACCGAAACGTTGTCGAAATAGGCCGACATATCCCGATTGTCAATGCCGTAACATCCGGCAAGCGAAAAAAGTCCAATTTTGTTGGTATTCGTCCAGTTTCCGCTCCAGATTTGAGTGTTGTTGAGATAGAGTTTGGCCGCCCCCTGGTTCACTGTGAAAACGAAATGATCGTAATCCGATCGCGGCATTGTCCACACAGGATCATAAGCAACAGACAGCGTGCTTAAATTGCTAATTGCGTTATAACCGCTTCCGCCATTATAAATAGTGACTCCACGAACGTTTCCTGTAGGACTGGAATCCACATTTTGGAACCGAAGTCCGGCAGAATCGTTATTCGTACCCGTTTGTTCGATAGTGGAAAGGAGCGTCCAGTAATTCTTCCACCCCGAGGCTTGCGTTTGTGCCCAGAAAGAGATGGTGAAATGATTCAACTGAGCTTGGTTTCCAAAATCGTAGTAGAACGAATCCACTTTCGCATTCAAGGCATTTCCAGTACCATTGGCCAGATATTCCGCAGAACCATGGTCGACCAAAAGCGTTTTGCCATTCCCGGAAGTGTCCGCCAGCGACCCGTCGTCAAAATTCCAGTTCGCCAACAATCCGGCGTAAGAAACCTGCCCTGAAAACAGAAAAAGTAGAGCCATGCTCGCCAGAAAACCAAAAAAACTCCCCCGACGCGGGAAAAATGTTAAAGTCGGGGGGGGGGGTAAAATAGAACGTTCATGATTCTCTCTCCTGAAAAAATTTTTTGCTGACCAAAACCTACGCTAACATTATAACATGGGAAATTTCCTCTGTCAAGGAAAAGTTTCTCAAAAAAGAGTAAAATGTTCATAAAAATCGTGCAGCAACGCAAAATAACAAAATCATAACAGCGTAACCGCAAATAAAATCTTGGAAAGGAGAGGAGAACTCTTTCTATAGAAAAGTTTCCCCTCCACGGCTGGCGGCAAACTGCCAGTAGGTGCTACCGAACCGTTGGCAGTGTAGAAAATTTTCCACAGAGGATGGAGATGGAAGTAAAATCATCTGCGTAATCTGCGTCATCTGCGGACAAAAAAAGGAAGTACGGAAAAACGAATTTTTTAGACAGATTTTTGGATAAATCCAGCAATTTCAACCACTTCCAACGTTAATATTTATCCGCAGATTACGCAGAAGACGCAGATATTTCCGTTCCTACTTTTTCCTCGGCGGATACTGGAAA